>JAZSHF010000059.1:0-50508 GCA_045533115.1 Eubacteriales bacterium
GCAAACATCGCATCATTGCGAACAGGGTGAGCACATCATTATGAGCGAAGCGAATACATCATATCGACGCAGGCGATGCATCATTAAAAAGCCATCGGGTAGCTTGCTCTCCGGCGGTTTCCTTTAACGAAAAGAGACCTCGAAGAGGCGTGCCTTATGGCACGGCAGCTCTTTGAGGTCTCTTTATGATTTTGATAAATCTTAGAAATTGAGCTTTTCTTTAGCGGCACTTTCTGCCTGCTCGAACTTTGTCTTAAGCTCTTCACTAAGGCGCTTGTATTCCTCTGCGCTCTCAATCGAGAGGGCGGAGAGGTTCTTCATATATTCCTCGGTGAGCGCGGCAAGCTCTTTTTTCGTCGTTTCTGTCATAATACGAGCCGAAACCGCGGCGTCGAAGCGAATACCTTCGGCTGTCTTTTCCGCCTCTACAATCTTAAGACGGCTTTCCTCTTCCGCGTCGGAGACGATCTTTTGCGCGTCGAGATTTGCCTTGACGAGTATGCTTCCGAGCTTGCTTTCGGCGTCGGTTATCGAAAGCTCCGTTTTTGATTCTGAGCTTACGGGAGCGCTCTTTGCCGCCTCAAGATCGTTTTTAGTGTTTTCAAGCTCGGCTTTTGCGTTGTCGAGCTCTGTTTCCGCCTCGTTAAGCTTTGCCTTCACGATCTCGAGCTCTGCCTTGACGGCGTCGAGCTCCGCTGTCTTATCAGCGTTCACCTTGAGCTTTTCAATATCCTGCTCAAGCATTCTGACCGTGCTTATATAGCGGTTTTCAGCCGTCGTAAAGCGGATATTCATATCCTCTATATAGCGGTTAACGTCGTTCTTATCATAGCCCTTTCGGGAATTTCTGAACATTACCATTTCTTTCGCGGAGCTTTTCATATTCTGACCGTCCGTTTACATTAAATTTCGTATTTTTATGATAACTTAATTTTTTGCCGTTGTCAATAGCAACAGTTTACTGCTTGTGATACAGCTTTTTAGTCGTATATTTCGGCTCGCAGGTCATATTGACGCCGAGCTTTCTGAACGCGTCCTCGTCGGACTGCGGGAGAATTACCGTAGAATGTGCCTCACAGCCGCGCAGGGCAGAAAGATGCTTCATCGCCTCGGCGGAGTTTTCATCGAAGCTTGCACTTATCGCCAGGGCGATAAGCACCTCATCGGAATGCAGGCGCGGATTGTGGTTTCCGAGAACGCCCGTCTTAAGCTCCTGTATCGGCTTGATGACCGATTCGTTTATCACGTCGGTGCCCTTGTCGATGCCCGAGAGGGCTTTAAGAGCGTTGAGGAGAAGTGCGGCAGATGGGCCGAGGAGCGACGAGGTCTTTCCCGTGACGATCGTGCCGTCTGGGAGCATCAGAGCCGACGCAGGCTTGCCCGTTTCTTCTGCCTTTTGATTTGCCGCAAGGACGACTGCGCGGTCATCGGTCGTAACTCCAGCCTGATTCATAACGAACTCCATCTTCGTTACCGCATCACTGTTTTGATTTCCGCTCTTGAGTCCGTCGCAAAGTATCTTATAATAACGGCGGACGATCTCGTCCTTGGATGCGTTTCTTACGATGTCCTCGTCGGAAATACAAAAGCCCGCCATATTTACGCCCATATCGGTCGGAGACTTATACGGGCATTTGCCGTATATTTTTTCGAATATCGCGCGCAGAACGGGGAAGTTCTCAACGTCGCGGTTGTAGTTTACTGCTGCCTTGCCGTACGACTCAAGGTGGTACGGGTCGATCATATTGACGTCATTCAGGTCGGCTGTCGCCGCCTCATACGCAAGGTTTACGGGGTGCGAAAGCGGAAGATTCCATATCGGAAAGGTCTCGTACTTTGCATATCCCGCCTTGACACCGCGGAGGTTTTCGTGGTAAAGCTGAGAAAGGCAGGTCGCCATCTTTCCGCTTCCCGGACCGGGCGCGGTCACGACGACGAGCGGACGCTCGGTCTCTATGTATTCATTCTTGCCAAGTCCATCGGGGCTTACAACGTGCTTTACGTTAAGCGGGTAGCCCTCAATCGGATAGTGTAAATACACCTTCATTCCGAGTCCCTCAAGGCGTTCCTTGAAGAGGACGGCGCTTCTTTGACCGGTGTATCTTCCTATTACGATACTGCCGACGTAAAGACCCGCGTCGCGGAATGCGTCGATAAGACGGAGAACGTCGGCGTCGTAGGAGATGCCGATGTCGGAGCGGATCTTCTGGTTTTCGATATCGGAGGCGCTGATAACGATAACCATTTCAACTCTGTCCGCCATGTTGAGAAGCATTTTGAGCTTGATGTCGGGTGCGAATCCCGGCAGTACACGCGACGCATGATAGTCGTCGAAAAGCTTTCCGCCAAATTCGAGGTAGAGCTTTCCGCCGAAATCGTTTATTCTTTTTGCGATCATTTCCGACTGTTTTTTGATATACAGGTCGTTATTGAAGCCGAGTGTCTGCATAAGCTGCCTCCAAAAAATAATACGAAATTATTGTATCATACTTTGAGACGATAGTCAACGGGTTAGAAAAGAAAATTCCCGAGGCAAACGCCTCGGGAAGAAAATCATTTGATAAATCTGAGCGTTCCGATATACGGCATATCGGTCGCGCGTCCTCTTGCGGCAAAGGAGCCCTGCAAAACAATCACCAACAGAGCGGCAAGCCCGAGCACGATAAGGAAAACGACCTTGATAATGCTGAAGACGATACCGATGAACGGGATCAAAGCGAGAAGCCCAAGCACCCATGAAACGATAAATCCAAGGAGAAGCATAGCTATCTCGAGGAACAGCATTATAAGCCCCTGATTTGCCCAGAATCTTCCGAATTTCGAGCCGGGAACCGAAACGAGGGGAAGAAAGAAGAGAATACCCGTGCAGGCGCAGACGCATTCTATCTTACAGCAACGGCGATCGTCGGGGTGAAAGCGTCTTGTATGCTCTTTTCCTTGAGCGTTAAAGCGCATTGTATCTTCTCCTTTCGTGAAAATGCGTCGAAAAACGACGTTTGCGGACATATATTATACCCCACAAAAGCGATTTTGTCAAGAACAAATGTTTTGAAAAGAGAAAAATGAAAAAACTTTCGAAAAAGTGTTGACAAACGGAAAAGAGCGTGTTATAATGAAGCGTCTAAAAAAGAAGCAGAGCACCGCTCTCACCGTCAAACAAAGTTTGCCGGTTGATATCCTATCTCTCCGCGAAAGCGGTATTTGTTGCACGGGATCTGTTTCTTGACGCCCGCGCATTTTTTGTTTTTTGCGGGAAACGTAATTTTCGGAGGTGTTCTACCATAGCAGCGAAAGGCAATTCAAAGGATATGACAATAAACGAGGCGATCTTCTCTCTCCCAGGCTTCAGCCGTCAAAAGCAGGTCCGTGTGATCGGTGAAGGCGGCGAGCAGATAGGCGTTATCAGTGCGGTCTCCGCGCTTGAAAACGCGTATGACAAGGGTTACGATCTTGTTCTCATCGCTCCTCAGAGCGAGCCGCCCGTGTGCAGAATTATGGACTACGGTAAGTTCCGCTTTGAGCGCGACAAGAAGGAGAAGGAAGCAAGGAAGAAGCAGCAAATTGCCGAGATTAAGGAGATCCAGCTTTCCTGCCATATCGACGTAAACGACTTCAACACGAAGGTGAAGGCCGCGCTCCGCTTCCTTTCAAACGGCGACAAGGTAAGAGTTATGGTAAGGTTCAGAGGCCGTCAGCTCAGTCATACCGAGCTTGGAATCGAGCTTCTCAAGAAGTTTGAGGAGGCGTGCGCCGAAAAGGGCAGTGTAGATAAGCAGCCCGCAATGGAGGGCAGATCTATGATCATGTTCATCTCTCCCATCAAGCCCGGCAAGGTTAAGCCGAAGGCAGAGGAAAAACCTACCGAATAAAAAGCCGCGTATGCGGCAATCGGGTCGGCTTCGACGGTGACCGAAGTCAGTTGACGCCCGAAAAAATACAAAAGTCATCGGGAAATGGAAAACAAAATGGCTAAGATCAAGACACATAAGGCATCATCCAAGAGATTTTCTCTCACCAAGAGCGGTAAGGTTAAGTTCAACCACATCAACCGCCGTCATCAGACCAACCTTAAGACAACCAAGCGCAAGAGACACCTCCGTAAGGCAGGATACCTCAGCGAATCCATGGCTCCGAACGTAAGAGCAATGATCGGTTGATCGACTACCAAAAAACAGGAGGAATTAAGAAATGGCAAGAGTAAAGGGTGCGGTTACTACCCGCGCAAGAAGAAATAAAGTTCTCAAGCTCGCAAAGGGTTACTGGGGTTCTAAGTCCAAGCACTTCAAGATGGCTAAGCAGGCCGTAATGAAGAGCGGCAACTATGCATTCGCAGGAAGAAAGATGAAGAAGAGAGACTTCCGTTCTCTCTGGATCACCCGTATCTCCGCTCAGGCGAAGGTAAACGGAATGAACTATTCTCAGTTTATGCACGGTCTCAAGCTCGCAGGCATCAACCTCAACAGAAAGATGCTCGCAGAGCTCGCAGTTTCCAATAAGGAAGCATTCGCGGCGCTTGTTGAGAAGGCAAAGGCAGCAAAGTAATAATCAGAGCTAAAAAACCCGGCTTCGCCCGGGTTTTTGCTGTATTTGAGCGTGATATCAGCGTAGGGCGGGGGCTTGCTCCCGCCGTTGTAAAAACAAATTTACATCGCTTTTGTGCGGACAGTCGGGGACGCCTGTCCCTACAATGACGTGGTGAAACATTCGAATGTCATTGTAGGGGCGACCATTGGTCGCCCGTATGAAAGCAAAGTAATATCAGCATTATATATGCGGCTGTAGTGTCAATGATAAGGAGAAAAATATGCTTATAACAAGCAGAAGCAACCCTCTTATAATCGAAACGGCTTCTCTGAAAGAAAAAAAGTACCGCGCAAAAAGCTCGCTTTTTATTTTTGAGGGTGTAAAGCTTTTTGACGAGGCGATCAAAAAGGGTGTTGAGATCGTCCGTGTTTTCGCGACTGAAAGAATGACGGAATATTGCATAAACAGTGCTTTTAAGGGCGAAATTGTCACAGTTTCCGACTCTGTTTACGAGAAGCTGTCGAACGAAAAATCCCCCGAGGGAATAATTTGTGTCGCGAAATATATTGACAAATCCCACAATATGAATAAAATATATAATAATGAAGAGTTTGCAGAGAGCGAAAAGAGGGTGCTTATCCTTTCGTCGCTTCGCGATCCCGGTAACCTTGGAACTATCATTCGCTCGGCATCGGCGTTCGGCGTTGACGAGATAATATTAAGCTCCGACTGTGCGGATATCTACAATCCGAAGACGGTTCGCGCCGCTATGGGAACTCTTTTTTCGCAGAGTATATCCTATGTTCAGGATCTGTCCGAAACCGTAAAAGAGATGAACGAGGGCGGATATACGACGCTTGCGGCTGTGCTTGACGACAAGGCGCGTCCCTTAAACGAGCTTACAATCGGCAAAAAGACTGCGTTTATAGTCGGAAACGAAGGCCACGGGATCGCCCCAGACGTAATAGAAAGCGCATCGGGAACGGTCTATATACCGATGGCAGAGGGCGTTGAATCGCTTAACGCCGCTATTGCCGCATCGGTATTTATGTGGCAGGCATATAAAGGATAACTGAAATGATACTGAACGAAAATGCAATTTTATATTGGCTGTGGCTTCAGAACGTGTGCGGAGAGGGTTCGGTTCTTCCCGAGATTCTTATATCTCATTTCGGCTCTATCGACGAGGTGTATAAGGCGGAGGAAAGCGATTACGAAAAGGTCGTGGGCATAACGGCGCGCTCCGTTAATAAGCTTGCCGACAAGTCGCTTGACAAGGCGAGAGAAATTCTTGCATACTGTAAAAATGAGGGCGTAGGTATTCTGACTCCCGATATGACGCTTTATCCGAAGCGCCTGAGCAGGATTCCTTGTAAGCCCGCAGTGCTTTACTACCGCGGAACGATGGTCGATCTTGACCGTGAGGTGTGTATAGCCGAGGTCGGAACGAGAAATATGACCGAATACGGCTCGCGTGTTGCCTATACAATGGCTTACGACATGGCGCGCGGCGGTGCGGTCGTCGTCAGCGGCATGGCAAAGGGTGTCGACGGAATGGCACACAGAGGTGCTCTTGACGCGGGCGGTTATACCGTTGCGGTTCTTGGATGCGGAATTGACCGCGCTTATCCGAGCGAGCACGTCGGACTTATGAACGAGATAATAAAATGCGGCGTTGTAATGACGGAATTCCGTCCCTTTACCCCGCCGATGGGCAGAAATTTTCCGATGAGAAACCGTATTGTCAGCGGTCTTTCTCTCGGCACGCTCGTAATCGAGGCACCGAAAAAGAGCGGTGCGCTGATAACGGCCGAAACCGCACTAAAGCAGGGCAGAGACGTTTTTGCTCTACCGGGCAAGGTCGGTGAGATCACGTCAGAGGGAAGCAACACCCTTATAAGAAACGGCGCGAAGATGGTAACGGGTGCGACAGATATTCTCGTTGAATATCAGAGCCTCTATCCGACAAAGATAGACCTGAATAGGATAACTGCGATCAAATCGCGCAATTTCGCTCCCGCAACGTTCGTTGCGGCTGAAGCTTCCAATTATTCCGAAAAACGCAAGGAAAGCGCCGAAAAGCGCGTTTCCGTGTCGGAAAAGGAAATTGCGAAGCCCGCTAAAGAAGTTAAGAAAGAAAAGGCGTATGAGCTTCCGACAGACGTCGAGGGCAAGCAGCTTGAGATTTTGACGCTTCTTATGAACGAGGGCGAAATGACGTCCGATATGATCGCTTCAAAGACGGGAAGCGCGATAACGGACGTGCTTGTCGAGCTTACGATGCTCGAAATAATGGGACATATAACCGCCAACCCCGGCGGAACCTATAAATTATCATAAAATCCCCTTTAGGAGAAAGTAAATGGCAAATCTTGTAATAATCGAGTCACCCTTCAAGGCGCCGACTATAAAGAATTATCTCGGCTCAAACTATAAGGTAATAGCGTCAAAAGGACATCTTCGCGATCTTCCTAAAAGCTCGCTTGGAGTTGATATCGAAAACGGCTTTGAAGCCCATTATATCAATATAAGAGGCAAGGGCGATATCATAAAGGAGCTAAAAAAAGAGGCGAAGAACGCGTCGAAGATATACTTCGCAACGGACCCTGACCGTGAGGGTGAGGCGATCTCGTGGCATCTATCTAACGTTCTCGGTATTCCGATCGAGAAAACGAGAAGAATAACCTTTAACGAGCTTACCAAGACCGCGATAAAGAGCGCGATCAAGGAGCCCCGTAACATTGATATCGAGCTTGTCAATTCACAGCAGGCAAGAAGAATCCTTGACCGTATCGTCGGCTATAAGCTCTCGCCGTTCCTTTGGAAGACCGTTCGCTCGGGACTTTCGGCAGGGCGCGTTCAGTCTGTGGCGACGAGAATTATAGTTGACCGTGAAAACGAGATACTTGCCTTCGTTCCGCAGGAATATTGGACGGTCGATGCGGCTCTCGTGACGGAAAACGGCGCTAACTTGACTGCTCATTATTACGGTAAGAACGGCAAAAAGAACGAGCTTAAAAACGAAAAGGATGCGAAAGCGGTATTTGACGCTGTTTCAGGTCAGCCATTTACCGTTAACTCGGTGAAGAAGACCGTTAAGCAGAGAAATCCCCTTCCGCCCTTCACGACCTCGACTATGCAGCAGGAGGCGTCTAAAAAGCTCGGCTTCAATTCGCAGAAAATAAAGAAGGTCGCGCGGGAGCTTTACGAGGGTATCAACGTCGGAAGTACTAACGGCGGTGTGCAGGGTCTTATCACCTATATGCGTACCGACTCGCTCCGTGTTTCCGACGAGGCTGCTGAAAATGCGAAGAATTATATTTCCGAAAAGTACGGCGCAGACCACTGCCCCAAGACCAAGAGGGTATACAAGACGAAGGCAGGAGCGCAGGACGCGCACGAGGCGATCCGCCCGTCGAACATCGCGCTTGAGCCGGATATGATAAAGAAATATCTCACATCCGATCAGTATAAGCTTTATAAGCTTATTTTCGGCCGCTTCATCGCATCGCAGATGGCATCGGCTCAGGTCGATACCGTGAACGCCGAGATCTCGGTCGGCGCGTATAACTTCCGCGCGTCGGGATCGTCGGTAAAGTTTGACGGCTTTATGGCAGTTTACGATTACGTTGAGGAGGGCGAAGAGAGAAAGGGACTTCTCCCCGAGATCAAGGAAAAAGACGTCCTTGTCTGCAAGGGGCTCAATCCCGCTCAGCACTTCACCGAGCCGCCCGCACGCTTTAACGAGGGCTCGCTCATTAAATTCCTTGAAGAAAAGGGTATAGGCCGCCCCTCGACGTATGCTCCTATCGTTACCACGATAATCTCGCGCGGATACGTTGCACGCGAGGGCAAGTCGCTTAAGCCCACTCAGCTCGGAGTAGTGACGACCAAGCTTATGGTTGAGCATTTCCCCGATATCGTCGACTATGAGTTTACGGCGCAGATGGAGGATTCGCTTGACAGCATCGCAGGCGGAAATGCAGATATGACGACGGTGCTTTCCAACTTCTATCAGGGCTTTAGCGAGCATCTGACGAAGGCAGAGGAAACGGTTGAAAAGGAAGAGGTGGAGGTGCCTGTCGTTGAGACCGACATTATCTGCGACAAGTGCGGAGCGAAGATGATCGTCCGCCAGGGCAGATACGGCAAATTCGCCGCTTGTCCGAACTATCCCGAATGTAAGAACACCAAGCCGATCGACAAGGACGGCAAGGAGCTTGTTAAGAAGGACACCGCCGAAAAGACCGATATGGTTTGCGAGATCTGCGGCAAGGAAATGCTTAAGCGCAAGGGTCGTTACGGCGAATTCTACGCTTGCTCCGACTATCCGAGATGTAAAAACACGAAGCCGATTTTGCGTCCTATCGGTGTAAATTGTCCGAAATGCGGCGGAAACGTCGTTCTTCGCAACGGCAAGAACAGAAGCGTCTATTATTCCTGCGAAAATTATCCCTCCTGCGATTTCAGCTCGTGGGATAAGCCTGTAAACGAGACCTGTCCCGACTGCGGTAAGATCCTTTACTACAAAAAGGGTAAGAACCAGCTCGTTTGCATAGAGAAGGACTGTGGATTCAAGAAGGAAGCGTCTCCCGAAAATTATGAAAACTGATGTAATTCACGTTATAGGTGCGGGACTTGCCGGCTCTGAGGCGGCATATCAGGCGGCGAAGCTTGGCTGTGAGGTCATTCTTCACGAGATGAAGCCGCAAAAATATTCTCCCGCGCATCACTATGAGGGAATGGCAGAGCTTGTCTGCTCAAACTCTCTGCGCTCGCTTCAATTAACGAACGCCGTGGGGCTTCTCAAGGAGGAGCTTCGTATCCTCGGCTCGCTTATTATGGAGGCGGCAGACGCTACTGCCGTTCCCGCGGGCGCGGCACTTGCGGTCGATAGATATAAATTCTCTGACTACGTGACCGAGAAGATACGTTCAATGCCGAACATTACGGTCGCCTCGGGCGAGGTGACCGAGCTTCCGACTGACGGAACGGTTATCGTGGCAAGCGGCCCGCTTACCTCGGACGCGCTCGCTAAGCACCTCGGTGAAATGCTTGGCGAAAGCTATCTCAGCTTCTTTGATGCCGCAGCTCCGATAGTCGATGCCTCGACCATTGATATGAGCAAGGCGTATTTCGCCTCGCGCTACGGCAAGGGTGATCCCTGCTACATAAACTGCCCGATGGAAAAGGACGAATACGACGCCTTTTACGAGGCACTCGTTACGGCTGAGGAAGCACCTCTTAAGGAGTTTGACCGCGAAAGCCAAAAGGAGCTTACCGTTTTCGAGGGCTGTATGCCCGTTGAGGTAATGGCGAAAAGAGGCAGGGAAACCCTGCTTTTCGGGCCTCTTAAGCCCGTCGGACTTCCTTATCCCGGAACCGACCGCGATCCTTACGCCGTAATTCAGCTCCGTCAGGAAAATGCCGAAAAAACGATGTATAATCTCGTCGGCTTCCAGACGCATCTGACCTTTGAAGCGCAAAGACGCGTTTTCAGAATGATACCGGGCCTACACAACGCGGAATTTCTGCGTTACGGCGTGATGCACAGAAACACCTATATAAATTCCCCGAAGCTCCTTAATTCCGACTACTCGCTCGTGAGCAACGGAAATATATATTTTGCTGGACAGATGACGGGAGTTGAGGGATATATAGAATCCTGCTCGTCGGGCTGGCTTGCCGGCTTTAACGCCGCAAGAAAAATGAAGGGACTTACCCCCTTTACCCCGGATAACAGATGTGCGATCGGCGCACTTGCGAATTACGTCAGCGACCGCACTGTGACGTCGTTCCAGCCGATGAACGTAAACTTCGGTATAATAGCAGCCCCCGATAAGAAGATCAAGGGCGGAAAGGCAGTCCGTAACGAGTACCTTTCAAGTAGAGCTCTTTCCTACTTAAAGGAAATATATGAAAATTTGGAGTAATATGCTATGAGAATTATCGTAGATATTATGAGCGGAGATAAAGCACCGCTCGAAATACTGCTCGGCGCTTATGAAGCGGCGACCGATAACCCGAGCGTAGGCTTTACCTTCGTCGGTAACGAGGGTATTATGAGAGCTATCGCTTCGGCAAGAGAATTTTCTCTTGACCTGCCGAATATCGAAATAGTACATACCGACGGAGTTATCACGATGGAGGATCAGCCCCTTTCGGTCGTTAGAGAGAAGAAGGATTCCTCAATGGGAATCGGTCTTAAGCTTCTTTCCGAGGGCAAGGGCGACGCGTTCGTCAGCGCAGGTAACACGGGTGCGCTTCACGCCGGCTCGACACTTATCGTAAGAAGAATAAAGGGAATTCAGAAGTCGGGAATTGCGACTATCCTTCCTTATGCCAACCCCACTATGCTTATGGACAGCGGAGCGAATATAGAAATTCCGCCCGAGACCTACGTTCAGTTTGCACAGATGGGAACCGTCTATATGAGAGAGATCCTCGGCGTTGCCAATCCCCGCGTGGGTCTATTAAACATCGGCGAGGAGAGGATCAAGGGAACGAAGACCGTCGCCGCCGCTTACGAGCTTCTTGAGAATGCCGAGGGGATCAATTTCGTCGGCAACATCGAGGGCAAGGACATTCCGAACGGCAAGTGCGACATTCTCGTTTGCGACGGCTTCTCGGGAAATATCGTTCTTAAGCTCAGCGAGGGACTTTCGAAGTTTATCATCGGAAAGCTCACCGACGTGTTTACCGCAAACCCGATAACCAAGGCGTCGTATCTCGGCGTCAAGGGCGGACTTAAAAAGATGAAAAAGAGCTTCGACGCGTCGGAATACGGCGGTGCGCCGCTTCTCGGCCTGTCCAAGACTGTAATAAAGGCGCACGGAAATTCAGATGCTTACGCTATCAAGAACGCTATCCGTCAGGCGCTTTCCTGCGTCGATAACGCGGTAACGTATAAGATTGCAAAGCTCGTCGTTCCGAATATCATTACAGAGGAAAAGCAGTAAGGAAAATGGAGAAAAGGTATCCCGCTCCGATATCGGAGCTTGAAAAAACGGTCGGTTACGTTTTTAAGAACCCCGTACATATTCTCGCCGCGACGACGCATTCGTCCTTCTCGAACGAGGCGAAGGACGGCATAGACTGTAACGAGCGTCTTGAATTTCTCGGCGACTCGGTTTTGAGCTTCGTGACGAGCAGATATTTATATGAGAGTTTCCCAAAGCTCCCCGAGGGCGAGATGTCGAGGATAAGAGCCTCGGCGGTCTGTGAAAAGACACTTTCGGGTATTGCGAAAAGCATCAATCTCGGCGCGTATCTGCGCCTCGGTCACGGCGAGGAATGTCAGAACGGACGAAGCCGTCCGTCGATACTCGCCGACGCATTTGAAGCACTGCTTGCCGCAATATATCTCGACGGCGGGATAGAGCCGGTGCGCGAGTTTTTGCTGCCTATAATTTCGGCTGAAATATCGAATATCGTCGAAAGCGGTACTGACCGTGACTATAAGACGGTGCTTCAGCAGTTCATTCAGCAGGAGCGCGGATCGCTTCTTGAATACAAGACCGTGGGCGAAAGCGGCCCCGCGCATGATAAGACCTTTTTCGTTGAGGTCCGTCTCAACGGCAACGTCATCGGACACGGAAACGGACCGTCAAAGCGCAAGGCGGAGCAGAGCGCGGCAAAGGAAGCGCTTTCGCTTTTCGACTTCAGTAAGGCGTGATTTTATTTTTATAAGCCGACGAAAATTCCAACCGTCTTTGTAGGGGCGACCAATGGTCGCCCGCAAAAGAAGAGCGTAACTACGGGCCGCCCATTGGTCGCCCCTACAATATAGAGTGAACTCGGGAGCAGCGGCGGGAGCAAGCCCCCGCCCTACAAAAATGCGGCAAAGCATTCAAATGTGGCGAACAAAATAATCGTGGGAGCGGCGGACAGTCGAGGACGCCTGTCCCTACAACGGCACGGGAGCTGTAATCAAACATATAAAAGTTTCCTTATCCCGAAAAGGGTTTTGGGAGGGGAAAACGTGTGCAGAATTTTGCGTAGGCAAAATTCAAACGGTTTGCTCCTTGGCGTGGTTTCTTTTGTGTAGGTTTGCGAAGCAAAACTACTATTTTCATTTGCACGAGCAAGAAAAGTTAGTAAAAACCACAAGTTAAAAATTTATAATTTTTTCGGTATTGATATGAAAGCAAATAAACACATCAATATACCAATCTTCATACCGCATCTCGGCTGCCCGAATGACTGTGCGTTCTGTAATCAGCGCAGTATTTCGGGCAGAACGCATTTTGATATATCGGACGTAAGAAGACAGATAGAGGAAGCGCTGTCGACATCAGGCGAGCGCGAATGTGAGATCGCATTTTTCGGCGGATCCTTTACGGGCATTGACCGTGGTCTTATGGTGTCTCTCCTTGAAATAGCCGAGGAATACGTGAGGGCGGGAAAGGTAAGCTCAATTCGACTTTCAACGCGCCCCGACTATATAAGCGAGGAAATTCTCGATATTCTCGGCAGTTATTCGGTCAAAACGATTGAGCTCGGTATCCAAAGCGCGTCGGACGAAGTCCTTGCCGCAAGTAAAAGAGGGCATACCGCTAACGATACCGTGGCGGCTTGTAAATTGATAAGAGAACGCGGGCTTAGCCTCGTCGGACAGATGATGATAGGACTTCCCGCGTCAACTACCGAAAGCGAAATTGAAACTGCGAAGCTTATTTGTGAGCTTGGTGCGTGTGAGGCGAGAATTTATCCGATAGTGATTCTGAAGAATACGCACCTCGTTAAAATGGTCGAAAACGGTGAATATGCGCCATTGACCGAGGACGAGCTTGTGTCTCGGTCTGCATCGGTGCTTTCTGTTTTCAGAACAAAAGGCGTTAAGGTGCTTCGTATCGGGCTTCACTCGGGAACCGAGCTGAATTCGGGCGACGAGATCGCCTGCGGCTATTACCACCCCGCGATGGGTGAGCTTGTAGAGGGCGAGCTTTATTACCGTGAGCTCGAAAGGGCTATATCAGATATCGGCTCGGCGGAGAAAATCACCGTTACGGTACCGCGCGGAGAGCTTTCGAAAGCTATAGGTCAAAACGGCAGAAACCGCTCCCGCCTTGCCGAAAAATTCGGACTTCGATGCATTAAATTCAAAGAGGGCGGGAAGCTCACAATAACCAAAGAATAATGACGGCATAAAAGCACGGGGCAGCTGAAGCTGCCCCGTGCTTTTATGCCTCATATTCGGTCTTTCCGCAGAGCGGTGTCTTGACAACACTATAATTATATTATATAATAACAGTGTATGCCCGAAATTCAGGCAAGGAGGATCGTTATATGCGGTATCTTATAATATCAAATAATGGCGGGATGCTTGCCATTTACCGCGGTGCGCTTTTGAAGGCGCTTCTAAAAAAGGGGACTGTCGTTGCCTGTGTGCCTCACGGCGGTGAGGACGAGCTTATAAAGCTCGGATGTGAGGTAGTATATGCCGACGTTGACCGCAGAGGAATCAATCCGATAAACGATCTTAAGCTGTATAAACGGTACAAGAAAGTAATCAAAGAGGTCAACCCCGACGCGGTGATAACATACTCGATAAAGCCGAATATTTACGGCGGCTACGCCTGCCGTAAGCTCGGCGTGCCGTATTATATGCACGTTCAGGGGCTTGGCAGCGCCTTTTACCGTAAGGGTCTTAAAGAAGTCGTTTCGGCTATGTACCGCGCTGCGGCGAAAAAGGCGAGGTGCGTTTTTTTCGAAAACCACGGAAACTGCGACTTGTTTTTGAGCAAAAAGATAATCAAGGACGAGCAGGCTGTCGTTTTCAGCGGTGCGGGAGTAGACCTTGACGCATTTTCACTTGCGCCGATGCCCGACGGCGACGCTGTGAGGTTTGCATTCGTCAGTCGAATTATGAAGGAAAAGGGCGTCGACGAGCTGTTTTACGCCGCGAAAAAGCTTAAAGCCGAATTTGGCGGCGGGTTCGAACTGCATATTGCGGGAAATTTTGAGGATTCCTACGAGCAGACCGTGAACGAGCTTCACGAAAAGGGAATAATAAACTATCTCGGATTTATAAACGACGTTGCGTCGCTTTATAGATCGTGTAACGTGGTGGTCCTTCCGTCTTATCACGAGGGAATGTCGAACGTGCTCCTTGAGGGCGCGGCGATCGGCAGAGTGCTTGTTACGACCGACGTTTACGGATGCCGAGAAGCCGTTATCGAAAACGAAAGCGGTTTTCTTTGCCCCGTTCGTGACGCCGAGGCGCTATATCAGGCGATGAAGCGTGTTTGTCTTATGAGTGCCGGCGAGCGAGAGAAAATGGGTAAGCAGGGCCGAATGCACGTCGAAAGAAATTTTGACCGAAACGAGGTTGTCAAGAGAACAATCGAGGTAATGAAATGATACCGAAGAAGATACATTACGTTTGGTTTGGCGGTAATCCCTTGCCCCATCTCGGCAAAAAGTGCCTAAAGAGCTGGAAAAAGTACTGCCCCGACTATGAGATCGTTCTCTGGAACGAGAAAAATTTTGATATTTCGTCCTGTCCTCTTTACGTAAGGCAGGCGTTTGAGATGAAAAAATGGGCGTTCGTCAGCGATTATGCGCGCTTGAAGATCATATACGAAAACGGCGGAATCTATCTCGATACCGACGTTGAGATAATCAAAAAAATTGATTTTCTGCTTGAACACGAGGCGTTTTTTGCTATCGAATCGGACGGTATAACCGTCGCGTCGGGGCTCGGATTCGGCGCTGAAAAGGGAAATGCCGCCGTCAAGACGATGATGGACGATTACGAGGGAGAGACGTTTATCAAGGAGGACGGCTCCTTTGATCTTACGCCGTGTCCTGTACGCAATACCCGCTCGCTTTATAAATTCGGATTTGAAAAAGAAAACAAGGATCAGCTTTTAAGCGGGAATATAAGAATACTCCCCTCGGAATATATGTGTCCGATGTTCTATTCGACGGGTATTCTGACGATTACCGACAAGACCGTTTCGATCCATCACTATTCGTCAAGCTGGATAAACGGCTGGCTGCGATTCCGCGTTAAAATAACGAGAAAGCTCCGCCGAACCTTCGGTGAGCACTGTCTTGACTTTCTGAAAAGGAAAAAGAAATGAAAAAGGTACTTATTCTTTCACACGCGATGTATATAGGCGGCGTCGAAAGGGCGCTTATCGGGCTTCTTTCGGCGTTTGATAAAAGTGAATACCAGGTTGATCTCTTCTTGATGAAGCACGACGGAGAGCTTTTTGATCTGATACCGGAGGGTGTGAATCTTCTGCCCGAGATAAAGGAATACACCTGCCTCGGTGTTCCGATCGGAGAGGTTATCAAAAAGGGCTGTGTCGGTGTCGCTTTCGGGCGTTTTGTGGGCAAAATGCGCGCAAGATCGTACACTAAAAAGCACAACTTAATTAACCCTGTCGGCGTCGAGGTCGAATACAGTCATAAGTTCACCAAGAAATTTATGCCGATGATTTCCGATACCGAATACGACCTCGTCATCAGCTTTCTGACCCCGCACTATTTCGGTATTGAAAAGTGCACAGGTAAAAAGAAGCTTGCTTGGATACACACGGATTATTCCTTCCTCGATTTTGACACCGAGTCGGAAACGAAGATGTGGGACAAATACGACGGTATCGCTTCGATATCAGATTCGGTAAGCAAAGCGTTTCTTACAAAGTTTCCGACGCTTGAAAAAAAGCTTATAAGAATCGACAATATATATTCCCCCGACGCGATCCGAAAGTCGGCTCTTGAAAAGCAGGACGAGATAAAGACGGACAAGCCGGTCATCGTCTCCTGCGGACGGCTTCACGAGCAGAAGAATTTCGTTTCGGTTCCGATAATCGCATCAGAGATGAAGAAGCTCGGCGCGGATTTTCGCTGGTACATACTTGGCGGTGGAACGGAAGAAGAAAAGATAAGAGAAAATATTGCAAAGTACGGTATGGAGGAAACGGTCATCCTGCTTGGCCCGAAGGCAAATCCGTACCCGTATATAAACGCCTGCGACATTTACGCTCAGCCGAGCTTATACGAGGGCAAGGCGGTAGCAGTGCTTGAAGCGCAGATACTCGGCAAGCCCGTTGTGATAACCGATTTTGCGACGGCAAAGAGTCAGCTTCGCGACGGCTTTGACGGAATTATCGTTCCGCTTGAAAACCGTGCCTGTGCCGAGGGAATGGCAGCACTTCTTTTCGACGGCGAGCTTATGCTTGTCCTGTCGGAAAACTGCAACGCGACCGATTACGGAAACTGCTCCGAGGTCGAAAAGATATATTCCTTTATTGAGGGTAATTAACATGGAAAAGGTATCGGTCATTGTTCCTGCCTATAACGTAAAGAAATTTATAGGTGAATGCGTAAAAAGCATAACGGCTCAGACCTATAAGAATATAGAGGTCGTTATCGTTGACGACGGAAGCTCTGACGGTACTTTTGAAATGTGTCAAAGGCTTGCGGACGAGGACAGCAGAATTAAGCTTATTCGGAATGATCACTGCGGTGTCAGCCGTGCGCGGAACGCCGGACTTGACAACTCGGCGGGCGACTATATAATGTCCGTCGACAGTGACGATATTATAGCGCCCGATATGATTGAAACGCTGTATAATAAGCTTAAGGAAACGGGTGCCGACGTCGTTGCCTGCGGCTGCTCGTATATCAGCGAGCAGGGAGAGCATCTGAACGATTTTCCTCCTCCGCGTGAGCGCGTATTAAGCGGGCGCGACGCGCTTGAAGCCCGAGATAACGGCGTCGGTGCGAATGCGATGATTGCATCTCCCTGCGCGAAGCTGACGAAGCGTGAGGTATACGCGGGGAAAAGGTATAAGGAAGGCATTGTTTACGAGGATATGCACCTTATGCCGTACCTGTATTTTGACGTTCAGAGATTCGTTATAATCCCTTATTGCGGCTACAAGTACCGCCAGAGAGAGGGTAGCATAATGCACCGCAAGGAGAGCGAAAGGGAGTACAGGTTCTATTTCGATATCTGGAGCGATCATGCGGAGTTTTACCGCCAAAAGGGCGATATAGGTCTTGAATATTACGTACATAAAAACGCCGCAGACAAGATACTTATGGCGTGCCGGAAGAGGGAGATCCCCGACGGGCTTGATAAATATTCGGTCAATGAATTCAAAAAGCATTATAAATTCTTGAAAAAGCACGCGCCGAGCGCAAAAGAAAAGCTGAAATACCTGCTTTTTCTTTTGCTTGGTATTAAGGGCTACCGTGCGGTAAGAAAAAAGGTGTAAGACGATATGGAAAAAGTGTCGGTCATAATTCCCGCTTATAACGTAGAACGGTTTATTGCCGAGTGCGTGAACAGCGTGAGAAGTCAGACCTATAAAGACCTTGAAATAATAATAATTGACGACGGAAGCACCGATTCGACCTTTGATATCTGTCAAAAGCTCGCAGACGAGGACGAAAGAATAAAGCTTATTCAGAATAATCACGGCGGTGTCAGCCGTGCGCGAAACTCGGGGCTTGATAACGCAACGGGAGATTATATCGTGTCTGTCGACAGTGACGATATTATTCTTCCCGATATGATCGAAACGCTTTATAATAAGATGGTTGAGGCGGATGCCGACATCGTCGTTTGCGGTTGCCGCTTTATTACCGAGGAGGGCGAGCCGCTTTACGATAAATGTCCGGTACGGGAATGGGTCATCAGCGGACGCGATGCGCTCCTTTCACAGCACGGTGAAATGGGCGCTGACGCTATGCTTGCCGCACCGTGGGGAAAGCTCTCTAAAAGGGAAGTGTACGAGGGTAAGAGATACCGCGAGGGTATCGTTTACGAGGACAGACATCTTATGCCGTACCTTTATTACGGCGTTGAGAGAATGGCGATAATTCCTTTTTGCGGCTGCCTTTACCGTCAGAGAGGCGGAAGCATAATGCACACGACTCCGAGCCCTGAGCGCTATAAGCTCCTTTTTGAGGTGCTTAACGATCACGTTGAGTACTATGAAAAAATGGGTGACGCTGAGCTCGAATATGCGACTCGTAAGCATATTGCCGATCTTATTCTTGCGTCGGCAAGAACGGGAGTCCCGAAGGGGCTTGAAAAGTATACCGAAAATGAGTTCCGCAAGCACAAAAAGCTGCTGTTCAAAAACGGTGTAACAAAAAAAGACAAAATAAAGTATACGTTATTTACCGCGCTCGGTGTAAAGGGATATAGGGCATTGGCGGGGAAAAAATAACGATTCCGAAAGAGGGATACATAAAATGGAAGAACACAATAGCGATAACATCGTATTCAAGACGGTCGTTTCGGCGGACAAAAAGACGTTTGATCTTAAGCTGAAGGAAGCGTTCAAGTACCGCGATATGATACTTCTCTTCGTCAAGAGAGAGTTCGTATCAAAATACAAGCAGACGATCCTCGGTCCGCTTTGGGCGATAATACAGCCCCTATTTACGACGCTCGTTTATACCGTAATATTCGGCACTCTCGCTCAGCTCTCGACTGCCGATGCAGTGCCCGCGCCGAACGTACCGTCGTTCCTTTTCTATATGAGCGGTACGATACTTTGGGGATATTTTTCCTCGGTCGCATCGGCGACGAGCCATACCTTCCTTGCCAACGCGCACATTATGGGTAAGGTCTATTTCCCGCGTATAGCTATGCCGATCGCGACGGCAATATCGCATCTCATATCGTTCGGCATTCAGCTTGCGATGTTCATCGTGCTGTACGTCGGCTGTATCATAAACGGAAGTGCGGAGTTCGTTTTCTCCTTCCATCTCCTTCTCGTTCCGCTTTCAATAGTACAGCTTATGATCCTTTCGACGGGAATCGGAATTATAATTTCGGCACTTACGACCAAATACCGCGACCTTTCGATGCTCGTCGGCTTCGGTCTCAACCTCTGGCAGTACGCAACTCCCGTTGCATACGGACTTCTGCTTATTCCCGCGAAATACGTAGGACTTTACAACCTGAATCCCGTCACTCCCGCGATTTTGTCCTTCAGATACGGAGTTTTCGGCAAGGGATACTTCGATCCCGTCTACTATCTTGTCGGCTGGGGCGTTACGCTTGCCGTCGGGCTTTTAGGACTTCTGCTGTTCAACCGCATTGAAAAGAACTTTGCGGATACCGTTTAAGGAGGTGTGAATCGTGAGTGAAATAATGCTTCGCGTTGAAAACGTCGCAAAGCAGTACCGACTCGGAGCGATCGGCGGTACTACTCTTAAGGAGGATCTTCAGCGCCTCGGTGCGCGTCTGCGTAAAAAAGAGGATCCGACTGTAAAAATCGGTCAGAAGAGCCGCCCGATCTCGAATGAAAAGTTTATGGCTCTTGAAGATATCTCCTTTGAGGTCAAAAGGGGCGAGGCCGTCGGTATAATCGGCAAAAACGGCGCGGGCAAGAGTACGCTTCTCAAGCTTATTACCCGTATTACAGGTCCGACAAAGGGCAAGATATCCCTTAACGGCCGAGTCGCCTCGATGCTCGAGGTCGGAACCGGCTTTCATCCCGAGCTGACGGGACGCGAGAACATCTATATGAACGGCGCGATCCTCGGAATGACGAAGAAAGAAATCGACGAGAAGATCGAGGAGATCATTGAATTTTCCGAGGTAAGACAGTTTATAGATACCCCCGTCAAGAGATATTCGTCTGGAATGTACGTTAAGCTCGCCTTTTCCGTTGCGGCACATCTCGATTCCGAGATAGTAATTATGGACGAGGTTCTTGCTGTTGGCGACGTTTCCTTCCAAAAAAAGTGTCTTACAAAGATGCGTCAAACCGCAAAGGAAGAGGGAAAGACGGTTCTTTACGTTTCTCATAATATGAATACCATTCGCCAGCTTTGCGACAGAGTAATCGTTCTTTCCAAGGGACGTATGATATTTGACGGCGACGTTGACGAAGGTATAGCTATCTATATGGGCGGCGACGACGGTATAATTCAGCGTCATAACGACTTCACCGTTCGCGGCGTCGATCCTTGGATAACGGGTAAGATAAAGATGACTGCGCTTGATACCGAGGCGGAGGGCAATACTATCCGATTCGGAGACCATTTCAGATTTTCTCTGACGTACGAGTGCAGTGATTATATTGAAAATCTCGCCTTCAGAACGACGGTCCTGCTTCGTGACAGAACCCCCGTTGCTACTGCGACGACTGCCGAATATGAGACGCATCCCGGCACGGTCACGGTGAAGAATTTTGATATAGACACGTCGCGCATAGCTCCGGGTGCATACATTATGCAGATAGTGGCGTTCCAGCCGAACGGAGCGGGCAGTCAGGCAAGACACGATTACGTTCCGCTTGCCGTTGCATTCAATATTATTGCTGAATCCGAATTCTATAACTTTGAATGGGTAAGACACGCTTGGGGAGATCAGGCGATGCCTCAGGTCACCGAGTGGGAAGCGGAATAATGTTCAAAAAGCTGAAAAAAGCATTTTCGCGTCTTTCGGAATACGGCTTCAAAACGTCATTTGAGATGCTGTGGTACAAGTTGGCGTTACGCTTGCCGTTAAAGAACGCCGTCGTTCTCGAATGTGAAAGCGATATGGACGACAATCCGCGTGCTTTTTACGAATATCTTATGGAAAATCGGTATAACAGAAAATATAAGATTATTTGGATCGTCAAGGACGTTGAGTTTTGCAAGAAAAGGCACAAGAATAAAAACGTCGTCTTCCTGAGCCGAGATGCAGAGCGGTTGTTTGACAGATTAAGGTTGAAGTATCATCTTGCGACGGCAAAGTGGTTTATCTTTTCTCACCCGTATTGGTTCAGAAAGCGCCGAGAAAAGCAGACCGTTATCCATATCGGTCACGGAACTCCCATAAAGCAGGCATCGAAGACCTTTGATGCGAGTTGTATTGACCTGCTTGCCGTTCCTTCCAAGGACATTTTGGGTTGGTATACGCGCTTTTGGAGATGCGAAGAGGAAAAGACGTTTATTTGCGGTCAGCCGCGAAACGATCTCCTTTCAGTCGAAAAGGACAGAAGGTCAGATATTCTTTCAAAAGTTATCCCAGAGTACTGTTCCGAAAAAATAATTATGTGTATGCCGACTTACAGGCAGGCGGCAACCTGGACCGACAGCGAGACGGTCGATCCTTATTCATTGAGTGTTGTAAAGACAGAGGAAGAGCTTGTCAAGCTTGATAAGGCACTTTTTGACGCCAAAACGCATCTTATAGTCAAAATACATCCGCTTCAGAAGACCGACTCGATGAAAATGCCGCAGTTACGCAATATTCATTACATTCAGAACAAGGATCTTCTTTATAAGGACGTTCTTCTGTATGAATTTCTCGGTTGCTGTGATGCGCTTGTTACCGATATTTCGTCGGTAGTTTTCGACTTTTTGCTGCTTGATAGACCCGTTGCGTTTTTTATGAACAATTTTGACAGTTATTCGCGAGGATATCTTCTTGACGATCCGCTTGAATTTATGCCCGGAACGAAGCTGCATACCCTTGACGATCTTATCTCGTTTATAACGAGGCTTGACGGCGACGACGGTTTTTCCGCCGAGCGCGCGTCGGTCTGTGCATACGTAAACGGAGCGGGTGCAAGAGATCGCTGCTTCAGTGAAGACCTTTGTGCCTATTTATTTAATACCAAGAGGGGGAAATAAAAAATGAAAGCACTCATACTTGCCGCAGGCTTTGGCTCAAGACTTGCTCCTATAACGGACGAATGTCCGAAGGCACTTGTTCCAGTCAACGGAACGCCGATCCTTTTTAAGCAGATAGATAATCTGCTCTCAAACGGAATTACCGATATAACTATCGTGTCGGGCTATAAGGCGGAGATCCTTGAGAAAAGAGTCAAAGCAAAATATCCCGAGATAAATATTATAAACAGCGTTGATTACGCAACGACGAACAATATGTATTCGGCGTATATTGCTAAGGATGTAATTGGCAGAAACGCGTTTTTGATGATGAATGCTGACGTATTTTTCGATTCGTCGGTCATAAAGGCGCTTCTTGAATGTGAGGCGGAGAACGCGATCGTTACCGATATCGGTTCATATTCCGAGGAGTCGATGAAGGTCATCGAAAAGGACGGGCGCCTGATCGAGATATCAAAGCAAATACCCGCTTCCGACGCTCTTGGCTGTTCGATTGACGTTTATAAGTTCTCGCTTGACGGCGGGAAGGCGTTTTTTGACCGCTGTACGCAGTATATCAAGGGCGAGAAGATTCTGAATAAGTGGAGCGAGGTCGCATTGAACGACGTTTTGAAGACTGTTGAATTCAAAGCGTGCCCGCTCGTCGGAAGATGGTTTGAGATAGATAATTTCGACGATCTGAAAAGAGCCGAGAGGCTTTTTGGAACGGAAGCTTGATATGATACCTAAAAGGATCCACTATATTTGGTTCGGCGGTAACGCCCTTCCCCCGCTTGCGTTAAAATGTATTAAGAGCTGGGAGAAATACTGCCGCGGCTTCGAGATAATACGGTGGGACGAGAGCAATTTTGACATTTCGACCTGCCCGCGTTACGTTATCGAGGCGTATGAGAATAAAAAATGGGCGTTTGTGACCGATTACGTTCGCCTAAAGATAATCTACGAGCAGGGAGGTATCTATTTTGATACCGATGTTGAGGTCGTAAAGAAAATAGATAAGCTTCTGACCGACAAGGCTTATTTCGGCTTTGAGGGGATCGGCGGTGCTCTGCGCGTGAATACCGGTCTCGGCTTCGGCGCCGAAAGGGGCAATGCGCTGATAAAGGCGATGATGGACGATTATGAGAACGCCCGCTTCGTTATGCCTGACGGCTCCTTTGACCTTACGCCCTGTCCTCAAAGGAATACAGAGGTCTTGATGCTCTACGGTCTATCCTGCGACGGCAAAATGCAAATGCTTGACGGAGCGAGGATATATCCGACCGAGTATTTCTGCCCAATGGATTTCATTACGGGCAGAATCAAAAAAACGCGTAAAACACATACGATCCACCGCTTCAGCGCATCGTGGCAGAGTGAGGCGGAGAGGGAATACCTCGAAGAAAAGAGAAGATATTTAAGACGTGAAAAATATCTGCGTTTTCCGAAGAAGATACTGACGAGGCTTCTCGGCAAAAAACGATTTGATGCCATAAAGAATAAGATCAAGAGAGGATAAGAGAATGCCGCTTGTCAGTGTTATCGTGCCGGTATACAAGGTTGAAAAAACGCTTGATGCCTGTGTCAGCAGCATCTTGGCGCAGAGCTATACCGATATTGAGGTGATACTTGTCGACGACGGAAGTCCAGACAGATGCCCTGCGATGTGCGAGGAGCTTGCAAAGGGAGATAGCCGTATCAAGGTAATTCACCGCGAAAACGGCGGTCTGTCTGCGGCGAGAAATACGGGCATCGAGCACGCATCGGGGGACTATATTACTTTTGTCGACAGCGATGATATAATAGATTCCGATACCGTTTCGGTGTTGTACGAAACGCTCGTCGGGACGGGTGCCGATATGTCGGTTTGCGGATACAAGTTTTTTGCTGTCGACTCCGAGATCGAAAAGGCAAATATTGTGTCGGGAGAAAAAATTGTCGATGCGGGTGAGCTTCTTTTGTCCGAGAGGGTCTACGCGCGAACGGAGGCGTGGGGCAAGCTGTATAAAAGGGAGATATTCTCCTCTCTGCGCTTCAAGGAGGGAATATATTACGAGGATACGCATATTGCTCCATATATCCTTCAAATCATTGACAAGGTCGCCTTTAACAGCTCAAAGCTCTGCTTTTACAGAAAAAATCCCGAGCTCGGCACGATAATGAACGCCAAATTCTCGTCAAAAAAGTTATGTATTCTCGATATATACAGGGATCATATAAGAGATATCTACAAGCGTCTCGGCCCCTCACCCGCTTACGGCACGGCACTTGAACAGCTGCTTGGATGCATAACGAAGATGCGCGTGCTGAAAAAGGAGCTTGGCATAGGCAAAAGCTTCTATAAGCACTATTTCAGGCTTCTTCCCATGATGCTTTTCGCGCCGAAATGCCCAAAATACGGCGGCAAGCAGAAGCTCGTATATCTGAGTACCGTTTTGCCGTTCGGCGTTCTTAATTCGTATTACCGCAAATACGTTACGGTTAAGCGCTACGACGAGCTTAATAATCTCTAAAAAACGCCTTCGGGCGTTTTTTCATATATGGGTAATATTCGTAATATATTTACATAAAAGAAAAAATTAGAGGTGCCGCGCTTATTGACAAAGTACGACACAAAATGTTATAATTATCGTACAGTAAGAAGAGGAGGATATTATATGACCTTGAAGCGCATTTTTGCCGTTGCCTTGGCGGTCGTTATGCTTGTTATATCGGTTCCTGCTGTGCTCGCGGCGGAGAACGTCGTGTTTTCCTTTTCTTCAGACGTGCCGAGCGGAGATGAGGTCACTCTCGGCGATACCGTGTCGTATACGGTGTCGCTTGACGCGAACTCGGGCTTCGCCTTCGGAACGCTGTTCTTTATGCCGTCGGACAACCTTACATACGTTTCCTCAACCTATAAGGGCAAGAGCGTGACTGCCGAAAAGGCGATCTCTGGTGAAAACGAGGGTGCTTACGGAATAATTATTTCGGGTGAAACGGTGACGGGAAGTGATAACGAGCTTTGTACTGTCACGTTTCAGGTTACCGGCAAGGCAGATATAAGCGTTCGCTTTTATGCTTATCAGCTGAATGACGGCAGTTCATTCGTTTCATCAACGGTAAATAACGGAACCATAACTCATACGGGGAAGGAGCTTTCAAAGCCCGTTATAACGACCGAATTACTTCCCGAGGCGGTCATGGGGTATGAGTATTCCTATAAAATAGTCGGAAGCGACGACGAATTTCTGACTTACAGCTACCAGGGAACGCTTCCGAACGGACTTGCCCTCGCCCCCGACGGAACGCTTCACGGAACGCCGACGCAGTTCGGCTCGTTCCCGATAACGGTCAAGGCAATGCTCCTCGGCGAGCTTGTGTCGGAACCGAAGGCATTTACCCTTACAGTCCTCGAAAAACCGAGAGCGCTTGAACTCGTTGACGGAAGCAGCTACGTTATCGATGGCGAACTGCTTCGCGGAGTTGTTGAGGAAACAGAGCTTTCTTTGCTTTTAACTCACTTTAAGAATAACGAGCGCGTCAAGGTGTTTGACGGAGACGGTGAAGAGGTTACAGCGTCGGACGAATACGTCGGAACGGGATACAGCGTCAGCCTTATGCACGGCGATGAAAAGGTGCATACCGTGACGGTAATTATTCTCGGTGACGTTAACGGAAACGGTCGCGTTGACTCAAACGATTACCAAAGAATCAGAAGATATGTTATCGGAACTTACACCATAGAAGGTGTCTATTTCGCGGCAGCGCGCGTGTCCGGCGGATCTGATATAAGACCGGTTGACTATCAAAGAGTAAGACGCCACGTAATCGGAAGCTATAATATATTCGAATAAATTATCAGGGGATTGAATATGAAAAAGATTTTAATTATCGCTCTTGCTACGATAATGGCAGTATTCTGCTTCTCCCTTGGATTGTCGGCTGCGGAGCCGAGCTTCAAGGTTGATATCAGCGGAGCGACCGCAGTTGCGGCGGGTGACACCGTAAAATATACTGTTGAGGTCAAGGATATAAACGTTCCGTCGTCGAATACCGACGAGTACGATAGCGGTCTTGCAAGTGTTACGGTGTTTATCAAATATGATGCGGCGTTTTTTGACGCCTCGTCTGTCAGTGTAAAAATGCCTGACCTTCCGAGCGACGTTTGGGGGACATCACTTAAGCAGCCCTCCGACGGAGTTATTAAGATAGAGGCGTGGAGTGAGCCGGATTCTGAAGGCAAGAATCCTACTGCAAACGAAAACGGAATTCTAAAATTTGAAGTTTCCCTAAAGGTCAAGCCTGATGCCGCTGAAGGTGAAGGCAAAGAAATCTATATTGCCTCGGGAACAGAGGGGTTTGATGCAAGTCTTGACACCACGGTAACAAACGTTACCTGCGGCTCCCTTGACGTTTCTCTTATAAAGAAGCTTGACAAGCCCGACGGTCTTGTAATTGACAAGGACGATAACTACAAGGCTAAGTGGAACCCCGTTGAAAATGCCGATTCTTACACGATTCAGGTCTATAAGGATGGAGATAAGCTCGGAAAGCCTCTTACTGCGACCGGCACGAGCTATGATCTGTCTACACTTATCACGAACAACTTCGGCGGCGAATACACCTTTACAGTCGTTGCAAAGTCTGATAGTGAGCTTTATAAGGACAGTGACGCGGCGACGTCGAGCGTTTGTAATTACAGAGGTAAGCTCGTAACTCCGAGCATTACGCTTACCGTTGATAAGATAGCGGGCACGGTCGGATACAAGATAACCGACACTAATCCCGAGGACACCGTCGGTACATACATAATCAAGATATACGACAAGGACGGCAATCCCGTTGGAGAGGATATCACGTCGTCAAAGCTTACGGGAACGATAAAGGATCTTGAGTTCGGCGCTAAATACAGTGTAACCGTTACTGCAAGCTCCTCATCACTTGCAAACACCGAATCGGGCAACCTGTCTTCCGACGAGTCGGGCAAGTCTTCGGTAACTGCCGACGGAATAGTCGGCATTTCGGTTACCAAAAAGCCGACGCTTTCCTATACCGAGGGCGATACCATTGATCTTTCAAAAATGGAGATTACGGTTGATTTTGCCGTTGCTTCCAACGTTAAGATCGGTAAGAATAAGTTTGCCGAATACGGAATTACCGTTTCGCCGAAGCACGGTGCCGATGCCATTCTTTCCCTTAACGAAGCGAAAATGACCGTTACCTGCGGCTCTCTTACTGCTGACGAGGAAATGCTCCTTGAGGTAAAAAAAGGTACGTGTGAGCACGAGAACACCGAGCCCGAGCACGAGGACGCTAACTGCGGTAAAGACGGCTTTGATAAGGTCGTATGTAAGCTCTGCGGTGTTACCGTAGAGGAAACTCTGATTCCCGCAACGGGCGAGCACGACTTCTCCGAATGGAGTTGGCTCAGCAAGCCGACCGTAAACGTTGACGGTGTTCGTCAGCGCGTATGCTCGGTTTGCGGTAAGACTGAAAACCAGCAGATAACCTATGCCGAATATCTTGAGATGATGGGCGACGGAACGACCGCTCCCCCCGATACCACTCCCGGTGGCAGCGGTAAGGACGAGACTGATCCCCCTGTTACTACCGGCAGAAGAAAGAGCAACGCTCTCGGCGGTGTCGTTGACCTCGGAAAGCTGTTCCTTTTTGCGATAATCGCGGTGCTTCTTATCATCGTTGTCTTCATAGTCGGTGCGGTATACGTTGAAAGCCGCAGAAACCGCAGAAGAAGATCCCGTTCGAGAACCCATCAGGCAAAGAGCGGACAGAGGAAAGGCACTCAGAGCAGAAGCTCGCATAAAGGAAGCCATCACAGAAGATAACAAAAAATCAGGCGAGTGATCGCCTGATTTTTTATATGAACAAAGGCCGTTCCTGCTTTCCGTCAAGTGCCGATATAAGACATTCGGGGATCATTTCAAATTCCGCGACGAGAGAATGCGGCTTTTTTAAGCAGTCGTCCTGCTTCATCGGAACGAAAAAGACTCCCTTTTTTTCGAGAAGAGCCGAAATGTTTTTGAGATTTGCCGACATTGCGTCGTTGGTGGCAAGTGAAATGAGAAGCGGTCGGCTCTGCCGCAAATGTGCCTTTGCCGCCATTGTGACCGCGGTGTCCGTTATGCCGTTTGCGAGCTTCGAGAGGGTGTTCCCCGTGCAGGGCGATATGATAAGGGCGTCGAGCGGACGCGATGGGCCGAGAGGCTCTGCGTCCTTTATAGTGAGTATCGGCTCGTGACGGCAGATATCGGTTATTCTTTTTATGAAATCAACGCTTTTGCCGAAGCGCGTATCGGTTGATGCGGCGTTAAAGCTCATTATCGGCTGAAGCTCATAGCTTTCAGCGAGCTTCTTCAAAACCGATATCGAGCGGTCGAAGGTGCAGAACGATCCGCAAAAGGCGTATCCTATCATTTTGCGCCTCCCGCCGTCAGGTCGAGGACGCAGCGTGCAATGATTTTTCCCGCGGTCACGGGAGCGACGCGCCCCGGTAAGCTCTGAGCTGAAATTACGCGTGTGCCGTGCCGTATTGCGCCGACTGCATCAACACCGCCCGGTTTTGATGCAAGCTCGATGACAGGCACACCGCTCCTCAGATGCGAGAGCACTTCCTCGTTAAGTACCGTTGTCGGTACCGTATTGAAAACCCCGTCAAAGCTTTCTGCAAGTGACGAAAGCGTAGAATAATCGACAGGCACCATTCCCTCGCTTGCTGCTTCCGCGCGGTCCTTTTCCTTTCGCGCCGCAACTGTCACGGATGCTCCGAGTGCGCGAAGGCGGCGTGACAGACACCTTCCTATTCTGCCGTAGCCGAGGATAAGGCATTGGCTTCCATCAAGAGTGACGGGGGTGTTCGACATAGCAAGGGCAATCGCCCCCTCCGCCGTCGGCACGGCATTTAGATAATTGAACGTTTCGTTTTCGCAGATATCATAATACTTAATGCCGTTATTGTCAAATATCGTCAACATATCGGTTGGAAACTTTCCGCCGAATATGACGGCGCCGGGTTTCGCGTTTTTCGCTATCTCCGACGCAAGCACTCGCGGTGTCAGCTTCGTGTTTGAAAGAGGAAAATTCATATACTCGCCGCGCGATACGGGGACGGGGAGAAGGATTATATCCGCCTGCGTAATTGCGGAGGTCATCTCACAGCTCTCCTTATAGGTATCGAGGGCGAAATGAGAAGGCGAAAAGCCGTGCTTTGCCAGCTCCTCCGACGCGTGAAGCTGCCTCAGATCTCCGCCGATGAGAAGGACGTTTTTTTGAGTCATATTGTTACTTCCTTTCTTATGAACCGTATTGGTATTTCTACCCATTACAGTTTATGAGAAAGGAAGCAAAGCGCCACTATATCTTGGTTTCGATCTCCTTACGCAGACGCGATATTATTTTCTTTTCAAGGCGCGAAATATAGGACTGAGAGATGCCGAGCAGGTCTGCAACCTCCTTTTGAGTAAGCTCGTCGCTTCCGTTCATTCCGAATCGGAGCCTAATTATCGTCTGCTCGCGCTCAGACAGCTTTGAAATGGCTTCCTCGATCGTCTTTTTGTCCTCGTCCGACTCCATATTCCGATACACCGTGTCCTCGTCGCCGCCGAGTACGTCTGAAAGCAGAAGCTCGTTTCCGTCCCAGTCGGTATTGAGCGGCTCGTCTATCGACATTTCAAGGCGTATGCGCGAGGTCTTTCTTATATACATCAGAATTTCATTTTCGATACAGCGAGAGGCATAGGTCGCAAGCTTTATATTTTTATCGGCGTTGAATGTGTTTATCGCCTTGATAAGTCCTATCGTACCTATTGAGATGAGATCTTCGATGCCTGTGCCTGTGTTTTCAAACTTCTTCGCGATGTAGACGACGAGGCGAAGGTTGTGTTCGACAAGCACCGCACGAAGCGACGGTTCACTCGTTAGACGTGAAATTATATCCGCCTCTTCCTCGTGTGAAAGCGGGGGCGGAAGCGTTTCAGGGCCGTTTATGTAGAAAACTCCGTTTTTCTTTTTTAAGATTCGGGTCAGAGCGTTTTTGATAAGAGATAAAATTTTCATATATTCACCTCAATTTATGAGAATTTCGGGTACGAGCGCGGGATATCCGCCGTAATCTGATTCGCCGCCTGCCGCAATAACGGCTGAAACCTCAATGTTGTCTACGGTTATTTTCTTCGGCAGATATGCAAGAAGGAGCTTATCCCCGCCGACCGAGACCGACGGTATCAGGCGCACCGACGTGATATGTTCTGAATTTATCTTCGACAGTTCGTCAGGATCGGATTTTTCGAAGATCGGAAGAAGCTCGCTTGGGAGCAGAGTGAGGAATTCTTTTTGCCGCAGGATAATTACGGGTCGTCCGCTCATTGGGTCGGTAAGCAGGTTTCCCGTGTCGGTCATTCCCTCGAAAACGAAGGAGCCGACGTGGCTCAAAACTGACAGACGGCAGGGGCGCGATGCGCGTTTTTTTCTTGCCATTCGTCCGCCCGCGATGGCAGCCGCACCGATCACCGCGGCGCTTACTGCCATCCAACCGAGCGGTATTTTTCCAACGAGAGCGCCGCTCTCCGTGGAATCGTAATTAAAGCCGTTCATAAAGGTGAAGAATGCCGTCATCGCTCCGCCGAGTAGACACCCCGTACCGTAGAACAATGCAAAGCAGGGAAGTGTTTTTTGGGGGAAAACGATGAGGCACATAAGGTATGAAACGGCGAGGTTGATTATTATATTTATTATAAGTATTCCGTTTATAAAAACTGCTGCGACGCCGTATATACCGCCGATAGCGGACGAAACGCATAGCCGTAATAATGACGCTTTTCGGTGCAGGATCGCGGCGGTGACGAAGAGCGTCAGGAAGTCCATTGTGAAGTTGATTAAGAAAAGTATATCGGCGTATAGAGTTTGCATATTATCTCTTTTCTTAACTTTTCTTACTCGTGTAAGAAAAGTTATAAAAGAAGCACGCCAAAAAGACAACCGCAAAATTTGCGAAGGCAAATTTTGCGCGTTTTCTCCTTTGGGAACCTCTTTCGATTTAAGGAAGATTTCGAACGTTAGTCTGTAGGGCGGGGGCTTGCTCCCGCCGTATGTAAATTTTTCGCTATTACGGGGATTTTTATGTCTTTATTATATTCCTTTCGTTATGAAAAATCGGTCGGTGCGTGGGGGCGATAAATGGTTTTTACGGGGTTAAATCGTGATATTTTTGTAAAATTTTGATATCCGTGTTGTGATATAGCGCAAAATGTGGTAAAATCAAATTACAATATGTTTTGGAGATTTTTATGAAGAGATTTTTTTCTTTGTTTTTTGCATTTGTGCTTTTGTTTTTTTGCTTCCCGATAACGTCGGGGGCGGAGATGCTTGAAACTGACGGCGGTGTTCAATACAGAGTCGAACGCGGCGAGGTTGTAATTCAAGGCTATAACGGTACGGGAACCGTTATGAATATTCCCGAGAAGATAGACGGGCTTCCCGTAACTCAGATCGCACCGCAGACCTGCCGAGGCGACCTGACGCTGACCGAGGTTCGTATTCCGGAAAGTGTCCTTTCGATCGGCGAATATGCCTTTGCCGAATGTCAAAATCTTACTAAGGTCGTAATAAAGGGCGGAAAGTTTATCGGACGCTCTGCCTTCCGCGACTGCAAGGCGCTGCTCACGCTTAAGTTTCCGAGCAACCTTGAAAGCATTGACGATTTTGCCTTTGAGGGCTGCACGGTGCTCGGAGCTGTCAAGATACCGAAGGGACTGAAAAGCATCGGCACCGACGCCTTTATGGGCTGTGAGCGGCTCCGCTTCGAGCTGAACGGAAACAAGGTCGCAAAGGCTCACGCGAAAAAGTATAATATCCCGACCTCGTTTACCGATACCTGGGAATTTACGGTTTTGATGACCGTCGTCGTATCCGTCATCCTCGCCGTCGCGGTAATAACGTTTAACAAGTACAGAAAAAATAAAAAGAAAAATAAAAAAAGACCGTGAGGTCTGTATAATGAACACGGCACCCGAGGGTGCCGTGTTTTACTTTGTTTAATTTTCGGTTTTCTTCTTAGTGCAAAGCTTTACTATCTCTACAATCGGTATAGTCGAAAGCGCAAGCGCTAGAGCGATTCCGTATTCGGCAAGTCCGATGTCGTCGGAGAAGCCGAAGAGGTTATTGAGCGCGGGAACGAAGATGAGCGCGGTCGTGAGGAGAAGCGATACGACCATCGAGCCCCAGAGGATCATATTGTGGCTCTTGAGCTTGAATATTGAGCCGTGGGAGCGGAGATTGTATGAATGGAATATCTCTGCCATCGACATTGCAAGGAACGCAAGCGTTATACCGTGAGTGCTCTGTCCGATGCCCCAATGATGCCACTCGAAACGGTAGCCGATGAAGTAAGCGGCGAGAGTGATGAGGGATATCATAATACCCTGGTATGCGATGTTGAAGCCCATACCACCCGCGAAGATGCCTTCGTTGCTCTTACGGGGCTTGCGTGTCATAATATCGGGCTCTGCTTTTTCGGTTCCGAGTGCAAGAGCGGGAACGGAGTCTGTTACGAGGTTGATAAAAAGAAGATGAGGTGCGCGGAGAATGGTGAATCCGCAGAGCGTTGCGGTGAACACGCTTATTACCTCGGAGAGGTTTGAGGAAAGAAGGAACTGAATACATTTCGTGATGTTATCGTAAATTCTTCTTCCTTCTGCAACTGCACTTACGATCGTCGCGAAGTTATCGTCTGCAAGGATCATATCCGCGACGTTCTTGGTAACGTCGGTACCCGTGATACCCATACCGATACCGATATCGGCGCTCTTTATCGAGGGCGCGTCGTTTACGCCGTCGCCCGTCATTGCAGTTACCATACCGCGCTTACGCCAAGCGTTGACTATTCTCGTCTTATGCTCGGGCTGAACGCGGGCGTATACGGAATATTTTGTTACGAGCTCGTCAAATTCCGCGTCGGAATACTTGTCTATCTCGGCACCCGTTATTGCTTCCGATGCGTCACTTATGATTCCGAGCGTCTTTGCAATCGCAACGGCGGTGTCCTTGTGGTCGCCGGTTATCATTATCGGACGGACGCCTGCAAGCACACACTGTCTGACCGCCTCGGTGACCTCTGGACGAACGGGGTCGATCATTCCGACAAGACCTATGAAGGTAAGGTCGTTTTCAAGCGCGGCGGGGGAGCAGTCGCTCGGCATTGAGGGATGCTTCTTGTATGCACAGGCGAGAACGCGGAGTGCCTGAGAGGCAAACTCGGTGTTCTTAGAAAGGATCTCTGCCTTGTATGCATCGGTAAGGGCAACCTCGCTTCCGTTCACGAGGATCTTGGTGCAACGCGCAAGAAGCTCGTCGGGAGCGCCCTTGGTGTACTGAATTATGTTACCGTTATCGTTATGAACGGTAGACATCATCTTTCTGCCCGAGTCGAAGGGAGCCTCGCCTACACGGGGAGACGTCTTTTCAAGCTCGTTTTTGTGTAGACCGAGCTTGGTTGCGTAGTTAACGAGCGCACATTCGGTCGGCTCGCCCACTGCTTCGCCGCTTTCGTCGGGGCTTGCGTCTGAGCAGAGTGCCATAGCGATGGCGAGCAGGTCGTTATCACTGCCCCAGCTGTCAACGACGGTCATTTTGTTCTGAGTAAGGGTTCCGGTCTTGTCGGAGCAGATTATCTGCGTACAGCCGAGCGTCTCAACAGCGGTCAGACGGCGGATGATCGCGTTCTGCTTCGACATCTTTGTAACGCCCATCGAAAGAACGATGGTAACGACTGCGGCAAGTCCTTCGGGGATAGCCGCAACCGCAAGGGATACTGCGGGCATAAACGCGTCCTCGAGAATTACGCTGAGGGCATTTTTCGAGGTCAGAATATCTCTGTTCATAAACAAAGTGAATCCGAACATAAATACGCATATACCGAGCACGAGCCAGGTAAGGATCTTAGAAAGCTGAGAGAGCTTTTTCTGAAGGGGGGTTTCTCCCTCCTCGGCTTCGGTGATAGCGGTAGCTATCTTACCCATTTCGGTGTTCATGCCGATTCCGGTCACTACCATTGTTCCGCGTCCGTAAACGACGACGCTTCCCATGTAGCACATATTCTTTCTGTCGCCGAGCGGAACGTCGCCGTTATCTGCGGCAGTAAGAACGTGATCGACCTTGTCGGACGGTACGCTTTCGCCCGTCAGCGCCGCTTCCTCTATCTTCATACTCGCGCTTTCAAGTATTCGTCCGTCGGCAGGAACTGCGTCGCCCGCTTCGAGAACAACGATATCACCGATAACGAGGTCCTCGCTTCGAACCGTGACGAGCTTTCCGTCACGAATGACCTTTGAGGTCGCCGCCGCCATTTCCTTCAGCGCGTCGATCGCCTTTTCCGCCTTGCTTTCCTGAACGACACCGAGGACGGTGTTGAGGATAACGACGGCGAGAATGATAAAAACGTCGGTCGGAAGCTTATCGGGGTGGAGCGACAGCTCGGTAACTGCCGATACGATAGCCGCGCCGATGAGAACGAGAACCATCGGGTCGATAAGCTGTGAGATGATCCTCTGGAAGAGAGTGATCTTCTTGCCCTCGGCGAGCTTGTTTTTTCCGTCACGCGCCTGACGCGTTTCGACCTCTTTTTCGGTCAGACCGTTTTTCGAGGAGGCAACGGATTTAAGCACTTCTTCTTTTTCTGATAGGTAATGCTTCATTTTTTTGGTTCCTTTCGGTTTATGGGAATATGTATAAAATAAAAATAACGAGCCGATGCACGGGAAAACCGCACACAGTCTCGTTCTTTAATTCAAGCCAAACGGATGTTATCCGCGGGATGTTTGACTTGACACGCTTTCGCGCAAACTACTCCCTATGTTATGGTAATTTTATCATATTATTTTATTGTTGTCAAGGATTTTATAATATAATTCCGCCCATCATCAGCCCGCGTTCACCGTGACTTGCGCGGTGTGAAAAGAAAACGTCGCTTTCACACGAGGTGCAATTCGGGCATATATTTATATTTTCGGGCTTGACTCCGACGGATATGAGAAGACGGCGGTTCATTGACGGAAGATCCGCATAGAAATGATCCTTCTTATCGCTCGGTGTAATGAACGAAAGAAGCTCGCCTCCGTATTCGGCTTCCTTTACTGCATTGACGAACGGAATATCGACCTCGTAGCAGCAGGGGTGAATACAAGGTCCAATCGCGACCTTGATGTTTTCAGCCGACGCGCCGAGGGCGGTCATTTTATTAACTGCATTGACGGCTATACCGCTTGCGGTACCGCGCCAACCCGCGTGAACGGCGGCGATCACGCCGATATCATCATAAAGGAGTATCGGTACGCAATCAGCAACCTTGACGGTCAGAAGAAGCCCTTTTTCGTTCGTTACGAAGCCGTCGCATTCAAAATGACGTCCGAGGTCGGCTTTTGTTACCGCTTCAACAATATTCGAGTGTATCTGCTTCGCTGAGAATATCCTAGCCGGATCGCTTCCGAGGGCTTCGGCATATCGGCGTCGGTTTTCCTTTACGTCCTTTTCCTCCCCCATTCCGAGGTCGAGGGTGTCAAGACCGCCGCCGTGACTGACTCCGCCATCTCGCGTCGAAAATCCGTGGGTGCATTTTATATTATCAGATATTAAGATCGGCAACGCGCCGATTTTTATAAATCCGCTCATTTTCCTCGTCCTTTCGTTTCCGTATATTTATTATATTATACTTTTCCGCAATTATCAATACCGTTAACATCATACTTTTTTCCGCGTAAAATAATTACTGTAAGAGCATCAAATTTTCGTCGGCGCGAATATTATTCCCATACTTGCCGAAAAATAGAAGTGTACTCTTACAGGACGCAAAAACGAAAGGAAAATTATTATGACGTGTAAACGCGGAGATATATTTTATGCCGATCTTAGTCCCGTTGTCGGCTCGGAGCAAGGGGGACTTCGTCCCGTTCTTATAATCCAAAACGACGTAGGCAACAGGTACAGCCCGACGGTTATTGCCGCGGCAATAACCTCGCGCACGGGAAAAGCAAAGCTTCCGACTCATATCGGAGTCGAAGCAATGATGTCAAGCGACGGCGGGCTTATGAAAAATTCCGTTATACTGCTCGAGCAGGTAAGAACGCTTGACAAAACGCGACTGAAGGAGAAAATGGGACATCTTGATGACAGCGTTATGAGACGTGTAAATGAGGCGATCGCCGTCAGCTTCGGGCTCGGTGGCACCGCACCTAACGAAATAATCGGTTGATACTTGAAAAATACCGCATATCCGTGTATAATATAGGTAGGAAACGGAGGTGCGGAATATGGATACGGCTTTAGACTCAATCGTAAGAACGGTCGTGGGCGAGGTAAGCCCCAAAAAAATAATCGTTTACGGCGAAAAGAAAAACGGCGAGTGTCTGCGGGAGGCGAGCTTGCTTATCGTCGTGAAGAGCGACCCGAAGGAAGCCGAAAAACGGCTTTATCGGGTTCTTGACTGCGAAATTGCCTTGAATCTGCTCGTGTATAAGGAAGACGATTTTCTTCTTCTTGAACGGGACGAAACAAGCTATGCATACAGCATAATGTCGAAGGGCAGGGTGCTTTATGGGTAGGAAACGCGGAAAGCCGAACGATAGTAAGAGATACATCGACTGGCTCGAGCGGGCGGAATGCGACCTCGACTCCGCGCGTATACTGAAAGATAATAACGGCGATAACTGCAACGCCGCATTTCACTGTCAGCAGTGCATCGAAAAGGCGCTTAAGGGTTATCTTCTCTACAAAACGGGCAAGCACGTTGACGGCCATAACCTGACCTTTCTTTGCCGAAGCGCCTGCCGCATCGACCGAAAATTCGACGAGTGGCTTGACGAAAGCACCTCTCTGAATAGGTACTATATTGAAACGCGCTACCCGACCGACGTCGGCTTCGACATTTCCGACTCCGAGCTTGACAAGGTATATAAAATGGCAAACGATACGTATTCCTTTATTTTCGGAGTCATATCGGGCGAGGTAATTGAAAAATAAGGATAAAAAAATACGGAAGCCGTCGGCTTCCGTATTTTCGTTGATTATTTAATCAAACCTTTCCGAGGAAGGAAAGAACGCAGACAACGATGTTGACAATTCCGTAGATGTCAAGGGCAATACCGATGATCCAGGTAATTACGCTGAGGAAGGGAAGGATAGAGGTAACGATTCCTGCGACGAGGCCGGTAAGCCAACCAACGAGAGCACAGAAAACGATTCCGATAACGATCCAAATGATAAGCGAAACGATATCGCCCTTCTTTACCTTGAGGCCGAGAGGCCAATACTTTTTGAGAAGATCCATAATATATACCTCACTTTTATGTAGTAATTATATTATAAACTGTTGTTTAATAAAATGCAATAGAATTGTGAATATTTCTGCAAAAAGATAAAAAGTGTAGACAAAGATATATTCGTGTGGTATAATTAGAGCGGAAGGGTGAAAAGAAAAATTACGAAGAGATTTGCGCTGATTATTATCGCAGCGTGTATGCTCGTTACCTGCCTTGCCTGACGCTCGGGTTTCATCTTGCGTTCACATATCCATCACAAATGTTTACATTTGAAGCAAATAATTTATACTTAATTAGCACATTATTGATAGCGAATAATGTGTCATAATGATATAATATTTTTGCTAAAAGCGATAAAAATTTCGCTAAAATTGGCAGTATTATGTGATATATGTAGTACGTTTTGACTCGAAAGTCCAAAAATCCTCGATTCAACGAGGGCTTTTGTTAATTATGCTCAAAAGCCTAAAACGGGTTTTTAACAAGTTGCACAACTAAAAGCCTTAAGCTTTATCAATTACGGTTTTAACATTTGCCGCAGCCTTTTGCGCGAATGTCAAAATAAAAAATATCCGGTAAAGGAGAAAATTTTATGAAGAAGTTACTTTTGCTTCTCATCGCCGCTTGTATGCTGATTACGTGCTTCGCTTGCGGTAATGGCGGGAATGGACCAAAACCTGGATATCAGCCATCCCCTGATGACAAATGGGACGAACTTCCCGATTACGATTTCGAGGAAGCTGAATTCCGTGTGAGCACAAGAGGTCACTACGGCAATCAGGAGGTCGTCGTTGCTGACGAAACCTCCGAAAACGTCGTTGACGTTGCGCTTATGTACAGAAACGCCAGGGTTGAAGACAGATATAACGTTGTCATCACCCCGCAGGTCGAAGACGATACCGCTTTTGCGCACGTCAATATCGTTCTTAATGCTTGTACGCTGATGATGGATAACTTTGATCTCGCGATGACCTACGTTTACGAGAGCGCTCCTCTTATCACGAACGGCTTCGTTCTTAACTGGGCAAAGCTCCCCTACACCAAGCTTCAGCAGACTCACTGGATCAACGGTATGAACGAGGTATACTCCGTTCGCGGCGCTATCTACACCGCTATTTCCAAGATGTGTATCTCCATCCTCAGTCAGACCTCTTGTATGCTCTACAACCGTTCTCTCGGAGACGAATGGAAGGGCGAGGATTTCTCCTCCGACCTCATTCAGACCGTCCTTGACGGCGGCTGGACCTACGATTACCTTATGGGCATCGTAAATGAGTACGGCTGGGATGATTCCGGTAACGACGGACGTACCCCCGATGATAGCTATGGGCTTTATTTGACTAAAGACTGGGCAATCGATACCTGGCACGCTGCTTGGGATCTTCCTTGCGTTCGTGACAACGGAAACGGTCTTGAAGACGTTATGTGGAACGACAAGTATCAAACCTACGCAAGCAGAATGCGGACTATGTTTTTCGAGACCAACGGTATCTTCCACGGCGATAGGAGCTACGGATCACAGCCTTACACCCAGGCAATGGCTGCTTTCACAAGCAACAGAGCTCTCTTTGCGTTGCTCGATCTTGGTGCCACCGTCGGCAGTCTCCCCTCCGCTATGGGTGACTCGGTTTATACCATTCTTCCTCAGCCGAAGTACGACGAGAACCAGAAAGAATACAGATCCGCAATGTATGACAACTACTCTGTAATGTCCGTGCCGATCACTGCTGATGCAGCCTTCGTTTCTCTCATTTGCGAGGCGCTTTCTATCGCTTCCGAAACGCAGGTTTATCGTGCATACCGCATCGACGCTCTTCAGGGTACCGGTGTTTCCGACCCTGAGTCTATCGAGATGCTCGATATCATTCTCAACAACTCCGCTTGGGATATCGCAACTCTTCTTTCCTCTCAGCTGCGTATGATTACCATGGTTCGTGAGGATATTGAACAATATCCTGATAGTAGCCAGCTCTTACAGACTTACAACTCGAAGAAAGAGGAGATCGCTGGCAAGCTTGAGGAAATCATGACAGCGTTCGATCTGTTCCAGGAAAACTAAAAACATAATCAGTAATCGCTGACATCGGAAAAGCTGTGACGCTGTCCGTCAAACGGCTTGCTGACAACTGTGTGGGGGCGACGTATAGTCGCCCCCGCATTTCATTATTCCCATACATTAATGGAATTTATATGAAAAGACTTGCCGCAATAAGAAAAGACGTCGGTGACGCGATCGAAAAATTAAGTAAAAACATCCGGAGGCAAAAATGAAAAGATCACTTCTGATCTTGCTGACGTTGGCTATGCTCCTTTCCTTCACAGCCTGTGTGAAAACGCCGAAAAAGCCCGTTTCGGACGGCGAAAAGGAAGAGCTGCCTGACGAGAATTTTGAATTTACTCCCCCGTCGGGAAACCCGATAAGTGTCGTTACGGGTGCGGCGTGGGTAACTCATTCCTTTGATAAAATTGCGGCAAACGGAACCGTTCCCGCGTCTCTCTCGACCGAGTACAGAGTCTATATGACGCGAGGCGAGACGGAGGGCTGTCAGATCGCTTTTCGTTCGGATTCCGATAATGAGCTGACGCTTAAATGCACTTATAAGGAAGAAAATTCCTTTGACTATGAAATATTTATCCTTGACGTAAACTACGATATAAACGGTGAGCTGCTCCCCGATCCCGCGGTATCTTATCCCGAGGGTGCTCCCTTTACCGCAAAGGCAGGGAATACCCTGCCGTTCATAATTGAGTTTGAAACGCCGCAGGATATAAAGGCGGGATATTACCCATTCGTTTTCGAGCTTCGTGACGGCGCGGACAAGACGGTTGCACAGTATACGCTGATCGTAAGAGTCTGGGCTATCACGCTCCCCGAAAAGAGAACGTATCAGACTTCAGTAATCATTTCCGAGAAGGATATTGCAACCTATTACTTCGGAAGCGGCACAGAAGTTGACGACGGGGTATACATAAACTACTGCGATATGCTTCTTGAGCACAATATGAGTCCTCAGACGCTCCCGTACGACATCCTCGATCCCCGCGCTGACGCTTATATGTCCGATCCGCGCGTGACGTCGTTCAGATTGCCGCATGACGTTTCCGACGAAACGCTGAAGGAGTACTACAAGAAGCTTAAGACCAATGTAAAATGGCTGAATAAGGCGTACTTCCTGCCGCTTGGCGAGTGTGATACCATTGAGGAGATCGAAAGATTCCGAGAGATCTCGTTTCACCTTCAGGAAATCTGCCCCGGAATTAAGATCACCTCTCCTATGAGCGTCGATATTCAGGTCGACGCGCTTTGGGATCAGATAAACGCAATGAAGGGCTTTTGTACTCTTTGGTGTCCGAAGCTTTGCCTTTGGGACGACGAGGTCTCATACGGAAATCACGATTACGTTCACAGTATGACCTTTGAACAGAGAATGAGAAAGATGATGAGAGAGGGCTACGGTGTTTGGACCTATATTTCCCATACTCCGAGCACGCCGTATACCGGTCTCTTCGTCAACCATTCGGGCCTTGACCAGAGAATTCTTTTCTGGCAACAATATCAGAGAGGTATTCACGGTCTTATCTATTGGTCGACGACCGCGTGGAACATCTCTTATCAGGTAGACCCGTGGGAAAGCGTCTTTACCGGTCTGTACGATAATAATAATGCTCCCGTCTACGGAGACGGTATCCTATTCTATCCGGGAAAAATTATCACCGATACTCCGACTGTATCCCAAAGAATGAAGATAATGCGCGACGGCATCGACGATATTGAGCTTCTCATTCTTGCGGGAAAGACTCTCGGCAGTAAATGGGTAAACGAGAGAGTTAATTCGCTTTCTTCGTCGCTTACATCGATAGAAGCGGATGAAGAAGCGTTTGCCAAAATCAGAATTGAGATCGGAAATGCCCTTGAAAAGGCAATTTCAAATAAATAAAAATGAACAGGACCGCACTTAAAAGTGTGGTCCTGTTTTTTTAGGGAGAGTTCTATATCATTTAATATCAGCTTACGGACTGCTCGGGGAAGCTCTGGTAACCGTCCATCGGCTCAACAGCAACGCTCTGACCGAGGTTGAAATATTCAACGGTCAAAACAGTCTTTGCGCTGACGCCCTGAATTACCATGCTGTAGGTAACAGTCGTCTTTGCAAGATAGCCGTCCTTGTTAACGAAAGCGACGACCGATGCGTCGGAAATATCCGATGCGGAAAATTCCGAGCCGAGCGATGCGGTCAAGTCGGAATAGAGGGAAAGGATCTGCTTTCCGCTCAAGGTAAGTGCAAGGCTCTTTGAGCCGTCGGCATTTTTTGTAACCTCTACGTTCTTAAAGAGCGACTTGGGAAGATCAACAGAGCCCATATTGAACATTTCTGAATACTCGTCGTTTCCGCCGTTAAGGTTGGTCTTGAACTTCATTGCCTGACCGGACGCCGTCATATCGTAGTATGCCCAGCCGTTTTCGAGATAGCAGTCCATAACGATGTTCTGCCCCATCATATTCATAGTGCCGTCAAGGCGCATCTTCATCGTCTTGGAATCCTTAACGCCGGTTGCCTTCATATTGAACCTGTAGGAAATGGTCTCAGTGGCACCCTGCGCGGTCATGACGATATTCATATCGAGTTTACCGTCGAGGTCGTTAAGAGAATTCGTCTTTTCAAGGGCGTTCGTGTAGTTCTGATATGCCTCAAGCTGCGCTCCGGTCAAGCCCTTTTCGTCGCAGGATGCAAGAGCAAAGCAGGAAAGCGACATGACAAAAACCAAAACAATAGATAATAGCTTTTTCATAAAAAAGTCCTCCGTTAATATGATACCATTATTATATCACTTAGCGGAGGATTTTGCAATATAATTATTTATTTTCGAAGCTCTTTTTTATCTGCCCGTCGGTCGCCTTTTTGATCGTAAACACGAACTCGCAGTACTCTCCGTACTTACTCTTTACCCAGATTTCCTCGCCGTGAGCATCGATTATTGACTTGGCGATATACATTCCAAGACCGACACCGAGCTTGTCAAGACTGCGGCTCTTGTCGTTCTTGTAGAAACGCTCAAAAACGTGAGGCAGCTCGTCGCTCGGGATACCGATTCCCTCGTTAAAGACCGAAACGAAAATTATCTTGTCCTTTTCGCTGATTTTTATTCGGTATTTACCGCCCTCTGTCGAGAACTTGACTGCATTATCGCAGATGTTGTAAAGTATCTGATAAATAGCGTCGCGGTCGGCGTAGACGAACACGTTTTCGTCTTCGGCGTCAAATTCAACGTCGAGGTTTTTCTTTTCGATCTGCTGTTCAAAGGAAATGAGTATGACTCTTGCCATCTCGCAGATATCGAAGGCGCTCATCGTGAACTTCCGTTCACCCGCCTGAATACGCGAAACGTCAAGAAGTGCCGAAACAAGACGCGAAAGGCGTCTTACCTCGTCGCCTATCATTTTGAGGTAATATTCGTGCTTTTCTTTCGGTATCGTTCCGTCGATTATTCCGTCGATGAAGCCTGAGATCGTCGTCATCGGAGTACGGAGGTCGTGCGAAACGTTCGAAAGAAACGAGCTTCGCATCGTTTCAAGGTTTGACATCGACGCCGCCATATCGTTAAAGGCGACGGCAAGCTCAGAGATTTCGTCACGTCCCGTCACAGGAACCCGAACGTCAAGCTTTCCTGCCGCAAAGGATTTTGCCGCCTTAGACATTTCCTTAAGCGGGGAAATGATGCGCTCGCTTATGAAATATACCGCAACGAGCGTCGCGAAGAGAACCCATATACAAATAGTAATGATCGCCTTTACGGCAGAACGAATAAGCTCGTTCACCGATTCGTCCGTCGAGCATACGAATACCGCTCCGACCGTCAGATCGTCGACCTTCAGAGGAATTCCACGGACTGCGCGCTTGCTTGGGAGTATACCGCCGAGGTCACTGTGAGAGTCGTACGGCTCGTCGATGAGCTTTAAGATCATTCGGATCGGTATCGACTTGCTGCCAAAATCTGCAGGTAAACGGCGCGAATCAAACGCCTTGATATTACCGCCGCCGTCGCATACGAAAACCGCAACGTCGTTGTGATACCTTGTTACCGACGCTATGTAGGTTTTAAGCTCGTCCCCGTGGCGTTGGATAAAGTTGTTAAGAGTTACACCCTCAGCATTAAGGCGCTGTTCGAGATAATCGTGCGCGGTCTTTGAAACCGCTTCCAGCGTCTTTTTGTTCGTTTCGGTATAAAAGCTTGTCATCATCATCCCGACGATCACCGAAAGAACGGTAAAGCTTACGACCGTGATCGCTATAAACGCCGTAACGTATTTAGTAAATATACTTCTAAACATATTTTACCTTCAAAGCAATTACGGCGGGATATTCCCGCCGTTAAATGATTATGACAAAAGCTCAAACTTGTAGCCGACGCCCCAAACAGTCTTAAGAAGCCACTTATCGGAAACACCCTCAAGCTTTTCACGCAGACGCTTAACGTGAACGTCAACGGTGCGGGAGTCGCCGAGGTAATCGAAGCCCCAAACCTTGTCAAGAAGCTGATCGCGGGTGAAAACGCGGTTGTAATTCGATGCAAGGAAGTAAAGAAGCTCGAGCTCCTTTGGGGGGATATCGACTGCCTTGCCGTTCAGCTTAAGCTCATATTTCTGACGGCTGGTCTCGATGTTGTCGAACTTGATCGCCTCCTCGTCGTTATTGTTGTTCGGGGAAGAGTAGCGGCGGAGAACTGCCTTAACTCTTGCCGAAAGCTCCTTCATATCGAAGGGCTTAACGACGAAGTCGTCGGCACCGAGCTCAAGACCGAGAACCTTATCAAAAACGTCACCCTTAGCGGTTATCATTATAACGGGCTTGCTCGACATTTCGCGGCTCTCGCGGCAGACCTGCCAGCCGTCCTTTTTGGGAAGCATAATGTCGAGAAGAACGAGATCGGGCTCGTACATCTTGAAGTAGCTGATGCCCTCGACACCGTCGGAGGCGGTCTTTACCTCGTAGCCCTCTTTTTCAAAATATATTTTAAGAAGATCGCAAATGCCGCTTTCGTCGTCGACAACAAGAATTTTAGTACTCATATTTAACCTCTTTCCCGGCAGAAGCGCCGAATTGTTAACTTCGTTATTTTTTTAACCAAGTTCATAATACCATATTTTTCGAGAAAATGTGTTAACAAACTGTGAACTTGTGCTGATTTTTGAGTGAAATGCGGGGGAATTTACGAAAAATGACGCGTTTATTGCAGCTTTATCATCTCGGTGTAGGGAAGAATATCAAACCCCGATTTTTTGTAAACGTGAATAGCGCACTCGTTTTCGGCTTCTGCCTCAAGTCGTATGATGCAGTCAATATACTTTTCTGAAATAAAAGAAAGAAATCCGCTTCCGATACCTTGGCCGCGATATTCTTCCTTTACAAAAAGGTCCTCGACCCAGATACATCTCTTTCCGAACTCGGTCGAAAAGCTTTTCGCGCACATAGCGTAGCCCTGAATACCTCCCTCATTTTCAAAAACGTAACCCTCAAGATAAGGGCTGTCGCTGATACATTCGTTTGCATCCGCTTTGAAAATTTCCTCGGAGCCGTTAGTCAGCACCGCGTCGGACGCATAAAACCCGCTCATCATATCAATTACGGCCGAAAGGTCGGCCTTTTCCATAATTCTCGTTTTCATTATTCCTTAACGACACACAAAGTGTCAATTCCGTAGTATTCAAAGCACTTGATCGCGTGCTCGTCAATGACCTCGCCGCAAACGAGTATCGGTACGGCAGGCGGACAGCCTACGGTCGGCACGGCAAGTATCCGTCCGATACATTTGGAGGTAGGAAGAATCTCGCAGTCGGAAAGCATCGCCTCGCGAATACCCATTCTTTTATTTGCAAGTACAAAGTCGGGACAGCGCTCGGTAACGGGCGCTCTTTTTACGATTTCCTTAAGCGCTTTTTCGAGTCTATCCGCCTTTGCCGAGTCAAATTCGCTTGACAGCATAAGCGTAAGATAATCGGGGTCGGAAAATTCCGGCTCGACATTATATGAGCGCAAAATATCGGCAAGCTCGTTACCGCTATAACCGTACATCTTCGCGTCGATGGTCAATTTAAGCGGCTCGTTTCCGTATAGTGAAAAGCCGTGATTGATAATACGCGACTTGAACTCTTCTATTTCCACAATTTGAGCGGTGAGAATCTCGGAATATCCCTCAAGGTATTTGTTCGCCATATCAAGTGACTGCAAAATGAGATACGACGGACTTGTTGAGCCGAATATCGAAAGGGCGTTTTTCGCTTGATCGCCTACCGAAGCGTCGAAGCTGTCCGAAAGATGCAGGTAAGCACCTCCCGTCAACACGTTCAGTGTCTTGTGTGCCGAATCACAGCAAATATCAGCACCGAGATCAATAGGGAATAAAGACTCGGGCAGAAAACGCAGGTAAGCACCGTGCGCATTGTCAACAGCCAAAAGAACTCCGTGACGGTGACAGACCTCTGAAATACCGCGAATATCGACAATGCTTCCGAGATAATCGGGGCTTGTCAGATACACGGCAACGGGTTTTTCGGAAGCACCGTTCAAGTAACGGTCAATTCCATCGGGCGTCAGCTCACACGATAAATAACCGACGTTTTTCTCGGAATAAAGCCAGTCAATATCAATGTCAAGAAGTCCCGCGGCGGTGATAAACGTCTTGTGAGCGTTTCTTCCGCAGGCGATAAGCGGCTTTTTATCGTTTCTTTTCGCGTAAAGCAGTATAAGATAAAGCATCGAGCGAATGCACTGCGAAGATCCCTCGGTAGAGTAAAGAGTTCGGCAGCCGAAAAGCGAGCTTGCATTGCTTTCACTCTCCGCTATAATACCGCTCGGCTCATATAAGCTGTCAGCACCGCAGATCTCCGTTATATCAAGATGCTCAATGCCTAAAAGCGCTTTGCCCTTATGACCGGGCATGTGCATGCGCGTCGGCTCGCTCTCGGAATATTTCTTAACGAAATCACAAATGGGCGTATTCATTATTCACCCAAAGCTCTTGCTACCGCAACCATTATAGCGCATTCCATACGCTTGCGGAAGAGCTTGCAGCCGTCCTCGTAAACGCCTGTGACAGAGCCGGTCGCGTGATAAGCGTTTGCGGCACAACCGCCCGAGCAGTAAAGACGCGCCCAGCAGTCGCGGCATTCCTTGTGCGCGTAGACGTTGCAGGAGGCAAACTCATTCTGAATTGCGGTGTTGGTAACACCGCTCCAAATATCGCCGAGCTTGAAGCGCTCTTCGCCGACGAACTGATGGCAGGGATAAAGGTCGCCCCAAGGGGTGACAGCCATATATTCGGTACCGCTTCCGCAGCCCGAAATGCGCTTGTATATACAGGGTCCGTCGGTTAAGTCAATCATGTAGTGATAGAACGTGAAGGGCTTGCCCTCCTTGTCTCTTTGAAGCATAAGCGACGCGAGCTTCTCATACTGATCCATAACGATAGCCATATCGCTTTCAGTCAAAGCCGAGGGGTCGTCTGACGCACAAACGACGGGCTCCATACTCAGCTCGTTAAAGCCGAGATTGAGCATGGTCTTGATATCCTCAAGGAAATCGGGGTTTGCGTGAGTAAAGGTTCCGCGCATGTAGTAATCCTTGCCGCCGCGCGCCTCGACGAACTTTTGGAATTTGGGAACGATCTTCTCCCAGCTTCCGTTGCCCGCATAGTCAACTCTGAAGCGGTCGTGGATCTCCTTGCGTCCGTCCAAGCTCAAAACGACGTTGTGACATTCGCGGTTTGCCCACTCAATAACGTCGTCGTCAACGAGGACGCCGTTCGTCGTAAGTGTAAATCTGAAATTCTTTCCCTTTTCCTTCTCGATGCTTCTGGCGTAGGCAACAAGATTTTTTACAACCTCGAAATTCATAAGCGGCTCGCCGCCGAAGAAATCAACCTCGAGATTTCGTCTGCTACCCGAATTTTCGATAAGAAAATCAAGTGCCCGCTTTCCGACCTCATACGACATAACGGCGCGCTCGCCGTGGTACTTACCCTGACTTGCGAAGCAGTAGGAGCAGTTAAGGTTGCAGGTGTGAGCGATATGTAGACAAAGTGCCTTAACGACGCCTGCGGTCTTCTCCTTGAGCTTGCCCGCCATCGGCTCAAAGGTGTCGGGGGCAAAAAGCTTTCCCGCATTTTTAAGCCCCTCTACCTGAGCGTAGCACTCGGCAATATCTTCCTTTGAAATGTCGTTGGAAAGATATTTTTTCTCCATAGCCGAAAGGATCTCCTCTCGGCTCTTATCTTCAAACAGCGCAATAATATCGTACGCCACCTCGTCAACGACGTGGACAGATCCCGAGCAAACGTCGAGAACGATATTGTATCCGCCGAGCTTATACTGATGTATCATAAATGTTCTCCTTTACGAAAAAACGAAGCCGTTGCCGGCGGCATTTAGGGTAGGGCAAAGCAGTTGCTCTACCCAATGCAATTACTTGCTTTCCTTAGCGCTCTCGCACTGCTGATTTGCAATACCGCAGCTGGTCTTGCAAGCAGACTGGCAAGAGGTCTGGCACTCGCCGCAGCCGCCGTTTTTAGCGCTGTCGCAAAGGTTACGAGTTTCGATAGTCTTGATGTGTTCCATAATTTCACCTTTCGTATTTAGGTTTTATCGGAATAAGTATATCACAACGCACCCCGAATGTCAACCGATTTTCTCACTTTTATGCACGGTTTCACGCTAAAAAATCGGCAATATGGGGCTTTTTTCAAAAACATATCAAAAGTTTTCGTTTTTGTATTGAGAAAAAACGCGTACTGTGCTATAATATAGGGTAACTATAACAGGAGAAACGATAAAATATGAAAATAGGAATAGTAGGTCTTCCGAACGTCGGAAAGAGCACGCTTTTTAATGCAATAACGAACGCGGGAGCAGAGACGGCAAACTACCCGTTCTGCACGATCGAGCCGAACGTCGGCGTCGTTGCAGTGCCCGATAGCCGTCTTGACGTTCTTGCTGAAATGTATAACCCCGAAAAATATACGCCTGCAGTTATCGAGTTTGTCGATATCGCAGGTCTCGTTGAGGGCGCATCTCGCGGAGAGGGTCTTGGAAATAAGTTCCTTTCGCATATCCGCGAGGTAGACGCGATTGCACACGTCGTCCGTTGCTTTGAGAACGGAAATATCATCCACGTAAGCGGAAGCGTTGATGCGCTCCGCGACGTTGATATTATAAATATGGAGCTTATACTCTCGGATATCGAGCTTATCGAAAAGCGTATCGACCGTGTAAGCAAGGCGATGAAGGGCGATAAGACGCTTGCATCCGAGCTTGAGCTTCTCACCCGCGCAAAGGCGTGGCTCGACGAGGGACATTCGGCGCGCTCAATGGAGCTAAGTGAGGACGAGGCAATTCTTCTCGACCAAAGCCCGCTTCTCTCCCGCAAGCCTATAATCTACGTAGCAAACATAGGCGAAGACGAGGTTTCCGGCGAGTACGAGAGCAACCCGAATTACCTTGCGCTTAAGGACTTCGCCGAAAAGGAAAATTCGGGAATCATTCCCGTCTGCGCCGGCATCGAAGCTGAGATAGCAGAGCTTGAGGGCGAGGATAAGGAAATGTTCCTTTCCGATCTCGGGCTTACCGAAAGCGGTCTTGACCGTCTTATCAAGGCAGGCTATACGCTTCTCGGACTTATAAGCTACCTCACGGGCGGTCCGCAGGAGGTTCGAGCTTGGACTATCAAGCGCGGCACGAAGGCACCGCAGGCGGCAGGCAAGATACATTCCGATTTCGAACGTGGCTTCATTCGCGCAGAGGTAATCGCATTTGACGACCTCGTTGCTTGCGGGACGATGGCGGTGGCAAAGGAAAAGGGACTCGTACGCTCCGAGGGTAAGGAATACGTAATGAAGGACGGCGACGTCGTCCTCTTCAGATTCAACGTCTGACAATAAAAGAAAATCGCAGAAAGGAGAGCACCGTGAGTAAAGCAAAGATCTCGGTAATAATTCCGATATATAATGTCGAAAAGTACCTGAACAGATGCGTTGACAGCGTGCTCTCTCAAACGCTGACCGACATAGAGATAATTCTCGTCGACGACGGCTCTCCCGACGGATGCGGAAAAATCTGCGACGAATATAAAGAGAAGGACGGCAGAATAAAGGTCGTCCATAAGAAAAACGGCGGTCTTTCTTCCGCCCGTAACGCAGGACTTGACGTAGCGGAGGGGGAATACACCTTCTTCCTCGACTCCGACGATTGGCTCGAAAAAGACGGTCTACGCAAGCTTTATAACACGGCAACGGAAACGGGGGTAGACTTTGTTCGCTTCCGCCCATATAAGGCGAATTGGCCTAACCTGCCCGACCTCGCGCCGTATATAGACGATCCCTCTTGTGAGCTTCGCGAAGGCTACTATGACCGCGACGCAATTAAAAGGGAAGTGCTGCCGCGTATACTTGCAACCGACAGTATGACACTCGGCCCGACGGTCAGCGCGTGTATGGCACTCTATAAGTCGCAGTTTTTGCGCGACAACAACCTGCGCTTTGACGAAGAGGTGAAGAACAGCGAGGACGTCATTTTCTCAGCGGAAGTGATCTACCGCGCAAACTCGTTCTACTATATCGAAGAAGCGGGAATTTACTGTTACTACTATAACGAAGCGTCGATATCAAAGGGCTTCAAGCCCGACCGTTTTGAGAAGCTGAAAAAGCTGTCGTACGCTTGTGAAAAGATATTCTGCGACCTTGACGGCGGCGCTTTCAAAAAACAGCTTGCCTGCCTTAGATGGTACATAATCCTGAACTGCATAAGCGAGCGCGATATGCTCCCGTCGCTTAAGGAAAAACGCCGCCATTGTCTTGATATAGCAAAGGACAACTTCACGAAAGAAGCAAAGCTAAAAACGAGCGAGCTTAACGTTCCGCTGAAAATGAAGCTTCTTATGATATGCGTGAAGCTGCGTCTTGTGACAGTAATTGCATTGGTATAAAAACAAAAACAGTGCTTTCGTTTGAAAGCACTGTTTTTCGTTAGCATTTTCAGTCGATAACCGATTACTTAATGGTAACGGTTGCGCCTGCCTCTTCAAGAGCCTTCTTGAAGTTCTCA
>JAZSHF010000027.1:0-46924 GCA_045533115.1 Eubacteriales bacterium
AAGCGCAAGAAGAAGGCTGAAGCAGCCCGCAAGCGCAAGTATAAGTAATATCTGAAAAGAGCAGATCGTTCGGTCTGCTCTTTTTGCGTAAAAAAGCAAGAACGTTTCCGTTCTTGCTTTTTCTTAATCGTCATCAACGACACATTCGATGCCGTTTACGGTGATTCTCGACGGAAGAGTTCCGTCGTTACCGCCGGTAACTCGGAGATAAAAGGTGTAAATACGCTCTATTCCGACGGTGGATGTCTTTCTGTTGGCACCGTTCGGGTAGCCGCACCAGTAGTAGCTTTGGGTAAAGGGCTCAAAGTTGAGGACGCTTGTTTCCGCCGCTACGTCCTCATAGGAGAAGAAATTGACTTCGCCGCCGAAAATATAGGTGTATGCGGTGTCGTCGATATATCCGAAGCTGACTGTCGTTCTGACATTTGACGCCTTTTTGTACTTGTTGATCGCGCTTGTGACCTTTGAATTCGTACCGGTAAACAGAATGTCCTCGTACATGGCGTCAACCCGGAGCAGCTGTTCTGCCGCCTTGCCGGGAATGTTTACCTCTTTGATAGATGAACAGCCCGCAAACGTTGTGCAAAATTCGTTCTTCACGAAGAAGTCGGAGTTTACAGTTACCTTTTGAAGACCTGCACAGCCCTTGACGTCTGACGTAAGATCGTACGTCTCCGCTTCGGATTTGGGCATTTTCGGAATTACCATTTCGGTAAGAGCAGCACAACCTGTAAACGAGGGAGAATACGACTCAACCTCATAAGGAAGCCCGTCGAGGAACATAAGAGAGGTGCAGTTGACAAACGCGCCTTTGAGAATACTTACGTTATCGCCGAGAGCAACGTGCGGGATCGAGGTGCAGCCCGCAAAGGTGTTTTCAAGAACCGTGATGTTCTTACAGCCCGTTACGGATATAAGCGAGGTGCAGTTTTCAAAGGTGCTGACCGCCTCGGTGACGGTAGATGGAAGCATTATCTGAGTGATCGAGGTGCAGCCCTCAAAGGTGAAGGGGAGGGAGGTTATTCCTTCCTCGATCTTAACGGTCGTCAGCGCCTTACAGCCGCGGAAGCTTGAAACGCAGGCGGTCGCGGTATTGGGAATGTATCCGCTCGTAAGCGAAGCACAGTTCATAAATGCTTCCGAAAGCTCGACGGCATTCTCACCGCCGATGACCGATACGAGCTTCGGGCAATCCTTGAACGCGCCGTTCATAGTCTTGATTCCGCTTCCGAGGTCAACGAAGACAAGATCGGGACAACCCGTGAAGGCATAGTCGATAGAGGTGACGGTGTCGGGAATGGTAACCGATTTGAGGCCTATCATACCGCGGAAGGCGTTTTCGTCAATCCTTTTGACAGCCTTTCCGCCGAGCCTTTTGGGAATAGCTATCTCGCTTTCAACACCCGAATAGCCTATAACCGTCGCATATCCGTCTGTGATCTTATATATAAATTTCGTTTTTTTGCTTTCACCGCCGCAGGATGCCGTTGACAGCATTGAGAGCGCAAGTAAAAGCGTGAGCAAAAAACGGGAAAAATTCTTCATATTTTGCTTCCTTTCGATATTTATCCCACCTATTATATAACAATTCCCGTTTTTTGTCAACTTACGCGTCTGTTTGAGCCCTAGTATTCAAAAAGCGCGAACCACTTACCGTGGCTCGCGCTTCTTCTTTTTTCTGCCGAGAAAAAAACGAAATATCGGCGATAAAAATTTCGGCGGTGACAGAACTATTACCTTCATAAAATGTCCTTTCGCATCATTTCTTGTTAAGACACAGAACGCCGAGCGCTATTATGAGAAGCGACTCGACAAGCGCAAGAGCACGCGGGGAGAGAAAAAACGCAAAAAGTATACCGAGCCCGAATGCTATTATCGCAACCTCGGTAAGATAATCCCTGCCGCTTCCGTTAAGCCGTTTTCTCATATCAGCGCTCACTTTCATAGCTTTTTACTACATATTATGCGAAAGCGCGTTTTTCGTTACGGTTTTCACCGAAATTTTTTCGTTTTCCGTGGAAATTATTATATCAGCACCGTCTTTTTTCGACGGAAGATTTGAAATGACCGCGCCCTCGATCTCGGTCTTTATGAAGGAAAATATGTCGCGTGCTCCTCCCTTACCGTGCTTTGAAGAAAGGGCGATCGCGTCAGGTGTTACCACAAGCGATATTCCGTTTTCGGAAAGACGAGCCCTTAAGGCATTTATCCTGTTTTCGGCGATCTTTACGGCAGAGGCATCATCAAGGCTGTTAAAGGTTATCACGGAGTCAAGACGGCCGATTAGCTCGGATCTGAAAAAACCGCTTGCCTCTCGCTTCAGCTTGTCGCTTTCGCTTGACGTAAAGCCTGCTGAGGCGCTTTTGTTTGATCCGATATTTGACGTCAGAATGATTATACAGCCTCTGAAATCCGCCCGTTTGCCTTGCGCGTCGGTAATAAAGCCGTGATCGAGGATTTGAAGAAGCAGGTTGAACACGTCGGGATCTGCCTTTTCCGCCTCATCGAAAAGCAGGACGGAATATGGCTTGCTCCGCACCTCTCTTACGAGCAATCCTTCATCACGGTATCCGACGTAGCCGGGCGGTGAGCCGATGAGCCGCGATATGCTGTGCTTCTCACCGTACTCGGACATATCGAGACGGATGAGCGCGTCGGGGCTTCCGTAAAACTGTTCGGCGATAGCGGCAGCGAGCGCGGTTTTGCCTACACCCGACGGGCCGAGAAAGAGCATTGACGCGATCGGTCGGGTGTCTCCGTTTATGCCGAGAGCACCCGCCCGAAGCACCGAGGCAACGGTTTTTATAGCGCAATTTTGACCGAAAACCGCACCTTTAAGCCCGTTTTCAAGCCCAAAAAGGTCATTTTCGGACGGCAAACGGACGCTGCCGCGCCGTTTTTTGAGTATATTTTCAATATCGCTGTCAACGAGCGTTGGCACGCTCTCATTATTATTTTGCGCGTCAAGACGCGCCAAAATGCGATCCTCAACCATCTCGGCAAGCTCGGTGTCGTCCGAGTGCTTGAGTCCCTTTACGATAGCGCCGAGCTGCTTTTTTTCGTCGCTTGCTTGCTCGGCGCAAATGCGCTTTGCCGACGCCGCCTCGTCAAGCAGGTCTATCGCCTTATCGGGCAGACGCTTCGACGGAACGTAACGTACCGATAGCTCGACTGCCGCCGTGACAGCACTGTCGTCAATGATGATGCCGTGATGCTGCTCGTACTTATCCTTGATGCCGCGCAGGATATTCACCGCCTCGCTTTTTGACGGCTCGGTAACGGTTATAGGCAGAAAACGCCTTTCCAACGCCGGATCGCCTTCGATGAATCTGCGGTATTCACCTACGGTCGTTGCGCCGATCAGCCGTATTTCACCGCGCGCAAGTGAAGGCTTCATAATGCTTCCCGCGTCGATAGCGCCCTCCGACGCGCCTGTACCCACTATCGTGTGAAGCTCGTCGATGAATAGGATTATATCGGGGTCCTCCGACGCTTCAAGAAGAACCGTCTTCATTCTCTCCTCGAACTCGCCTCGGTATTTTGCGCCCGAAATTATCGCGGCTATATCAAGGGCAACGATCGCCTTACCGCGAAGAAGCGACGGCACGCGTCCGCTTCTTATACGTGCGGCAAGTCCCTCGACGACCGCTGTTTTGCCAACCCCTGCCTCGCCGATAAGGCAGGGATTGTTCTTTCTCCTTCGGCAGAGCGCTTCAATCAGCGCTTCGGTTTCGCTTTGACGCCCGATGACGGGGTCAAGGGCGCACTGACACAGGTTTTTGCCGTATTTTGCTATGGCCGGCGGCAGCTTTTTCGGCTCCGTGTGCATTGGCTCGGTCGGATCGAAAAGAATGTCGCACTCACCTTTATGACGCTCGATTATACGCGATGCAATACTTTCCTTTTCGTTAATAAGAGCGGTCAATAGCTGCTCGGTACCGATGCGCCCGAACGCTCCCGTCATTTCCTTTGCCGCGTTTTCTATTACCCGCTTGAGCCGTGGAGTTATGCTCGGCGTGAGTGTTTTGCTTCCGCTTCCGCTGATCTCCTCGACCGTCTGTCTTATGCTCTTGTAGCTCAGCCCGAGGTTTTTCAATGCCTGGGCGGCGACTGAGCCCTCGTCGTACAAAAGCCCGAGCAGAAGATGCTCCGTGCCGATATATGTGTGTCCCATTTCGGACGCCTCTGTCTGCGCTCTTTTGAGCGCGTTTTGAGCGGCGGGCGTGAAACGGCTCGTCATAGTACCGCCTCCTAACGTTTTTATATTATTGTTGACCTCGCAGTCGGCGGATAATCAAAGCGGAACACGGTGTTTTTCGTAAGCGAGCGCGAGGCGGTTCCATGTCTCCTTGTTAATTATTCCGCTTGAATTTAGACCGTGAATGAACTGGAATTCCTTTACTGCGCGCTCGGTTTCGGCATCGAATACGTCGTCGTCATTCAATTCTTCACCGCAAGGATAGGAAGCTCCGAGAGCTTTAAGCATTATTTTTACTATCGCGATAAGCTCGTTTTTATCTCCGAGCCTTGTGACGTTATCCTTTAACGGCTCCGAAAAGGGTGATATGCTCATTGGCGCGGATAGGAGAATATCAGCTTTTTCGTGCTCGGAGCTTAATTTTCTGAAGGTCGCGTAATCTACTCTGCCGTCGGCGGGAAGACCGTGTTTTTTCTGAAACGCTATAACCGATTCGACGGTTGCAGAGCCGTAAATTCCGTCGGGATTTACTCTCGGTATATCGGGGTCAGCGCGGGAAATGTCGTACAAATACACCTGCACCTGCCGTACCGATTCCTTGTAGAAGGGCATCTCATTATTCATCATATCTGACTTCCTCCGTCAATAACGTAACCGGGGAACTGTGTCGGCGTCGTTATTTCCCCCGATCTTATATCTGCGTATAGGTCGCCTATCGTCGTCCACGTTTCAAGGTTGACGACGCCCGTTACGGGAAGCCCCGTGAGATTTTGCACGGCGAGGACGGCGTTTCTTGTTGCCTCGTCGAAAACTCCGCTGTTACCTGCCGTGGGGACTTCCGTGAAAACCGTTGATATCGCATTAAGGTAGGTTTGAAGCGGTACCATATAAGCTCCGTCGAAGCCAAACGCGATCAAAAAGCCGGGATATGGACGGTAAGGTGCCTGAAGCTGACTATCGGGGAGCGATAGAATTATCGCGTTATAGACGTCGAACATTCTGGCGTAGGTGTTTTCATCTATGATTCCCGTTTCGGGTATTCCGTAGGTTCTTTGGAAGCCGCGTACAGCCTGCTCCGTCGGACTGTCGAAAACCCCGTTTATCTCAACTGAATTTACCGTATCCTCGTACTGTGCTATGTAATTTATCATATACTGTATGACCTTTATTTCGTCGCCCTTATCGCCGGGGGAGAGCGCGTTTGGAAATATTTTCGGTATTTCGTTATATGTGATACCCTCTGAGGAGAGGTCGTTCAGACGCTTTACGCTTGCGTATATTTGCTGAATCTTGTACCACGTTGCACGCCCGACGATGCCGTCCGGGGCAAGGTCGAAAATGCTTTGAAATTCGGTGACCGCGTTGCGGGTTGCAATATCGTAGAAGCCGTTTGGGTTCGGGATCTTGGGAATTGAAGGAAAGTTATTTGATATTCGATTGAGCCTAAGCTGAACGAATGCAACGTCGTTTCCCGTTGAGCCGAGGTTCAGATTGCGGCGCGGTGCGGTCGTCGTTATTCCGCGTATCGGCGCGTCGACGACGATGCTTATGTCGTCGCCGTAATAGCTTTTCACTATTTCGATAGAGTTTTGCCCCTGCTCGGCAAGCTCGACCGTGCCCCATTGGGAAAGACCGTTACAGGTTACCGTTGTGCCGTTACAGTACTGAGCAAAGAGTGGCTCGATGAAGCCGTCGCGGCGCAGATAGTCGCTGAAAATATCGTCGACTATGACTGAAACCGTATCGTAGATGCTTCTGCCGTTAATGAATGACTGGTCTATTGCGGTCGAATTAGTTATGTCGAAGGGGTATCCGCGGGAGCGGTAATATTCGGTATAGACGCGGTTAAGGGCGAAGGATATTTGTGCAAGGATATTTGCGCGCAGTGAGCTTTCGGGCCAAGTTGGGTAGATCTCGCTCGATGCGACGTTTTTTATGTAGTCGGAGAAGGGAAGCGTGACGTTTTGTGCGTCGTCGTCGGGTTCTCCCAAGTGGACTGTTATATTTTCGGGAATGTATGGGAAGGGCATTATATCACCTCTGATATTTTTTTCGCATTTCTTTGCTCGTGCAAAGAAACGCTCGCAAAGAAACACGCCAAGGGGCAAACCGATGAAAATTTGCCTTCGCAAATTTTCACACGTTTTCCCCTTTGGGAACCCCTTTCGGGTTATGGAAGCTTCGTAACGTTTCAATGTGGGGACGGGAGTCCTCTGTCCGTTACCACGCTTGGGTTTTGCTTTTTACAAATTCGGCAATTCGCTGTTCTCAAATCTTGTGAGGTCATTCGGCTGAAGCTGATTATCGCCGACGGCGATAGGGACCAATATGACCGATTGTATCGACGTTACCCCGTCAAATATGGGGATGTTGGCGTTAACGACGTGGTAAAAGCCCTCCTTATCGGTATCGACGGTATAAAAGCTTGACACCTCCCCGCTGTTCGGTGTGAGTGAATTATCCTTTGGGGGTGTCGGCAGCTCGATTATCTCTGCCAAGCCCGCATTATCGGTCAGTGTCACGGCGACGACCGTTCCCGTGTCTGACGAGCTGATCGTGACAAGTGCGCCCTCGACGGGAAGCGCACCGCCTGCCGTTCTTACGTTTACCGTTATGTACCCTCTGCCTTGTTCTGCCATAAATTCGTTCCTTTCGTTTTTTACAGATTATGAAACCGATTCAAAAACGTGCGGGACAAACTTTTTTGTGATGCCGACCTATTATGACATTTTGCGCGCTTGACTCATAGTACAATGTAGTCAGAAAGGATGTGTGAAAATGAACGGAAACGAACTCACATTAAATTATAAGCAGATAAGCGTCACCCTTGATGAGCAGGGCGAATGCGTTTGCTTCATCCGAGGAGAGCTCGACCATCACAGCGTAAGGGAAATTCGTGAGGTGATCGACGGTAAGCTCGTTGATTACCGGCCGATAAACGTTATCTTCGATCTGAACGACGTGACATTTACCGATTCGGCGGGGCTCGGGCTTGTGCTCGGCAGGTATACGCGCGTAAACGCTTACGGGGGCAAGCTTACTCTTATAAACGTTCCCGACGACTTTATGAGGATCCTTCGGCTTTCGGGAGCGGACAGATTTTTATCTATACACGGGCGCAAAGACAAGCCCGCATAATCCCGCCTTTCGGCGGTACATAGGAGTGAAAAAATGAAGAAGAAGCTTATAAATAAAATGAAGACGGTGTTTGACTCTGATTCGAGAAACGAAAGCTTTGCACGTTACGCCGCAACGGCGTTTATCGCTCGGCTTGACCCTGACGTGAACGAGCTTGCCGATATAAGGACCGCAGTTTCCGAGGCGGTGACGAACGCGATTGTTCACGGCTACAAGGGGAAAGAGGGAAACGTAATTCTTGAAGTTTGCATATATTCAGACAGGAGCGTAAAAATAACCGTCAGCGACCGCGGCTGCGGTATATCCGATATTGAGCAGGCAAAAATGCCGCTATTTACGACTGATGAAAGCGGTGAGCGCGGCGGAATGGGCTTTGTAATAATGGAAAGCTTTTGCGACCGTCTTAAGGTGAGATCTGCTGTCGGACGCGGAACGGTTGTCACGATGATAAAGAAGCTGAAATGACTCGCGAGGAAAATTTAGAGCTTGTCAAAGCCGCGCAAAAAGGAGACGGCGAGGCTCTCAACACTCTCGTTTCGCAAAATATGGGGCTTTGCAAAAGCATCGCACTCCGCTTTATGAACCGAGGGGTTGAGTACGACGATCTCGTTCAGCTCGCATCAGTCGGGATGATAAAGGCGGTAAGGAGCTTTGACAGCTCCTTCGGCACAGCCTTTTCGACTTATGCGGTTCCGCTCATAATCGGCGAGATACGGCGTTTTTTGCGTGACGACGGAGTCATAAAGGTCGGGCGGAGCGTTAAGCGTCTCGGTACCGATGCAATGAAGAAAAAAGAGGAGTTCGTCCGTCTTCATGGGCGCGAGCCGAAGATGAGCGAGCTTGCCGCCCTTTGCGAAACGTCGGTCGAAGAACTGGTTTCTGCTCTTGATGCGACCTGCCCCGTGAAGTCTATATACGAGCCGATCGGTAATGACGGCGACGGGGCTTCCTTGTGCGATCTTCTTTCCGATGACAGTGACGAAATAGGAAAGGCTACCGATAAGATCGCACTAGCAGAAGCGCTTAAATCTCTCCCCGAAATGCAGAGAAAGCTCATATATTTAAGGTACGTTAAGGAAATGTCGCAGGCAAACGCGGGGCGTATTCTCGGAATGACGCAGGTAAAGGTGTCACGCGAGGAAAAGAAAATAATCGAGGCTTTGCGTCGGGCATTGTAGCTCTTTTGTCATAAGAGCCAATACGGAGCGACAAAATTCGGTAATATTTAGCGTTAATTTTTCAAAAAAACATTGACAAAAGTAATTCCGTTGTGTATAATATATGTTGCGACATTTTGTGAAAAGATAAAAAAGGAAGATTCTATGCGTGTTGATATGACCCCGATTCTGACGGGAAAGACGGACAAGATCCCCTTCGTTTTCGATTATGACGGCGCGGGTGAGCTTTTTCCTGACGTTTCCCTTGACGGTCCCGTTCATATTGACGGTGTGATAACCGAACGCTCCGGCTGTATGCTTCTCACGCTGACGGCAAGCGTTTCTTATACCACCGAATGCGCGAGATGCTTAAAGGAGCTTCACCGTTCCTTGACCTTTGATCTTTCAAAAAATGCGGCGGTTAGCGGTTCGCTTCAGGGTGAAGATAACGACGATTACGTAATTATCGAAAACTCGATCCTTGACCTATGCGATCCTGTCGAGGAGCTTCTGTTCCTTGAGCTGCCGTCAAGAGATCTTTGCTCCGATGATTGTCTCGGACTTTGTCCGAAGTGCGGAAAGGATCTCAATGAGGGAAAATGCGGCTGTCAGACGAAGGAGATAGATCCCCGTCTTGAGGTCCTTAAAAAGTTCCTTCAGGATAACGATGATAATAATTAACCACTTTGAAGGAGGTGCTAAATATGGCAGTACCGAAGAGAAAAGTATCGAAGGCAAGACGTGACAAAAGACGTTCCAGTACTTGGAAGCTCGCCCTTCCCGGAATGACCACGTGCCCCAAGTGCGGAGAGGCAGTTCTCCGTCACAGAGTATGCAAAGCATGCGGAACCTACGCCGGCAAGGAGATCGTTGCAGTCGAGAATGACTGATTACGAGGTTTTTGCACGAATAAGCCCGCCGCGTAAATGCGGAGGGCTTTGTTTCGTCAGTGGAGAAAACCCAAAATACCAAAATGAAGGGAGTTTGACCGATGGTTCTGATAGACGACGTTCTTCCCGGCTCGGCTGCCGACGAGGCAGGCGTTAAGCGAGGGGATTATCTTATAAGAATAAACGGCAAGGATATAAACGACGTCCTTGATTACCGCTACTATATCACCGAGCCGAGAGTGAAGCTCCTTATTCACCGCGGTCCCGAGCTTTTGAACGTGGCGATAAGAAAGCCGCAGTACGACGATATAGGTCTTATTTTCAATACCTTTTTGATGGATGAAAAGAAGTCGTGCAAGAATAAGTGCATCTTCTGCTTCATCGACCAGCTTCCGAAGGGAATGAGAAAGCCGCTTTATTTCAAGGACGACGACTCGCGTCTGTCGTTCCTTATGGGCAACTATATCACGCTCACGAATATGGATGAGCACGATATTGAGCGTATTATAAAGATGAAGATGTCGCCGATAAACATATCGGTACATACGACGGATTCCGAGCTTCGCTGTAAGATGCTCAGCAACCGCTTTGCCGGCTCCTGCTACGAGACGATGAAGCGCTTCTCTGAGGCGGGGATCGAGATGCACTGTCAGATCGTTCTGTGCAAGGGCGTAAACGATGGAGCGCAGCTTATGAAGAGCATGAGAGACCTGTCTGAGCTTTATCCTGCGGTTAATTCCGTTTCGATAGTTCCTGCGGGAATTACAAAGCACAGAGAAGGACTTTTCCCGCTTTCGCCTTTTACGGGCGAGGAATGCTCGAAGATAATCGCGCAGGTCGAGGGATACGCCGAGAGCTGCTACGCTAAATACGGAAGCAGGATTTTTTTCTGCGCCGACGAGCTTTATCTTTCTGCGAAAAAGAAATTCCCGACGGGTGATTACTACGAGGGATATTCGCAGATAGAAAACGGCGTCGGAATGGTCAGGTCCTTCTCCGACGAATTTGCGATGGCGCTTAAGGATATAAACGATCTTAAGCCTTCAAAAAACAGATTCGTTTCACTCGCAACCGGTGTTGCCGCTTATCCGCTCGTTTCCTTTATGGCGGAGGAGCTGAAAAAGAGATGTCACAATCTCGATATAAACGTGTACGAGATCAAAAACGACTTTTTCGGCGAGAATATTACCGTCGCGGGGCTCATCACGGGTAAGGATCTTTACGAGCAATTAAAGGACAAAAAGCTCGGGAAGACGCTTTTTTTGCCGTCCGTTATGCTCCGTCATGAAAAGGATCGATTCCTTGACGACGTAACACCGAGATGGCTTGAGGAAAAGCTTAAGGTAAATATTGAATTTATCGACAACGACGGATATGAATTCGTCGAAAAAATTCTGAGTGAGGATTAAGGAGGAGATACGGTGAGTACACCTGTAATTGCGATAGTCGGGCGCCCTAACGTGGGCAAGAGTACGCTTTTTAACAAGCTTACGGGCAAGCGTATCTCTATTGTCGAGGACACCCCCGGCGTTACCCGTGACAGAATCTATCACGAAACAGAATGGAGAGGCAGAAAGCTTCTTCTTATTGATACGGGCGGAATTGAGCCCAGAGCCGATAACGCGATGCTCAAATATATGCGCCGCCAGGCGGAGACTGCTATTGAGACGGCAGATGTTATAGTATTTTTGACCGACGTAAACGTCGGTATGCTCGACGAGGACAGACAGATCGCCTCTCTTCTTATGAAGAGCGGTAAGCCCGTCGTTCTCGCGGTAAACAAGGTTGACCGCGTCGGTATGCCCCCTGCCGAGTTTTATGAGTTCTACCAGCTTGGCTTTAAGGACGATCCGATCCCGATCTCAGCCCTTCACGGTACAGGCTCGGGCGATCTGCTTGACGTTGTGCTTGCATACTGTCCCGAGGATGACGGAAATGACGAGGGCGAGCTTGACGAAAATATCAAGGTTGCAGTCATCGGTAAGCCGAACGCAGGAAAATCCTCTATAATCAACAAGCTCCTCGGCGCCGAGCGTCTTATTGTTTCCGACGTTGCGGGAACGACGAGAGACGCAATAGATACCGCGCTTGAAAACGAGCACGGAAAGTACGTGTTCATTGATACTGCGGGAATCCGCCGACAGAGTAAGGTCGACGATCCTATTGAAAAATACAGCGTTCTTCGTGCAAAGCTTGCGGTCGAGAGGGCTGACGTTTGCGTTATTATGATAGACGCGAACGAGGGTATTACCGAGCAGGACGAAAGAATTGCAGGTATTGCCCACGAGGCGGGAAAGCCGTCGGTCATCTGTATCAACAAGTGGGATCTTATAGAAAAGGACAACAATACCGTCAAGGAATTTACCGAAAAGGTATATAAGGCGTTTTCATATATGACTTACGCCGAGGTCATTTACCTTTCGGCAAAAACGGGTCAGCGCGTTGATAAGCTGTACAGTCTTATAAATGACGCATACGAGCAGAGCAGACGCCGTATTACGACGGGTATTCTTAACGACGTTCTTTCCGATGCGACGGCTCGCGTTCAGCCGCCGTCCGATAAGGGTAAGTATCTGAAGATATACTATATGACCCAGATAGGTATTCAGCCGCCGACCTTCGTTATTTTCTGTAATTCGGTCGAGCTGTTTCACTTCTCGTACAGAAGATATATTGAAAACTGCCTGCGCGACACCTTTGGCTTCAAGGGTACGCCTATCAAGATAATAATCCGTGAACGCGGGGAGGACAGCGGCAAATGATGTTTTTTAATACCGTTACGACTGCACTCGATCCCGAGGAGATCGAAAGGATCGGCAGATACGTTTGGAATAATTTTTACGGTCCTCTTGGGCTGATGGTTGCCGATGGGAAGCTTGAGAGCTGGGTATATTACTTGATAGTCGCGGCAATAGCACTTCTCGGTTATTTCCTCGGAAGCATGAATTTCGCGGTCATAATTTCGAGGCTCAAGTTCCACGAGGACATAAGAACGCAGGGTAGCGGAAACGCAGGTGCGACCAATATGTCCCGTACCTACGGTAAGGCGGCCGGAATCGCGACACTCGTCGGAGATATTCTCAAGACGGTTCTTCCCGTTTTGCTTGCGAAGCTCCTTGTCGGCGATGCGTTCGGTTATCTTACGGGACTTATGTGCGCCCTCGGTCACGCTTTTCCCTGCTACTATAAGTTCAAGGGCGGAAAGTGTGTTGCCGTGACTGCGGCTGTAATGCTCGTTATGGAGCCCTTGGCGTTCTTGTTCCTATTCGCGATATTTGCTGTCGTCGTTCTTGGAACGAAGTACGTTTCGCTCGCTTCAATTTTTACGGCTCTTATCTCTCCTGTTATAGTTCATAGCTTTGTGAAGAGCTGGAATTACGATCAGAGCCATTTGGGAGTCGTCTTTCTGATGGTTCAGTGTCTGCTCGTTATTTTTCTTCACAGAGGTAATATCAAGCGGCTGCTCGACGGAACGGAGAACAAATTCGTCTTCAAAAAGAAAAAAACCGAAAATAATGGCGAAGGAAAATAAATTTTTTGAAAAATAGTATTGCATTTTTTCAAAAGCTGTGATATACTTATCAGGTATGAATTTCTAAATAAGAAATAATTGATTAATTTCGGATATATGGATGGAGGTGTCCTAAAGATGGCAAAGTGTGATATCTGCGGCAAGGGCGTTGTTTTTGGTCATAACGTTTCCCATTCCAACCGCAAGACCGCAAGAACCTGGAAGCCCAACGTAAGAAAGGTTAAGGCAGTTGTAGACGGTACTAACAAGACCGTTCACGTTTGCTCCCGTTGCCTGCGCTCGGGTAAAGTAGAAAGAGCTTAATCTGAAAGAGGTTTAAGCCCTCTTATAACTATGCTCAAACGACCGAATGGCAACGTATTGCCGTTCGGTCTTTTTCTTGGTGAAATATGAAGATTCTTGTTGATGCGAGGATGAGCGAAGGGGTCAGGGACGGGCTTTCGACATACGGCGAGGTAATATCTTTGCCGAAGTGGAAGGGACTGCCTGAGCCGGTATCGTCGCATCCCGATATGCTTTTTTATCCCTTGCCGAACGGTAAGATTCTTGTGGGTAGGGATTATTATAATGAAAACAGAGGCTTTTTTTCGTCCCTTGGCGACGTTTTCCTTTTGGACGAAAAAACGCCGAGCGGGAGCTACCCGTTCGACGTATTGTTTGACTGCCTCGGCGTAAAGGATACCCTTTACGGTAAGGATGGCTTCGTTTCTGATCGAATAAAGGAGAATTATACCTTTTTCGTTCCCGTTAAGCAGGGATATACGAGATGCTCGACCGCTATGCTTTCGGAGAGCTGTGCCGTGACTGCCGACCTCGGGATTGCTGCCGCGCTCAAAAATGACGGTATAGACGTTCTTGTTATCCGATCGGGATACATAGAATTAAATGGCTATAGCTGTGGATTTATCGGCGGCGCAGGAGCGCTTCTTAGCGACGGCGTTTACGGATTTTTCGGCGACCTCTATACCCATCCCGACGGAAAAACGATTGCGAAATTTGCGCTTGAACACAAAATAAAAGCCGTGTCGCTTTCGGATGAGCCCTTAAGCGACAACGGCGGTCTGCTTATTCTTCGATAAGCTCTGATTCGGCAACCCTGCCTTCTTCAATGCGCTCAAGCTCGGCGAAATACTCGGCGAGGACAGACTTTTCAAGAAGCTGACGGAAGTCGGAATTTATGGGATGTATTATGTCCCTGAACGTGCCGTCCGGATTTTTACGGCTCGGCATTACGATGAAATACTTATCCTTGGTGTTAATTACTTTGACGTCATGAAGTGCCAACTCGTTGTCAAACGTGACAGATACGACGGCTTTCATCGGACCGTCGTCGGCAAAGGTCTTACGGATCTTTATGTCTGTGATCTGCATGGCATGCCTCCATTTGTTTTTACAATGTAATATTGTACAACTATCATTATATTCGCTTTTTGTGTCTATATTTCAACGGAATTATAATGCAATAATTAATTATTTTTTAATTTTTTGTATACAATTAACATATTATTAACCTTTTTGCCACGAAAAGAGGGAGAAGCTGTATGAATTTATTGAAAATTTCCGAGATAATGGCGTCGTCAAAGAGAATTCATTTTATCGGAATCGGCGGTATCAGTATGTCGTCGCTTGCCGCAATAACCAAAACGAGGGGTTATACCGTTACGGGAAGTGACAGGGTCAAGAGCGTAATGACCGAGCGTCTCGAGGAGCAGGGAATTGCTGTTCACTATTCTCATAGCGAAGAAAACGTTCTTGAAAGCGACGTCATCGTTTATACTGCAGCTGTCGGATTTGACAATCCCGAGCTTAAAAAGGGACTTGAGCTCGGTATTCCCATTATAACGAGGGGCGAATACCTCGGTTGGCTTATGAGCGAATACAGGTGCCGTATAGGTGTCAGTGGTACTCACGGTAAGAGTACTGTTACCTCGATGCTTGCGGAAATTTATCTTGCGGGCAATTATGATCCCACGGTCGTAAGCGGTGCCGAGCTTTCCTCTATCGGCGGTGCGTATCATCTCGGGGCAGAGAATTACTTTATATTCGAGGCGTGCGAATATTGTGATTCCTTCCTTTCGTTTTGTCCGACGGTCACGGTCGTGACTAACCTTGAATACGACCACGCCGATTATTTTAAGACGATGGATCAGCTTCGCGCGTCGTTCAGGCAGTACGTCGGGTACGGCGATATTGCAGTCCTCAATGCCGACGATGATGAAGCGCTTGCGCTGAGGAATACGTATAGCGGCAAGACCGTTACCTTCTCCGCCTGCGGAAAGGGCGATTATAACGCTGAAAACATAGTGTATCACGGCGGATGCGCGACCTTTGAGCTTGTTTGTCGCGGGCAAAAGCTTGGAGAGATAAAGCTTTCGGTTCCGGGCGTCCATAACGTATATAACGCTCTTGCGGCGGCCTCTGCTGCGCTTGAAAACGGCGCCGATATGAATGCTGTCAAGGCGGGTCTTTACACATTCGGCGGAGCAAAGCGGCGCTTTGAATACAAGGGAATGACCGAAAAGGGCGCCGAGGTCTATATAGATTACGCTCATCATCCGTCGGAGATAAAGGTCACTCTCAATGCGGCAAAGACCTTCGGAAAGCGCGTCGTGACCGTATTCCAGCCGCACACCTACTCGCGAACCGCGAGCTTGTTTGACGATTTCACTGCGTCCTTCGGTGACTCCGACATCACGCTTTTTGCCGATATTTACGCGGCGCGTGAGACCGATACCCTCGGTGTTTCCTCGGAGCTTCTTGCTTCCAAAACGCCGAACGGAATTTGTCTTAATACCTTTGAGAATATCGCGGAATATCTCAAAAATAACTGTACCGAAAACGATATCGTAATGATACTCGGCGCAGGTGACGTTATAAAAATTGCCGACCTTATTGTCGAAATGTGAAAGTTCACAAAAATTAACACTCTCAAAGCAAAAAATAACGCTTTGAGGGTGTTTTTTATGTTCGAATTGGGCTTTTTGCCGTTGACAAGTGTTAAAATGCGTGATATAATCATATATGTGTGTAAAAATTAACATTTAGGAGAAGAAAATGAGCTTGGCAAGAAGAAATGCGATACATCAGCTATTTCAAAGCAAGCCCTTTGTCACACTTCGCGAGCTTGAGGAAATGTTCCCCGACGTTTCAACCATGACTCTGCGCCGGGATATTGAATATTTTGAGCGTCAGGGTGAAGCGATCAAGGTTAGAGGCGGCGCAAGATCAATGAAGTTTATTACGACTTCAATGGAGGATGCGTTCAGCTTGCGGCTTCATTCTAATTCTTACGCTAAGGAAAAGATCGCGACCGAGGCGCTTCGATTTATCGAAACGGGAAGAAGCATCTTCCTTGACTCGGGGACGACCGTTCTGCGTCTCGCGGAAATAATTCCGAACAGACGTCTGACCGTTACGACGACGGGACTTAACGTTGCTCTTGAGCTTATGAAGAAGGATCAGCCGATCGTCAATATAGTCGGCGGTATGGTAAACCGCGACAACGTGACGGTTTCGGGTAATCAGGCGGTTCAGTTCCTCGAGGGGATCAACATCGACGTTGCATTCATCGTTCCGTCGGGTGTTTCAGCAGAGGATGGGCTTACCTGCGGTAACTACAACGACTGCGAGCTTAAAAAGTTCGTTATCGAAAAGGCAAGAAAGGTCGTCGTTCTTATGGACGCGTCAAAGACCGATAAGAGCTTGCCTTACACATTCAGCGATTTTTCCGATATCGACTGCATAATCTCCGACGGCAGTTTGCCGATCGACGTTATGGAGAAATCGGCAGCGGAAAACGTTGAAGTAATCATTGCCTAAAAATATTCATTTATATATAGGAGGACTATTATGGCACAGGTTGTAATCATGCCCCGTCAGGGACAGAGCGTTGAAAGCTGTGTTATCACCGAATGGAAGAAAAAGGTCGGTGATAAGGTGGAGGAAAAGGATGTCCTTTTCTCCTACGAGACCGATAAGTCGAGCTTTGATGAGCTTTCGACTGTTTCGGGCACGCTTCTTGCTATTTTCCACGAGGAGGGCGACGACGTTGAGTGTCTGCTCCCCGTATGCGTGATCGGTAACGAGGGTGAGGATATTTCTGCGCTCGTACCGAAGAAGGAAGAGGCGGCAGCTGCTCCCGAAGCACCCAAGGAAGAAGTTAAGGAAGAGGTTAAGGCACCCGCACCCGAAGTAGCCGCAACGGGCAGTGCTGTAAGCGAAGAGGGAAGAATCAAGATTTCCCCCCGTGCGCGTCACCTTGCCGAAAGAACCGATGCCGATATCTCCCGCGCAGTTCCGACGGGACCTAACGGAAGAATAATCGAGCGCGATATTAACGCACTTCTCGATAAGGGCTGGACGAATGCTGACAAGCCCGCCACCGAAGCTCCCGCGGCGGCTCCTGCCCCTGCAGCTCAGGTAGCTGACGAATACACCGACGTTAAGCTCACGAACATCCGTAAGGTCATCGCAAAGAGTATGCACGCATCTCTTTCGAATATGGCTCAGCTTACCCTTAACTCCTCGTTCGACGCGAGTGCTATCATGGCGTTCCGCGCGTCCGTTAAGGATAACGCGGAGAAGCTCGGGCTTAACAACATTACCATTAACGATATTATTCTTTACGCTGTTTCGAGAACAATTCTTTCCTTTAAGGATCTTAACGCGCACTACCTTGACGATAAGGACGTAATGCGTTACTTCAATACCGTTAACCTCGGTATCGCAGTAGACACCGAGAGAGGACTTCTCGTTCCTACCGTATTCGGCGCAGAAAAAATGTCTCTTAACGAGCTTTCCTCCGAAGCAAAGAGCGTTATCAAGGCGGCTCAGTCGGGTAGCATCGCTCCCGATAAGCTCAAGGGTGCATCGTTCACCGTAACCAATCTCGGTGCTATGGGAATCGAATCCTTTACTCCTGTTATCAATCCTCCTCAGACCGGTATTCTCGGCGTTGACGCGGTGACTTACAGAGTTAAGGCAGACGGAAGCACCTATCCTGCTATGGGACTTTCCCTCACCTTTGACCACCGCGCACTTGACGGTGCTCCTGCCGCGAAGTTCCTGAAAGCTCTTTGTGACAACCTTACGAATTTCAATCTTCTTCTTGCAAAGTAAGGGGTGAATAATATGTACGATCTGATAATTTTAGGCGGCGGCCCCGCGGGCTACAATGCCGCTGAAAGAGCCGCACACGGCGGTCTCAAAACGCTTCTTATCGAGGGCAGAGCTCTTGGCGGCGTTTGCCTCAACGAGGGCTGTGTTCCGACGAAAACTCTTCTTTATTCGGCAAAGATATTCGACTACGCGAAGCATAGCGCAGAATACGGCGTTAAGTTCGACGGTGCTTCGATCGACCATTCTGCCGTTATCGACAGAAAGGGCAGAGTCGTTAAAACTCTCGTCGGCGGTATCGGTGCTTCAATGAAGCGCGCGGGCGTAACTGTCGTTAACGCTTACGGAACGATTATGGGCAAGGACGCAAGCGGCTTTACAGTTAAAGCGGGCGAAGAGGAATATAAGGGTACTAAGCTCCTTATATGCACCGGCTCGACTGCGGCAGTCCCCCCCATTCCCGGTTTAAGAGAAGCTGTTGACAGCGGTTTTGCTATGACGAACCGCGAAATACTCGATATGAAAAAGGTTCCCGAAAAGCTCGTCGTTATCGGCGGCGGCGTAATCGGACTTGAAATGGCTTCTTATTTCAACTCGATCGGCTCGAAGGTCACCGTTATCGAAATGCTTGACCACATCGCAGGACCGACAGACAGCGAAATTTCGAAGATCCTTTATAAGAACTACGTCAAGAAGGGCGTTGAATTCCTTCTCGGCGCAAAGGTAACCTCGGTTGGCAAGGACTGTGTAAACTACGAGCTTAACGGCAAGGAAGAATGCGCGAAGGCGGACGCTGTCCTTGTTTCTATCGGACGCCGCGCTATGACTCAGGGTATCGGACTTGAAAACATCGGCGTTCTTACCGAAAGAGGTGCGATCGTAACCAACGATAAGCTCGAAACTAACGTATCGGGCGTTTGGGCGGCGGGCGACGTAAACGGCAAGAGTATGCTTGCTCATACCGCTTACCGCGAGGGCGAGGTTGCAGTCAACAATATGCTCGGAAAGCCCGACAGAATGAATTACAATTCCGTTCCCGCAGTTATCTACACTAATCCCGAGGTTGCATCGGTAGGCGAAACCTCCGAAACAGTTAAGGCAAAGGGACTTGACGCAAAGGTCGAGAGCTTTACCCTTAAGTACAGCGGCAGATATATTGCCGAAAACGAGGGCGGCGACGGAATAGTCAAGCTTATAATTGACAAGGAACACCGCAAGGTGATCGGCGTCCACATGATCGGCAACTACGCGTCCGAGATAATCTACGGCGCGGCGCTTATGGTCGACCGCGAGTTGAGAGTCGAGCAGGTGCAGAAGATAGTATTCCCGCACCCGACCGTCGGCGAGGTCATTCGCGAAGCAATGTTTATGATTTAAGAATTTAATAATACAAGGAGAACAAAACTATGCCTAAGAGTCAATACGTAGACCCCTCAAAAGCCTTTGAAAGCGGTTATATTCACTTTGAGGACATTCCCGTTTGTCAGTACAACAAAACTCTGACCGAGGAAAAGAAGATATACACGAAGGACGATTTCCTCCGTATCTACCGCGATATGGCTATCATTCGCGAGTTTGAAACGATGCTTAACGAGGTTAAGGTCAAGAGCGAATACAACGGCGTTAAGTACAACAACCCCGGCCCTGCTCATCTTTCGATAGGTCAGGAGGCGTCGGCTGTAGGTGAAGCTTACTGCCTCGACATCAACGACTTCTCGTTCGGTTCTCACCGTTCTCACGGAGAAATTCTCGCTAAAGGTCTTTCCTCTATCCACAAGCTCACCGATGAGGAGCTTTACGCGATAATGAAGGAATTCCTTGACGGAACCGTTCTTAACGTCGTAGAAAAGCATATGAACGCAGGCGGAAACGTAAAGGAGCTTGCTATAAACTTCCTTCTTTACGGCGCACTTGCTGAGATCTTCGCACGTAAGACCGGCTTTAACCGCGGTCTCGGCGGATCTATGCACGCATTCTTCATTCCTTTCGGACTTATGCCTAACAACGCTATCGTTGGTGCATCTGCTCCTATCGCACTCGGTGCGGCTCTTTACAAGAGATCGAACGGCAAGCCCGGTATCGTAATCTCTAACTGCGGCGACGGTGCAACCGGCCGCGGCCCTGTTCTTGAATCGCTCAACTTTGCTTCTATGGACCAGATCACCAAGCTCTGGGGTATGGACGGCAAGTTCAGTGACGGCGGTATGCCGATCCTCTTCAACGTCTTCAACAACCACTACGGTATGGGCGGTCAGACGAGAGGCGAAACGATGGGCTTCGATATGGCGGCTCGTCTCGGCGCAGGCTTCAACCCGTCCCAGATGCACGCTGAAAGAGTTAACGGCTACGATCCGCTTGCGGTTATCGACGCTGTATCGAGAAAGAAGAAGCTTCTTCTTGAGGGCAAGGGCCCCGCACTTCTCGACGTCGTTACCTACCGCGTATCCGGTCACTCCCCCTCCGACTCCTCTACCTACCGTACTCAGGAGGAGATCGAGGCATGGGTGAACGCAGACCCGATCGTTGCGTTCAAGAACAAGCTCATCAAGGGCAAGCTCGCAACTGAAAACGATTTCGCAGTAATTCACGAGCAAATCACGAACCGTATGACCGAGATTATGAAGCTCGCGATCAACGACGAGATCTCGCCCCGTATGGACCTCGACAAGGAGCCCGATGCGATCGCATCTATTATGTTCTCTAACCAGAAGGTCGTTTCTATGGAGCCCGAGCGCGAAGCAGAAATGCTTATGCCTAAGGAAGAGTGTCCTCGAGTCAAGGAGATCAAGGGTAAGGTTCGTACCGCAACGGACAGCAACGGCAAGCCCGTATCCAAGATGAAGATGTACAACGTCTGCGACGGTCTGTTTGAGCCGATCATCGACAAGTTCTATGACGATCCCACACTTATCGCATACGGCGAAGATAACCGTGACTGGGGCGGCGCGTTCGGCGTTTACAAGAAGATGACCGAGGCAGTTCCCTATCATCGCTTCTTCAACTCGCCTATTTCCGAGTCCGCTATCGTCGGCTCTGCAGTCGGCTACGCAATGTGCGGCGGCCGTGCTATCGTTGAGCTTATGTACGCTGACTTTATCGGATGTGCAGGAGACGAAATATTCAACCAGATGGCTAAGTGGCAGGCAATGAGCGCAGGTATCCTTAAGATGCCTATCGTTCTCCGTGTTTCCGTTGGTTCCAAGTACGGCGCACAGCATAGCCAGGACTGGACTGCTATCACCTCTCACATCCCCGGACTTAAGGTCGTATTCCCCGTAACTCCTACCGATGCAAAGGGTCTTATGACCAGTGCTCTTGACGGCACCGACCCCGTTGTATTCTTCGAGTCGCAGAGAGTTTACGGCTTCGGCGAGGAATTCGTTAAGGAAGGCGTGCCGGAAGGCAAGTTTGCAATCGAATTCGGTGAGCCCGATGTTAAGCGTGCAGGTAAGGACGTTACCATTCTTACCATCGGCGCTACTCTCTACCGCGCTATGAACGCCGCTAAGACGCTCGAAGAAAAGTACGGAATTTCCGCTGAGATCATCGACGCACGTTCACTCGTTCCGTTCAACTACGACAAGGTTATCGAGTCGGTTAAGAAGACCGGTAAGATCGTTATCGTCGGCGACGCATGTGAGCGAGCTTCTATGATGAAGGACTTTGCTGCGAACATCACCGAGTTCTGCTTCGACTATCTCGATGCTCCTCCCGTTGCTCTCGGCTCGAGAAACTGGATCACTCCCGCGTTTGAGCTTGAAAAGAGCTTCTTCCCGTTCGAGGACGCTATCATCGACTGCATCCACGAAAAGCTTATCCCCCTCAGCGGCCACGTTTCGACTCATAACTTCTCCGATATCGAGAAAGTCAACAGAGCTAAGCAGGGACTTTGATAATATATAAAAAATCTCCCCTCGGGGAGATTTTTTATATTGCATAATAGATTAAAACAGAATAGAGAACGGTATTGCATAGGTGAGAAATATGTGGTAAAATGTCAATATATGCTATTCTACGCTGAAAAGGATGGTGAAAATGAGGGATTTCAAGCGTATTATAACGGCGCTGCTTCTTGCTCTTTCACTCGCTATATCGGCTCTCTCTTTTATACCGCATACCGAGGTCGGTGCGGCGGGTACGATACTCGTCTATTCGACCGAGTCAAATTCGGGGACGAGGCACGTTCTCTGCACGACTCTTGACGGAACGGGCGCAAGCGAGTATTATACGGACAGTTATACCTACGATAAGCTTGACGACCTTTCGTCAGATGATCTTTACGATGCTCTGCAAGCTCTTATGATAAGTACGCATAAGAAAAGAGCTACCTATGACGATTGCCGCGACATGGCACATCTGACCGACTGTGAAAATAACGACGGCAGGATCAATCTTATATATTCTTCAAAATCGGTGACGCGCAGTGATTACCAAAACGGAACGGGGTGGAACCGCGAGCACGTTTGGCCGAAGTCACTCGGCAAGGACAGTACGACCGGCGGCGGTGCCGATCTTCATCACGTCCGTCCCTGCGACAATCGTCTGAATACCGTCAGAAACAACAATATGTACGGTAACGTGAACGGCGGAAAGGCTGCGACGGGCGGTTCTCTTGTCGGGAACTCCTTTGTCGGCGGATATTATGCAAACGGCTATTTTGAACCGCTTGATAACGTCAAGGGCGACGTTGCGCGAATTTGTCTTTATATGTACGTAAGATGGGAAACGGATTGGAACTGCGGAAGCGTTACTCAGGTTTTTGAAAGCATCGACGTGCTTCTTGAATGGTGTAAAAACGATCCCGTTGATACCTGGGAAATGGGACGGAACGAGGTCGTTTCCGCTTATCAGGGCAACAGAAACGTGTTTATTGACTATCCCGAGCTTGCCTGGCTGATATTTGACAGAGAAATTCCCGAGGGTATGACGACTCCGTCCGGCAGTGCACCGTCGGGTGATACGTCTTGTTCCCATTCTTTGACCGAGATCAGAAATAAGGCGGAAGGCAACTGTGGCTCGGACGGATATACGGGAGACACCTACTGCAAGGATTGCGGGAAAAAGCTTATTACGGGTGTTGCCGTTTCTGCGACGGGGGATCATTCCTTTGAAAACGTCTGCGATGCAAGCTGTGATATCTGCGGATACGTTCGAACAGTAACGCATAGCTATAGAACTGATTTGGAAAATGACGAAATGCAGCATTGGCGCGTCTGCGCTGTCTGTAATGCTGCTGACGAAAGGTCTGACCACGTTTACTATAACGCCTGCGATACGAGCTGTAACGTCTGCTCATACGTTCGAAATACGACTCACAGCTACAGAACCGATTGGAGCAGTAACGATGAGGCGCATTGGCATCCCTGCTCGGTTTGCGGCTTGGCTGATGAAAAGGCAAGTCACGAATTTTCAAGCGCGCAGGACGAAAGCTGTAACGTTTGCGGTCATATCCGCCTTCTCGCAACCGAACATTTGCCGACGGTAAAGCCGTCGACTACGGCTCCGTCGATTACGGCTCCGTCGACCACGGCTCCGCCAACGACCGTTCCGTCAACGACGCCCGATTTGACGACGTCTCCTACTGCATCAAGCACTGCGGGGGCGGGCGAAACGACGTCAGGCGAGACGGATTTTCAAAAAAGAGACGGCGCGGCGTTCATCGCCGAAAATGCATTCTTCATCATTTGCGTGTTGATCCTTCTTTGTGCTGTTTCAGCTATCGTATTCAAAAAAACAAAATAATTTACAGCATATCTGAACCGATCGCAACGGCACCTCCTTCACTTTGAACAAAAATCTAACACACGGAAAACGTGTGCGAGATTTTTTTACTTAATTACGTTAGAGTTGTCAGGAGTGCTGCCGCCTCGGTTCATGCCGTGGCGAAGGTTCCATTCGGCATTGTCAAGCCCGTTGCGTATACCGTCACCCGCATCGTCGATGCCGCGTCGGATGTCACGGGGGAGATTGTAAACGTCATCGCCTATGCCGTTATGGTAGCCACGCTCGTCTCGGTCGGTATCGCCTACGTCTGTCGTTTCGTCGTGACGGTCGTGGTCACCCAAATATCCGTCGTCACCGCGGTCAATGTTTCCGCCGCGGGTGCAGGACGCCATACCCGTCATTACGGAGATCAGCGCAAGTGCAATTATAATTTTTTTCATCTTTTTGCCTCTCAAAAATTTTTAAGGGAAAGTCCCGAGATTAGTATTTGACCGTGAGGCAAAAAAATGCTATGAAAAAAATGTAATTAAAACGCCGAAAAGAACGATTTTATGAGCCGCGAAAGAACTTGACCGAAGCTGATTTTGTTTATGGTTTCCGCCGCTCTTATCGACACTCTGCCGATCTCGGTACCGTTTGCCTTGAATATTATCTCGCCGATCTTGTCGCCCGCCTTGATAGGCGCCTTGACCGATTTCGGAAGTACGGTCTCGGCAGTTATGCCGGAAGCATATACGTCCTTCGGAAGCAGCTTTCCGAAGCCCTCGCCGATAAGGGAAAGTGAGCTCTTTATCCCGCAATCGACCTTGATCTCTCCGATATTTCCTTGCTCGTATTTATAAAAACGGTATGCGGAAAATCCGTAATCGAGAAGTGCTTTTGCAGTTTCGTTTCGGCTGTCGCGGTTCGGCGAGCCCATTACGACGGCAATGAGGTGCATTCCGTCCCGCTCCGCCGTTGCGCTTATGCAAAAGCCTGCCTTTGAGGTCGAGCCGGTCTTGAGTCCCGTTGCCCCCTTGTAAAATCGGATAAGGCGGTTTGTGTTCGTAAGCCCGAACGCGCCGTCGCGTATCGTATCCATCCAGATCGTGGTGTAATTGAATATCACGGGGTGTTTAAGAAGCTCTGCCGACATAAGCGCTATATCCCGTGCGGTCGTAAGGTGGTCGGTCACGCTGTCGTCAAGTCCCGTCGGATTTTCAAAAACGGTATTTTCCATTCCGAGCTGCTTTGCGCGCTCGTTCATTTTGCGGACAAATTCCTCAACGCTTCCCGAAATATGCTCGGCAAGGGCGGTCGACGCGTCGTTTGCGCTTGCGACGATGACGCTTTTTAGTAGATCCTCGACAGTCATTATTTCTCCCGCCTTCAGATATACCTGCGAGCCGCCCATTTTTGATGCGCGCTCGCTCACCTGAATTTTGTCGGAAAGGGAAAGAGTACCCTTGTCAAGCTCCTCGACGGTAAGCAGTATCGTCATTATTTTCGTCACCGACGCGGGAGGCAAACGCTGGTCTGCGTTGTGCTCATAAAGAATTTCTCCCGTTGACGCTTCCATAAGTATTACGCTTTTTGCTTCGCCGTAAAGCTCTGCGCCTTGGAATTTTGTGGGGAGTATGGTGAGCATAATTACGGCACAAATTATTACCGATATTATTTTTTTCATTTTTCGCTCCTTTATGCTTTTTTTCAATGTTATGAAAAAAGTGTGCGAAATATGAAAATCCGCCCGACAATATCGAGCGGATCGGTCTTTATTTTTTAGTGTTGCTTACCGCAAGCGGAGCAGTCGCCGTCGCATTCGCCGTGATCGTCGATCTCGACGACCTTGTCGATGCCGTTGCGCTTGTAGTAGTCGTTTATCGCGGTCTTTACCGCTTCCTCTGCGAGAACCGAGCAGTGAAGCTTTACGGGCGGAAGTCCGTCGAGCGCCTCAACGACTGCCTTGTTCGTAAGCGTGAGTGCTTCGTCGACGCTCTTGCCCTTGATAAGCTCGGTTGCCATTGATGACGTCGCGATAGCAGCGCCGCAGCCGAAGGTCTTGAACTTTACGTCAACTATAATGTTGTCCTCGATCTTGAGATATATTCTCATTATATCGCCGCAGGTCGCGTTTCCTACCTCGCCGACGGCAGAGGGGTTTTCTATTTCACCGACGTTTCGCGGATTTGCGAAATGGTCCATAACTTTTGCACTGTAATTCATAGCGTTTTATCCTTTGTTAGTTATTGTAAAGCGGGCTCATCTCGCGCAGACGCGCAACGATGGGCGGGAGCTTGTCAAGAATGTAATCGACGTCCTCGTCGGTGTTCTCGTGCGAAAGGGAAAGACGGAGCGAGCCGTGTGCCTTTTCGTGAGGCAGACCTATCGAGAGAAGAACGTGTGACGGTTCAAGCGATGCCGTCGAGCAAGCGGAGCCCGTCGATGCCGCGATTCCTGCCATGTCGAGAAGGAGTATCAAGCTTTCGCCTTCGATGTATTCAAATGCGACGTTCAGATTTCCGGGAAGACGGTGTTCCATCGAGCCGTTTATTCTCGTTGCGGGTATCTTCGATATTTCCGATGCCAGACGGTCGCGCATTTTCTTTACGCGCTCCATATCGGGGAGCTGTTCGATCGCAATTTCAAGGGCTTTTGCCAAGCCTACGATGTAGGCTACGTTCTCTGTACCGCCGCGGCGACGTCTTTCTTGTCCGCCGCCGTCGATGAGGTTGTGAAGACGCGTTCCCGTCTTAACGTAGAGCGCGCCGATTCCCTTTGGCGCGTGTATCTTGTGTCCCGAAAGAGCGAGCATATCGACACCGAGATCATTTACGTCGATCGGAATGTTTCCGACCGCCTGAACCGCGTCGGTGAAGAACGGCACCTTGTGCGCGTGAGCAACCTCTGCAAGCTCCTTTATCGGGAGAATCGTTCCGATCTCGTTGTTTGCGTACATCATAGCGACGAGGATCGTATCGGGACGGATCGCCTTTTCAAGCTGCTCGGGAGTTATAAGTCCCTCGCCGTCGACTTCAAGAAGAGTAATTTCAAAGCCGTCTTTTTTGAGCGCGTCGAGCGTGTGAAGCACTGCGTGGTGCTCGTAGACTGTCGAAATTATGTGTTTGCCCTTCGACATATTTGCGTGTGCGGCGCCCTTGATAGCCCAGTTGTCGGACTCGGAGCCGCAGGACGTAAAGAATATTTCATTCGGCTTCGCGCCGAGAAGCGACGCGATCTTTCCGCGTGCTTCCGCTATCGCCTCGGCACTTTTTCTGCCGAGCGAATACAAGCTCGACGGGTTTCCGTACTCACTTCCGAAATAGGGAAGCATGGCGCTGAGTACCTCGGGCGAAACGCTTGTGGTCGCGGCGTTATCCGCGTAAACAAAACGTGACATATTATTTATTTTATCCTTTCAAAAGGGGGGTGTTTCTTTATGCGAAAGGAGCGTTTTTCCTTTGCGTCTATATTGTATACCATTTTAGTGTACTTTGCAATAGCTTTTTCAAAAAAATATGACGAAATTAGAAGCATTTAAGGAAATATTTTCGTTCTATTCATATATATATATATATATATATATATCTATGGGTTTATACGAGCAGAATAAAAAATCCGATGCGAAAGCATCGGATTTTGGTGGGGGCAATTGGGATCGAACCAACGACCTTATGCATGTCAAGCATACACTCTGACCAGCTGAGCTATACCCCCAAGACTTGAGTATTATAACATACTACCGCACAGAAAGTCAAGTCTTTTTAATAAAAAAGTAGCGGCTTTTTGCTTAATAAACGCATCTTATTGATTTTCCGAAGAAATATGCTATAATATGAGTGATGCAATAATTAAAGGAGTACGAAATATGCTTAAATTTATCTGTTATCCAAAATGCACGACTTGTCAAAGAGCGAAGAAGTGGCTTGATGACAACGGTATAGAATACGTCCTTTGCGATATTAAGCTCGACAAGCCGACGCTTGAGGAATTAACCGAGTGGTGCAAGACAAGCGGTCTGCCGCTTAAAAAGTTTTTCAACACAAGTGGACTTCTTTATAAGTCGCTTGACCTCAAAAACAAGCTTCACAATATGACCGACTGCGAAATGCTTTCGCTTCTGTCAACTGACGGAATGCTTGTTAAGCGCCCGATACTTGTCGGAGATGATTTTGTGCTTGTTGGGTTTAAGGAAGAACAGTGGAGAGAGAAGATATAACAAAAAAGGCAACATCGGTTCGATGTTGCCTTAAATTTTTATTCAGCGGCTTCTTCGATTGCTGCCTGCATGCCTTCCTTTTCGATCTTGGTAAGGATGCGCCTCGCTTCGTCGAGGAACGTAGGAACGGTAGTGAGGTCGGGATACCACCAGTCCTCGCGCTTCATTACTGCCTCTGCAAGCTCGTGAAGCGAGTCGTTACGGTGCTCGTAGTAGACTCGAGAACGGCTCTGTCGTCGTTTATCATATAATCCTTACAGTCTTGAAGACTTAAATTACTTTTGCGAATCTAATTTTGACAATAATAGAAATTAAGAAATATAATAATTTCTTTCTCTTTTGCGTGTAATTTATGCGGCGTAACATCCAACAATTACCATTCATATAAAAAGGAAAACGAACCATAATAAGACCAGAGCCGGAAAACGGCTTGAAAACAAATACCTTTTAAGGTAAGGAGAAAAAATAAAATGGCTACTAAAAGCAACAAGAACGTAGTGCCCGAAGCACGCGCAGCTCTTGATAAGTTCAAGATGGAGGCTGCAAACGAGGTTGGTGTAAACCTTAACAATTCTTACAACGGCGACATCACCGCAAAGCAGGCAGGATCTGTTGGCGGACAGATGGTCAAGAAGATGATCGAGAAGTACGAAAACGATCTCAAGAACGGAAACAGATAAATCAAGGCACGGAAAGCTCCGCTTTATGCGGAGCTTTTTCCTTTACAAAAAAGAAAATATTTAAGAAAATCGTAAAAAGCATTTCTTTATTCACAATTATGGTGTATAATAGTATCATCTATACCTGTGTCGTCCGATCCGACGTATGGACGACACGCAAAAAACTGTCGGAGAAACGGACGTATTATGAATAAAGTACTTAAAAAATTAAATGGCTTCGGCGGAGTAAAAGGGCCTGTTCTTACCATCGTAATGGACGGTGTCGGAATTGCTCCCGATAACGGCGGAAACGCAGTTGCTGCCGCATATACTCCAAATCTTGATATGCTTATGGCGAAGTATCCTACGCTTTCGCTCAAGGCACACGGAACGGCAGTAGGTCTGCCCTCTGACGACGATATGGGTAACTCCGAGGTCGGACACAACGCTCTCGGCTCGGGACAGGTCTTCGCACAGGGCGCGAAGCTTGTATCTCAGTCTATCGAAAGCGGAAAGCTCTTTGCTTCGGACACCTGGAAAAAGGTCGTGAATAACGTAAAGGAAAACGGCTCGACGCTCCATTTCCTCGGACTTTTCTCCGACGGAAACGTTCATTCACACATAGACCACCTCAAGGCGCTCATCGTTCACGCTAAGGAAGAGGGAATCTCGACCGTCCGCGTTCACATTCTTCTTGACGGACGCGACGTAGGTGAGACCTCGGCTCTCGATTACGTTCTTCCTTTTGAGTCGTTCCTTAACGATCTCAGAGACGAATCGTTCGATATCGCTATCGCGTCGGGCGGCGGAAGAATGAAGATAACTATGGACCGTTACGAAGCAAACTGGGCAATGGTTGAAGCGGGCTGGAAGACTCACGTTCTCGGAGAGGGAAGAGCATTTGCCTCCGCTGAAGAAGCTATCAATGCGTACAGAGCCGAGCTTGGCGTTATCGACCAGGATCTTCCTCCCTTTGTTATCGCAAAGGACGGCAAGCCCGTCGGCACGGTAAACGACGGCGACAGCGTTGTGTTCTTCAATTTCCGCGGTGACCGTTCGATTGAAATTTCAAAAGCGTTTGACGATGCCGATTTTGATAAGTTTGACCGTGTCCGCTACCCCAAGGTCGTATACGCAGGTATGCTTGAATACGACGGTGACCTTCATATTCCGTCTAATTATCTTGTAAATCCCCCCGAAATTACAAATACCCTCGGTGAATACCTCACCGATGCAGGCGTAAAGTGCTACGCTATTTCCGAAACTCAGAAGTACGGTCACGTTACCTATTTCTGGAACGGAAACAAGAGCGGAAAGTTTGACGAGGAGCTTGAAACTTACGTTGAGATTCCCTCAGATATCGTTCCTTTTGAGCAGAGACCTTGGATGAAGTGTGCCGAGATCACCGACGCGCTTATCGAGGCGATCAAGAGCGGCGAATACAAGTACCTGCGTTGCAACTTCCCGAACGGTGATATGGTCGGACATACCGGATCCTTTGCCGCAACGAAGTGCAGCATGGAGGCTCTTGACCTTCAGATCGGCAGAATACTTAAGGCTCTTGACGAGGTCGGCGGAGTTGCACTCTTCACGGCTGACCACGGTAACGCTGACGAGATGTTCGAGCTTGACAAGAAAACCAAGCTCCCGACGAAGAAAGCAAAAACGAGCCACACCCTCAATGCCGTTCCCTGTATCTTCTACGATAACGTTCATAACGGCGAGTATAACGTAAAGGCGGACGGAAGCTACGGTCTTTCTAACGTTGCCGCAACCGTTATCAACCTTCTCGGATACGAGGCGCCCGATATATGGGACGCTTCGATGATCGAGGTAAAATAATTTCTGCTTATAGGTGAAATATGCCGGAAAACAACGAGAGGAAAAGTGAGTTTCTGCGTTCGCTTGAGAGTCTGAGCGAAGACGATATCCGCGCGAAGAAAAAGAAAATGCGCCGTGTCATTGACACGGTGCTTATGGGCGCGCGATTTCTTCTCATGGGCGTTTGCATCGTCGTTTTCGCAATAAGCCTTTTTAATATCGGAAAATCGGTTTTCGACTATAATGAGCAAAACCGTCTGTACGATAACATCGGCGACTTCGTAATGAATAAAAACGGTGTCGGAATGATGTTCCAAGGGCAGAATATGCTCGCTACGCCTGATCACCAGACGAGCTTAACGCTTTCAAAGGATGACCTTGCGGATTATACGAATGCGCAAGCGGTCAATAAGGAATATGCAAGAGTAAGAGCAAAGCTTTTGACCCTGAAAAGCAATTATCCCGATCTTTACGGCTGGATAACCGTTTCAGGAACCAACATTAATTATCCGATAATGCAGGCTGACAATAACGATTATTATCTTAATCATTCCTATAACGGATCAATGCTCGGCGCGGGATCGATATTTGCGGATTTCACCTGCGAGCCGACGCTGATGTACAATAAAAATCTTGTTGTGTACGGACACCACATGTCAAATTCCTCGATGTTCCATCAGCTTGACAACTTTCTTAAAGAGTCGTTCTTTATGAATAACGGCAAGGTGACCGTTTATACTCTCGACGGGATGTATACCTACGAGATATATTCGATATACGAAACGAATAAGTATTATCCATATATAACAACGTATTTTGCGAATAACGACAAGTTCGTTGAGTTCGCTGAAAAATCGGAAAGCAAATCTATATACCGCAAGAACGACGTCGTATTTACCGCAAACAGCAAGATACTGACGCTTTCAACCTGTAACAATCGATTCTCCGACGGGCGTCTTGCCGTCCACGCCGTAATGGTTGATATTTACACAATCCCAAAATCTTAAGGAATTTTCATTATGAAGCTCTCGGTTCTTATTCCGATGTACAATGAAAAGAATATTATCGAAGATACCGCGAAAACCCTCGTTTCCTATTTGACCCCGAAATTCGGGGAGGAGTACGAGATCGTTTTCTCCGACGACGGAAGCACCGACGGCTGTGCCGGGCTTGTGAAGGCGCTTGGACTGCCGAATGTCAGGGTCGTTTCATATCCCGATAACCGAGGGAAGGGAAGCGCGGTGCGAGAGGGTATTAAAAAATGCGTCGGCGACGTTATCGTTTGCACCGACTGTGACCTCGCCTACGGCTGTGACGCGATACTTAATATATATAATAGGATAATCTCGGGCGGCGAGCACGTTGTTATCGGCTCGCGCAATATTGCATCGGACGGCTACGACGGATATACCTTTATCCGAAAGATTATGTCGAAGATGTATATCAGGCTTGTGTCTTTTATAGCGGGATTCAGATATTCCGATTCTCAGTGCGGGCTTAAATGCTACTGTGCCGAGGCGGCGAGAAGCATCTTTGAGCATTGTACCGTTAACGGCTTCGCGTTTGACCTTGAAGTCCTGCTTCTTGCCGAAAAGCTCGGAATGAAGATCGCTGAGATACCCGTCAAGATCATAAACCACCGCGAAAGCACGTCAAAGGTTCATCCATTCCGCGACGCGGTCAAGATGGTAAAGGACGTCAAGAGGATCAAAAAGAGAATAAGAAAACTTAAAATATGAAAACAGCACCTTCGGGTGCTGTTTTTGCTTGCTTTCCCCTTGGGGAAGGTGTCAACCGATAGATTGGCGGATGAGGTGTCGGGCGAACGCAGTTCGCCCCAACAATGAAAGGGATACCTGCTCTGTAATAATGTTTTCAAAGGTCAATATAAAGTCAAAAGCCGCCTATTCAGGCGGCTTTTTTACTTATAGAAGTTTTACGCTCCCATGTTGTTGAGAAGGAGAGTGTACTGGCTCTTCTTTCTCGCGACGTTGTTCTTGTGAACAAGACCCTTAGCAGCGGCGGTATCGAGCTTCTTAACTACTACGGCGTATGCCTTGGTAGCAGCTTCCTTATCGCCGGCAGCTACTGCTGCCTCGTACTTCTTCATCGAGGTCTTGAGAGCGGTCTTTATCATTTTATTCTGAAGCGTCTTTGCTTCGGTAACGATGACGCGCTTCTTAGCGGACTTGATATTCGGCAAAATTTTCACCTCCTACGTTGGACTTTTCTATACTAGCAATCTATAATAACATATCCTATGCGAAATTTCAATAGTTTTTGGAAATTTTTTAATTGTTAAATATTTGTAAACAATGAAAATTTGCTTGACAACTGGCATTAAATATGCTAAAATTTATACTTGCATAGATAGCGTCAAATGATGTGTTATCTATTATCAAAATAACGGAAAAACGCTTATATGGCGCCGTTTTTTGGACAATTTTATCATACCTGATTCGCGTTAAACGTAACACGAAGCATAAAGGCAGTTTTCTTCGCAGCTTATAATTCGACGGTAACCAGCTTGTCGTAGGGGTAGCGGTGAGGGCTTTCTTGTGCTGTCCTGTTGCGTTTTTAGTCGTTTTTAGGGATGATTTTACTATTTAGAAATGGAGTGATTACTGCAATGGTCAAGCCCCACAAGCTCGGCAAAAACGTCAGAATGTCCTTCTCGAAGATCGATGAAGTACTCGAAATGCCCAATCTGATCGAAGTTCAGAAGAAGTCATACGAGTGGTTCATGAAAGAAGGTCTTCCCGAGGTTCTTCGCGACGTATCCCCTATCACCGATTTTTCCGGCAACCTTAGCATCGAATTCGTAGATTACACGATCGATCCTACCCCGAAGTATCCCGTTGAGGAGTGCAGAGAAAGAGACGTAAACTACGCAGCGCCTCTGCGCGTTAAGGTTCGTCTGCACAATAAGACGACGGGTGAGCTTCTCGAGAGAGAGATATTCATGGGCGATTTCCCGCTTATGACGGATAACGGAACCTTCGTAATCAACGGTGCGGAAAGAGTTATCGTTTCGCAGATCGTCCGTTCCCCAGGAATCTACTATACCTCCGATATGGACAAGTCGGGCAAGAAGGTATTTGCCGCGACCGTTATTCCTTACCGCGGAGCATGGCTTGAGTACGAGACCGACGCGAACGACGTGTTCTACGTAAGAATCGATAAGAACAGAAAGATTCCCGTTACCGTTCTTATCCGTGCGCTCGGAATTGAAAATAACGACGATATTGTTAACTACTTCGGCGACGACGTTAAGATTACTGCGACGATAGAGCACGATACCTGCCAGCTCGAAGCCGACAAGAACGGAACGAGCGCAGGCGACGAGGCTCTTAAGGAGATCTATAAGAAGCTCCGTCCCGGCGAGCCGCCTCTCGTTGAGCCGGCTCAGATACTTATAAACAACCTCTTCTTCGATCCCAAGAGATACGATCTTGCAGGTGTCGGCAGATACAAATTCGACAAGAAGCTTGCTATCAAGAAGAGAATCGTCGGAAGCACCCTTTCCCGTCCCGTAGTATCTCCCATTACCGGTGAGTTTATCTGCGACGCGGGAACCGTGGTTACCTCTGAGATTGCAGATGACTTCGAGCGTGCATGCGTAAACGAAGCGTATCTTATGCTCGAAAACGGACAGGAGATCAAGGTGTTCGGCAACGGAACCGTTTGGCCCGAGAATATTCTCGGCTACGATCTTAAGGATTGCGGCGTAAATGAGAAGGTCAAGCTTTCGGTTCTCCAGGAGATCATCGATCAGTGCGGCGATGACACCGACGCTCTTAAGGCAGAGGTCAAGAACCGTATCGCCGAGCTCGTCCCGAAGCATATTACAAAGGACGATATCTTCGCTTCCATCAACTATCTCGTATGTCTTTCTCACGACCTTTCCTCGGTTGACGACATCGACCATCTCGGAAACAGACGTCTTCGCTGCGTAGGTGAGCTTCTCCAGAACCAGCTTCGCATCGGCTTCTCCCGTATGGATAAGATAGTTAAGGAAAGAATGAATATTCAGGACACCGAAACTCTCACGCCCGAGGGACTTATCAATATCCGTCCCGTAGTAACTGCTATCCGTGAGTTCTTCGGCTCCTCCCCGCTTTCTCAGTTTATGGACCAGAACAACCCGCTTGCAGAGCTTACTCACAAGCGCCGTCTTTCTGCGCTCGGCCCCGGCGGGCTATCCCGTGACCGCGCTTCCTTTGAGGTTCGTGACGTTCACTATACTCATTACGGAAGAATGTGTCCTATCGAGACGCCTGAAGGTCCTAACATCGGTCTTATCTCCTACCTTTCTACGTATGCGCGTATCAGCGACTACGGCTTTATCGAAGCGCCCTACCGCAAAATAGACAAGGAGACCGGCGTTGTAACCAACGAGGTTGTGTATATGACTGCCGACGTTGAGGATAACTACATCGTTGCTCAGGCAAACGAGCCCCTCGACGAAAACAACAAATTCGTAAACAAGAAGGTCACCGCGCGTCAGCGCACCGAGATCATCGAGGTTGATAATACCGTTCCGGATTATATGGACGTTTCGCCTAAGATGGTCGTTTCGGTAGCTACCGCTATGATCCCCTTCCTTGAAAACGACGATAACTCCCGTGCACTTATGGGATCTAACATGCAGAAGCAGGCAGTTCCGCTTCTTGTAAACGATTCTCCTATCGTCGGTACCGGTATGGAGTACAAGGCGGCTGTCGACTCAGGCGTCGTTGTATGTGCTAAGGAAACGGGTACTGTCGAGAAGGTTTGCGCCGATGAGATCGTTATCCGCACCGATGACGGACGCAAGGACGTTTACCACCTTATCAAGTTTAAGCGCTCTAACCAGTCGACCTGTATCAACCAAATACCGATCGTCGACTGCGGCGAACGTGTTGAAAAGGGACAGGTTATTGCTGACGGTCCTGCGACCTCGGGCGGAGAGATCTCCCTCGGTAAGAATGCTCTTATCGGATTTATGACCTGGGAGGGTTATAACTACGAGGACGCAGTTCTTCTTAACGAAAACCTCGTCCGTAACGACGTTTACACCTCGCTTCATATCGAGGAATACTCTCATGAAGCAAGAGATACCAAGCTCGGACCGGAAGAGATCACAAGAGAAGTCCCGAACGTTGGCGACGACGCTCTTAAGGACCTCAACGCAGAGGGTATTATCCGCAAGGGTACCGAGGTTCGCGCAGGCGACATCCTCGTCGGTAAGGTAACTCCCAAGGGAGAGACAGAGCTTACCGCAGAGGAAAGACTTCTCCGCGCTATCTTCGGCGAAAAGGCAAGAGAAGTCCGTGATACCTCTCTCCGTGTTCCTCACGGTGAAAGCGGTATCGTAGTTGACGTTCGCGTATTCTCCCGCGAGGCAGGCGACGAGCTTCCTCCCGGAGTTAACAAGGAAGTCAGAGTATATATAGCACAGAAGAGAAAGATCTCCGTCGGAGACAAGATGGCAGGACGTCACGGAAACAAGGGTGTCGTTTCCCGCATTCTTCCTCCCGAGGATATGCCCTTCATGGCTGACGGTACTCCCCTTGATATCGTTCTTAACCCGATGGGCGTTCCTTCCCGAATGAACATCGGACAGGTTCTTGAGGTACACCTCGGAATCGCGGCAAAGCGTCTTGGCTGGAAGATTATGACTCCCGTCTTTGACGGCGCGAAGGAGGAGGACATCACCGAATGCCTCAAGCAGGCAGGTCTTTCCGAGACCGGTAAGATGACTCTTTACGACGGACGCACCGGTGAGCCCTTTGACAACCCCGTAACCGTCGGTATAATGTACTACCTCAAGCTCCATCACCTCGTTGACGATAAGATCCACGCCCGTTCGACAGGACCTTACTCTCTCGTTACTCAGCAGCCCCTCGGCGGTAAAGCGCAGTTCGGCGGCCAGCGTTTCGGAGAAATGGAGGTTTGGGCTCTTGAGGCATACGGTGCAGCATACACCCTTCAGGAGATCCTTACCGTTAAGTCCGACGACGTCATCGGACGTGTTAAGACCTACGAGGCGATCGTTAAGGGTCAGAATATCCCGACTCCGGGTGTTCCCGAAGCGTTTAAGGTCCTCGTAAAAGAGCTTCAGTCGCTCTGTCTTGATATCCGCGTTCTCGACCACGAGGGCAACGAGATCGAGCTTTCGAGCATTGGAGAAGACGAGCTTGACGCTCCCACCTACGTTTCCGCTGAGGACATTGGCGAAACCGTTGAGACCGACGAAACCTTTGACTCGATGATTGAGGAAGAGGTTGATGACTTCGGCGAAGACGATATCTTTGACGGCTTCGAAGATTTCGGCGACGATGATTTTGATGATGAGATATAAGGAGGAAATGCAATGGAACACAACGTATTTGATTCAATAAAAATCGGCCTTGCTTCTCCTGAAATGATCCGTTCTTGGTCTTACGGCGAGGTTTAAAAGCCGGAGACCATCAACTACCGTACCCTTAAGGCAGAGCGCGACGGTCTTTTCTGCGAAAAGATCTTTGGACCGTCCAAGGACTGGGAATGCTTCTGCGGTAAGTACAAGAGAGTACGTTACAAGGGCAAGGTATGTGAAAAGTGCGGAGTTGAAGTAACGACGAAGAAGGTTCGCCGTGAAAGAATGGGACATATTGAGCTTGCTGCTCCCGTTTCCCACATTTGGTATTTCCGCGCAATTCCTTCGAAAATGGGACTCCTTCTCGATATTTCTCCCCGTCTTCTCGAAAAGGTTCTCTATTTTGCACAGTATATAGTAATTGATCCCGGCACGACTCCCCTTCAGAAGTACCAGATAATCACCGAGCGCGAGTACAGAGAAATGTACGAGCGTTACGAGAACGATTTTAAGGTAGGCATGGGTGCAGAGGCAGTTAAGGAGCTGCTTGCTGAGATCGACATCGAGGAGCTTTCCCGTCAGCTTAAGGAGGAGCTTTCTACCGCAAGCGGTCAGAAGAAGCTTCGCCTTATTAAGCGTCTTGACGTAGTAGAGTCATTCCGCCGTTCGGGTAATAAGCCCGAGTGGATGGTGCTCGAAGTTCTCCCCGTAATTCCCCCCGAAATACGCCCGATGGTACAGCTCGACGGCGGACGCTTTGCGGCTTCCGATCTTAACGATCTTTACCGCCGCGTTATTAACCGTAATAACCGTCTCGCGCATCTCCTCGAGCTCAACGCTCCCGAGATAATCATTCGTAACGAGAAGAGAATGCTTCAGGAAGCGGTTGACGCACTCATTGATAACGGTAGAAGAGGCAAGCCTGTAACAGGCCCCTCCAACCGTCCTCTCAAGTCGCTCTCCGAAATGCTCCGCGGTAAGCAGGGACGCTTCCGTCAGAACCTTCTCGGTAAGCGTGTTGACTACTCAGGACGTTCGGTTATCGTCGTAGGACCTGAGCTTAAGATCTATCAGTGCGGTCTTCCTAAGGAAATGGCACTCGAGCTCTTCAAGCCCTTCGTTATGAAACGCCTCGTTGAGACTCAGAAGGCTTCCAACATCAAGGACGCAAAGAAGAAGGTCGACAAGGTCGATACCTGCGTATGGGACGCACTCGAAAACGTAATCAAGGAGCATCCCGTTCTTCTTAACCGTGCGCCGACCCTTCACCGTCTGTCGATTCAGGCATTCGAGCCTGTACTTGTCGAGGGTCGTGCGATCAAGCTCCATCCTCTCGTATGTACCGCGTTTAACGCTGACTTCGACGGTGACCAGATGCCTGTTCACGTTCCGCTTTCGGCAGAGGCACAGGCAGAGGCACGCTTCCTTATGCTTTCGGCTAACAACCTTCTTAAGCCCGTCGACGGTAAGGCAGTAACCGTTCCTTCGCAGGATATGGTCCTCGGCTCTTACTATCTGACGATAGACAAGGCAGGCGAGGCAGGCGAAAATCACGTATTCCGCGACTTCGATGAGGCAATGATGGCTTATGCCAACGGTGTCCTCGGTCTCCACGCTCCCATCAAGGTTCGCGTAAGCCGCGAGATAAACGGTGAAACTCATACCGGTATTATAGATGCAACTCTCGGACGTCTTATCTTCAACCAACCGATCCCTCAGGACCTCGGTTACGTTGACAGAACCAATCCCGAGAAGATGCTCGATCTTGAGATCGACTTCACCTGCGGCAAGAAGCAGCTCGGTGATATAGTTAACCGCTGTATCGAGAAGCACGGCTTCTCCGTTGCGGCTCAGGTTCTTGACGATATCAAGGCTATGGGCTACAAGTATTCTACCAAGGCGGCTATCTCTATCTCCATTTCCGACGTTACCATTCCTGACGAGAAGTATACCTTCATCGCAGAGGCTGAGAAGAAGGTCGCAAACGTACACAAGTCCTTTATGCGCGGTCAGCTTACCGAGGATGAGCGTTATAACAACGTCATCAAGATCTGGGAACAGACCACGAAGGACATCGTCGCGGCTCTTCAGGGACGCTTCGACCGTTACAACCCGATCAAGATGATGTCTGACTCGGGAGCCCGCGGTAACATGACTCAGATGCGTCAGCTGGCAGGTATGCGCGGACTTATGTTCGCGACCAACGGTCGTACTATGGAAATACCGATCAAGTCGAACTTCCGTGAAGGTCTTAACATCCTCGAGTACTTCGTTGCTGCACGTGGTGCGCGTAAGTCTCTTTCCGATACCGCTCTTAAGACGGCAGACTCCGGTTACCTTACCAGACGTCTCGTCGACGTTTCGCAGGACGTTATCGTCCGCGAGCAGGACTGCGGAACCAACCACGGTCTTGTCGTTACTGCGATCAAGGACGATAACGACGTTATCGAGCCTCTTAAGGACCGTCTCGTAGGACGCTTCACTATCGGCGAGGTCGTTAATCCTACGACCGGCGAGATTATCGTCGGCGACAACGAAATGATCTCCGAGGAGCAGGCAGACACTATCGTCGCTTGCGGAATCGAGAGCGTTCATATCCGTTCGATCCTTAACTGTAAGGCGCGTCACGGCGTTTGTGCACATTGCTACGGTGCTGACCTTGCAAACGGCAGAACCGTCAACGTCGGTGAGGCAGTCGGTATAATCGCGGCACAGTCCATCGGTGAGCCCGGTACACAGCTTACGATGCGTACCTTCCATACCGGTGGTGTCGCAGGATCCGACATTACTCAGGGTCTTCCCAGAGTTGAAGAGCTCTTCGAGGCAAGACGCCCGAAGAAGACCTCGGTCATCGCCGAGATCTCGGGTACTATCTCGATGGGTGAGCAGAAGAAGATGAAGGCGATCACCATTACAAGCCAGGACGGCGAGGATTCCAAGACCTATACTATCCCGTTCGGAACGCGTCTTACCGTTACCGAGGGTCAGTTTGTAGCTCAGGGAACTCCTATGACCGAGGGCTATATGGCTCCCGCCGATATTCTCCGTGTCAGCGGACTTGATGCAGTTTATGACTACATCATCCGCGAGGTACAGAGAGTTTACCGTATGCAGTCTATCGGTATCAACGATAAGCATATCGAGGTTATCGCTCGCCAGATGACGAGAAAGATAAACGTAGATAATCCCGGTGATACTGATATTCTCGTCGGCTCGACGATCGACGTCGGTGACTTTGACGATGAGAACGAAAAGCTTCAGGCGCGTATCGACGCAGGCGAAAGAGATCTTTCTCTCGCAAGCGGATCGCGTGTTCTTCTCGGTATCACGAAGGCGTCTATCCAGACGAACTCCTTCCTCTCCGCAGCGTCCTTCCAGGAGACCACAAAGGTTCTCACCGAAGCCGCTATCAAGGGCAAGGTCGACCACCTTCTCGGTCTTAAGGAGAACGTGCTTATCGGTAAGCTTATCCCTGCCGGAACCGGTATGGAGCGCTACCGCAGCGTAGAGCTTGAAAAGGTTGAGCCCGAAGAAGAAGTTTCTTCTGAGGAAACTGAAACCGTATAAAAAATTCACGCCCGACTAAAACGAGTCGGGCGTGTCTTTCTTTTTGGATCAATGTTGAAAAAACAGGCATATTGCGTTATAATTTTATAAAACGACAGTTTGTAAAAAACGTGTTGTTCAAATATCCCTTTTCGGCGGTTATAATTAAAACAGAAAACCGAAAAAGGAGAACAAAAATGAATACAGACAAAATTTACGCAGAATCTATTGCAAAGGAATATGCTCCTAAGGAGAACGTCAAGATCGTTGCGCTTCGCAAGCTTGACGCAAAGGCGAAGATGCCCGCAACCGTTTTCACCTATACCTTCGGTATAATTTCAGCGCTGGTATTCGGCACGGGAATGTCTTTGGCTATGCAGGTTATCGGCAGCGGTGTTATCGGCATGGTTCTTGGAATTATTGTTGGCATTGTCGGTATGATCGGATGTGGCGTGAATTATCCTATTTACAAGAAAATTCTTGAAAAGGGTAAGAAAAAATACGGTTCGACCATAGTGCGTCTTGCAAGAGAGATAAGCGAAGGAGTATAAACCTTACGGAGGGCGTCTTATGAACAAGTACGAAAGCAAATATTTTAATACTGCAATAAAAATGGACGAAGCCCTCATTACGCTTCTTGAAAAGAAGGACTTTGAGTATATAACCATCAAGGAGATATGCGAGAAGGCGGGGGTAAATCGCTCTACCTTTTACCTCCATTACGAAAACACGTCGGATCTGCTTAAGGAAACCACGCGCTATATCCTCGATAAGCACTTCGCGTATTATTCGGCAGATGCGGATAGTATTCTTGGATGCTTTGATAACCGAGAGAAAAATGAGCTTGTGTTTATAACCGAGCAGTATCTTACTCCGTACCTGACGTTTATAAAGGAAAATCAGCTCATTTTCAAGGTTGCCATCAAGCAATTCAGTTCAATGAATTTGAACGACGTGTATGAAAGAATGTTCAGTCATATCTTCAGTCCGATACTCGCCCGATTTAACGTTCCCGAGAAATCCCGCGCTTACGTTATGAAATTCTACCTGACGGGCGTGTACGCGATAGTTATGGAATGGCTACGGAATGACTGTGCCGACGAAATGGACGTAATTATAGGTGTAATTATAGACTGCGTCCTGGGCGATAGGCGTATCAATGAATAGAGTGCTTAAGATCGCCCTTTGCAGCTTGGCGATAAATACGGCTTTCAGCGCGGGTTACTTTTTGCTTGGCGCACTGACGGATTCATGGTGGCTTTTAACGCTCGGCACGTATTACCTGATTTTGAGCGTTGTCCGATTTTTCGTCATCAGAGGCAGGAACAAGGCTTGGCTCAAAACAAGGTTTGCGGGAATAATGCTGATGATATTATCGGTTCCGCTTGCAGGAACAGTTATTCTCTCCGTCGTTCGCGACAGAGGTCACGAGCTGCACGTGATAATAATGATAACGATGGCTCTCTATGCCTTCACGAAAATAACGCTTGCGACGGTAAATCTCGTCAAAGCTCGGAAAAGTAAGTCCGCTACGCTGATAACGCTCCGAAACATATCGTTTGCAGACGCATTCGTTTCAATATTCGCATTACAGCGGTCAATGCTCGCGTCCTTCGAGGGAATGAGCGAAGCGGAAATACAAATTATGAACGCCGTGGTCGGAGCGGCAGTATGCGTGATAGTTTTTCTTCTCGGACTTAATCTGATAGGAGGAAAAAATACCGATATGGCTAAATCAAAAATAGCAAAGACAAACGAAAAGATCGCCAAAACCGTGACACGCGGATACAAAGCGATAGAAAAAGGCGTCGTCGGCGGATACAAAGCGATCGAAAAAGGCGTCGTCAAGGGTTATACCAAGATAGAAGATAAATTCGTAGACGCATATCTGAAAAAAGACGGTGAAACCGTTGAAGAAGCCAAAGAAAGACTCAAAAAACGAGACGAATGATGAAAAGGCACCCCAAACGGGGTGCCTTTTCTCTTGTCTTCTCCTTATGGGAAGGGCGCAGGTGGCAAAGCCACGGACGGATGAGGTGTAGGTTGCGAAGCAACCGTATGCCAAAGGTAAAGTAACATCGTTTTTGCACGGCGGGAGTAAACCCCCGCCCTACGGTGTGCCGAGGACGTCGCACCCTACAAATGACGTTGCGAAGAACACGGACGTTGTCTTGCCTTCCCCTCAGGGTAAGGGTGTCTAAGAGGTAAACCTCGGACGGATGAGGTGTAGGCGGCAACGCCGCCGTTTACCTTCTCCAGCGGGAGAAGGTGCCCCGAAGGGGCGGATGAGGTGTCAAAGAGTATATCAAAGCGAATGTAATGAGCTTTGACAGTCCCTCTTGTGGATATATTGGGAGATTACTCCTCATCCACCGCTTCGGCGGAACCCCCTAAACTCGCATTCGCTCGTTTCGGGGAACCCTTCGCCGCGGTCCCCCTTCTCCCTCAGGAGAAGGTATAACGGCAAATCCCGCTATTGACAAAAAATCTTCAGCGTGATAAAATGAGGTTGCCAAACAAAATTCAATCATTTTCCCAAGGGATACGTGTTTTTATTTTCGGTAAAAACGCTATGCCTCTTTTTCCGTATTCTTTAGGGAAAATGAATTTTGTTTGGCGACAATGTGGGCAACGCGTTTTTCGGTGCGTCAGCTTACGTTGGCGCACTTTTTATTTTGGAAGGGGAAGATTATTATGCCAAAGGTAAGTCAAATGCAGGGGGTGCCTGCACACCTTGAATTTCTCAAAAGCAAGGAGCCGCGACGGAGCATAAGCAAGTGTATTTTTAGCGAGCACCAAGGTGCGCGCGTATATATTTGCACTTGTCCGTTGAGTGTTTGCTATAATGAGGAATGTCATAATTCCAGGGATTGTATGCAGTATGAAGAAACAGAAACAAAATAAGGGGGAAAGACCATTAAAATGAAGAATTTGATAAAATCTGTAACGAGTGAGTGGTGTGAGATAACACACTATGATACTTTATTAACAAAGACAGATGGTATTAGTATCAAAATTGTCTTTGAAAAAGATGGAGATGTTCCTTACGGTATGTCTATACGAACAGCCCAATTAAAATATCCTCAAGGATCTACACACAAAATCTTCGATGTCTTCAAAGAACCTATCGAATTGCACAGGGGTATGCTTAAAGATATAACACTGAAATTCGACATTTGTAATTCTAATGTGGCAAAGAAGGGAATGCTTCTGATCATTTCGCTCGTATTATACAAAGAACCCCATAATTTATTGACTTTTGAATATGAATTCGACGGTAAAAACTGGATAGAAAAGGAGAAAAAATCATGAAAAAACTATTTATGACATTTTTTGCGGTTATGACGATTTGCGTAGTCGCAATGCTCGGCGCAACGAGCGCGAGTGCTGCTACAAGTGGTGAAGCAGGTGGGTCTTTAACATGGACACTTGACGGATACGTGCTAACAATCAGTGGTAAAGGAAATATGTCTAATTACTTGGATGCTCCCTGGGGGACCAACGTATATAAAGTTGTAATAGAAGAGGGTGTCACCAGTATAGGCGAAGGCGCATTTTCTGAGTGTAAAAACATTCACACCGTTATTATACCCAATAGTGTTACCAGCATTGGTAATTATGCCTTCTGGGGGTTAGATAAGCTTGTGAACATAACTATCCCTGACAGTGTCAAGAGAATCGGTAAGGAAGCATTTTACGGATGTTCAAGTCTTACGAGTCTTACTATCCCTGATGGTGTTACCAGCATTGGCGAATATACCTTCTATTCTTGCGAGAAGCTTGAGAGCATAACTATCCCTGACACCGTCAAAAGTATAGGGAAAAACGCCTTCTATAAGTGTTATAAACTTAAAAATTTGATTATTCCTAATAGCGTTACTAGCATTGGTGATTCGGCATTCTATGATTGTAGAAGCTTAACGAGCGTTACTATCCCTGATGGTGTTACCAGCATTGGAAGATGCGTCTTCTACACCTGTAACAATTTAACAAGCATAACTATCCCTGACACCGTTACAAGTATCGGCGACTATGCCTTCTATAGTTGTTCAAGCCTTACAAGTTTAAATATTCCTGATGGAGTAACGAGTATCGGCTTCGGTGCTTTCTGGGGATGTTCAAGTCTTACGAGTTTAGATATCCCTAATGGAATTACGAGCATCAGCGCGACTACCTTCAGTAATTGTTCAAGTCTCACGAGTTTAGATATTCCTGATGGAGTAACGAGTATCGGCTTCGGTGCTTTCAGTGGATGTTTAAGTCTTAAGAGTTTAGATATTCCTGATGGAGTAACGAGTATTGGCAGCGGTGCTTTCGAGGGATGTTCAAACTTAACGAGCATAACGATTCCTGATAGCGTGACCGCAATTAACGATTCAACCTTCAATGATTGTGCAAACCTAAAGAGCGCCACTATTGGAAATGGCGTAACCTCAATTGGTGAGTATGCCTTCTATGCTTGCGAGGAATTGAGGAGTGTTATTATTGGAAGAAGCGTAACCATGATTGGTAATTTCGCCTTCACGGGTTCAGGATTGGATAGCATAACTATACCGGATAGCGTAATCTCAATTGGCAATTATGCCTTTTTGAATAGCTACGGCTTAGATAGCGTTACTATCGGAAACTGTGTAACTTCGATTGGCGAGAAGGCATTCTACGGCTGCAGAAGTTCAAGAATATACATAAAATCTCCGTTTATCGCTACAACATTGAAGGTGATGGCATATGGGGAACTCGCAACATATGCAAAAGCTATATACGTAGCAAATTCAATAACCGAAATAAGCGATTTTATAGCTAGTATGCCATACAAAATCGAAGATGTTGTAGTTGAGGGCGTTACCTATACTGCATATTCAAAGATAGCTCCTCATACTTGTACTTACAAGTGGACAAGCGACGCGACAAATCATTGGCAGATATGTGACGGCTGTGATTTTGTTGGAGAAAAGACCGCTCATGGTTATGATAATTCCTGCGATACGACTTGCAATACTTGCGGTTATACCCGCAGCATAAAACACGTTTATGACAACGCTTGCGACACAATCTGCAACACCTGCGGATATACTCGTACAATAACTCACTCCTATAAGACAACTTGGGAAAAAGACAGCTCACAGCACTGGCACGAATGCTCCGTTTGCTCCGCGAAGAAAGACGAAGCAACGCACACCTATGACAACGCCTGTGATACCACCTGTAACACTTGTGGATATATCAGAAGCATAACTCATTCTTACAAAACCACATGGGACAGGAATTCGACTAATCACTGGCACGAGTGCTCCGTCTGCTCCGCAAAAAAGGACGAAGCTACTCACACCTACGATAATGCTTGTGATACCACCTGCAACACTTGCGGCTATACCCGCACGGTAACCCATAGCTATCAGACAACTTGGTCAAAGGACAGCTCGAAGCATTGGCACTCTTGCTCGATATGCGGAGCAAAGAAGGATGAGGCATCTCACACTCCCGGAGCTGCGGCGACCGAGACAACGGCACAGACCTGCACGGCTTGTGGCTACGTTATACAGGCGGCGCTCGGACACACTCATTCCTACGGAAGCACATGGGAAAAGGATATTAACGGTCATTGGCACGAGTGCTCCTGCGGATCAAGAAAAGACGAGGAAACGCATACTTATGACGGCGGCAAGGTGACGAAGGAGCCGACTGTCAATGAGGAAGGCGTAAAGACCTATACCTGTACTGCTTGCGGCGCTACAAAGACCGAGGCGATAGCGAAGCTTCCGCCTGCTACGACCGAAAATCAGACAACGCCCGAAGATACGACCGCGCCCGATACGACCACCACGACTGACAGCACAACTGCTCCCGACACGACCGAACCCGACGTTACCGTCCCCGACACCACCGACGGCGGAAAGGGAAGCGGTAACAAGGACAACGACAACACGACTACGGTTATAATTATCGTTGTAGCGTCGGTTGCTGTAATCGGCATCGGAACGGCGGTTACTCTTATTCTTAAAAAGAAGAAATAAATAGAAAAAGCACCCGAGAGGGTGCTTTTCCTATTCTATCTTACTTACCCGAAATTGCGAGTGAGCCGATCTTGATTGTGGGCGAGGCGACGTTTACAAATCGCTTTTCGATGTCATTACCGATCTCGGCAACGTCATTCATCATTTCGTAGAAGTTACCGCTTACGACGAAGAGCGTAATCGGTCGGTCGAGCTTACCGTTCTTGATAACGAAGCCCGATGCCTGAACGTTGAAGTCGCCCGAGATCGGGTTAAGACCTGCGTGCAGACCGTTTACCTCGGTTACGTAGATGCCATTTTCGACAGTCGCGATGATCTCGTCCTTTGTGAGGTTGCCTTCCTTGAGGTAAAGGTTTGTGGGCGATGCGGTGATCGAGCCCGTGCCGCCTGCCTTGAAGCCGTTACCCGTCGGCTCTGCCTTGAGGAAGTTAGCGGTCTTGAGATTGTTAAGGAATCCGCAGAACACACCGTTCTCAACCACGTTCTTGGTACGGCAGGGAACACCCTCATCGTCGAACGGATACTTGATAAGTGCAACGTCGGAGAAGGGATCGTCAACGATCGTGATATTGTCACCAAATACCTTCGTTCC
>JAZSHF010000034.1:0-22734 GCA_045533115.1 Eubacteriales bacterium
CCTTTAGGGGCAGCCGGTGAAAGGGTTGCGGTTGGCAAATCTTTCGATGGGCCTATAGGCCCGGCCGGTCTTATGCCCTAAGGGGGCAGTGCATGCCACCGGCACGGCCGGTGGTCATGGCTATACCCACGGCATAACTTCACATCGGCGTCAGCCGATAATTCACTACAATCTACGAGAGTTTGAATTAATACGCAAAACTGCCAAAACTACGTGAATGTTGGTTTTGGCGCACAAAAAGCCGATACGGAAATTAATCCATATCGGCTTTTTGCTTTCTTTTATCTCACGGGACACGTAGGTTGGTCTATCTATTTATTAACTAAATCAATATAATCAAGATATACGCCGTCAGCTCCTGCCGATAAGGCATCGTCGACGTCAGCTTCGCTTTGGGGCGTAAAAAAGAATATCTTTTTTATTGCCGTTACTCGGTATAGCTGGGAGCGAATATCAGCATCGGTATATGTAGGGAGTGCAAAGCCCCAAATTCGTTCATCAGAAAAATATTCGAGCATTGTATCGACAGTGTAATATACCTTGTAGTGTGAGAAGAGGTACCTGTCAAAGCTCGTATCATCCTTGCAAATTTCCCACATCTCAATACTGAATATCTCGGGGATAATATTATTAGATATATCAACACCGTACAGAACTGCAAGCTCCTCAAGACGAATTAGAACGGCAGAATCTCCCTCTGTTGTGTCCATTTTTGCGTCTATAACAAAATTCACATCTGGGAATTCGATGATTGTTTCCATCAACCACTCCTCATTTACAGGTGTGAATCCGTTTACAAGCCGGAGCTCCTTAAATTCTTGATAGGTGATAGTATCAGTATCTCTAACGCTTAAATGCTCCCAGGCGTGGGTTCCGATAATCCTACCATCGGATGATAGGCGGAGATCATATTCAAAATATCGATATCCGAGTGAATAATAGTATTCAAACGTTTCCTGAGCGTTAAGATTCGTTAATCCGTCTGTGCTTCCGCCGGCATGGAGAATGACAATCATATCAGTCGGGTTGCTCTGAATTTTTTTGGGCTTCGTGCAGGAGCTCAGTGTAAAAATAGGAATTAGTATTATGAGAAAAATAGTAAATCGTCGCATAAATGTATCTTTCTTTATTTGATGCGAACATCATACCATAAAACGATGAAAATATCAATATTGTTATTGCAAACAAAGTATTTACATTCAAAAAAATTTATGATATAATCAAACCATAATTTTACGACAAAACACTTATGGCCGTCTAAAATTCAAAATCAAAGGAGCACCACAATGAAAAACGTATTGTTACTCGGAGATTCAATCAGAACGGGATATGACAAGGCTGTTCAACGTTCGCTTGAACAGTACGCCAACGTATATTTTCCCGACGAGAACTGTCGTTTCGCGTCCTATTTGCTGCGCAATCTTCACGAATACATAGATATAATCCCTGATAATAAGGTTGACGTCATTCACTGGAATGCAGGCCTTTGGGACTGTCTTCGCTTGTTTCAAGAGGAACCACACACGCCTATTGACATATACGCATACTATATCGAGCGTATTTGTATCCGAATCAAGAAGCTATTCCCCGAAGCTGCTGTCATATTTGCTACCTCTACTTCTGTTCTATCTGAGAAAATGGATATAAACTTTAAGCGATATAACGAGGAGATCGAGGCGTACAATAAACGTGCTGTAGAGATCGTCGAAAAGTACGGATTTACTGTAAACGACTTATACGCGACATCGGTGCAAATTAAGGATTATGCACATTCCGATTCCGTACACTATCACACGCCTAAAGGAACAGAGATATTTGCAAATCAGGTGATTTCTTACATCGCTTCAGCCCTTGGCATTACCGAAGAGATCAAGTACGAGGAAAAGCTTTCTACGGAAGAACCAACCGGGATATAACTAATGTAAAGGCTTGACCAAAACGGTCAAGCCTTTATCATTACCTGCTGTTTGGAACATATTTGCTTCGACACTAAGAACGAGTTCCGTTGTTGCTATCAATATAGGACACAAAATTTTTAATATTGTTATCCATATACGGGCTTGATTTTCCTATCGCCTTTTATCTTAATGTGAATGGTGGTGATGATGTCCGTGCGCGGAACTGCCGTTAAACTTTATATGACAGCGGTTTTCGTGGCAATGTTCAGAGCTTGTTTCGATTTCAATTGTTACGTGTCCAATGCCGTGCTCACGCAGTTCTTCGCGAACTGCATCTTTAATATAACGAGGCTCACTATCTGTGACGACGTGCATTGTAGCAATGTTATTGCAGACATCTAAACTCCAAACGTGGATGTGATGAACGTCAATAATCCCCTCTATTTCCTCTATATGTTCTTTTATCTCCGCCACATCAATATTGTGCGGCGTTTTTTCAAGAAATAAATCGGCAACCTCTTTCAAATTTTTAATTGCATTGATAAAAATAAAAAGTGATACTCCAATAGACATAATGGGATCGATAAGAGATAAATGCGTAAAACGCATTACAACAGCACCCACTAATACAACAACCCACCCCAGCACATCTTCAAGCATATGTAAATTGACAGCTTTTTGATTGAGAGAATCTCCTTCACGCGTGAAGAATGCTGCACAGAAATTTACGATAACGCCCACAATGGCAAAAACTATCATCCCGTTATAATCAATTTCGGTTGGTGTGATAATTCTGTTGATACCATTATATATCATAACCACGGAACCGATTAGAAGGATTAACGTTGTAATAAACCCGCCTATAACCGAATAGCGGGCATATCCGTAGGTAAAGATTTCATCAGGTTGTTTTTTGCTCTTTTTCTCTAAAATGTAGGATATCCCAATGCTTACCGCATCACCGATATCGTGAACGGCATCTGAAATTATTGCCACACTACCTGTAAAAACACCTCCAATAAACTCAAAAACAGAAAAAGAGAAATTAAGTATAAATGCTATTAAGATATTTCGCTCGTTCTTCATATTATCCACCATTTGACTTACTCACTGTTTTATGATACAATAAATGTGTTACCGAACACATTGTTCAATATTATTGTATCAACATTATTGACAAATTCAACAAGCAACATTGATTTTTTATTCATTACTGAACAAAACAGAAAAATTATATGGAGAAAAACATGGATAGACGTCAAAGAAAAACACGAGAAGCAATTTTTAACGCCTTTACAGACTTGCTTTCGAAAAAAGATTTTAATCAAATAACCGTCGGGGAAATTATTGACAGTGCAGATGTGTGCAGAGCTACCTTTTATTCTCACTTCGAAACAAAGGATTCTTTGCTGAAAGAGTTTTGCGAGGAATTATTCTGTCATATATTTGATACAGAAAATAACTGCGGTGACAAACACAAGCACATTTTTGAGTGCGAAGGTTCTGAGTCTGTTTTCCTGCACCTGTTACAGCACTTAAAGAAAAATGATAATAATATATTAGCATTGTTATCCTCTAAAAATAACGAATTGTTTTTAAGATATTTTCGTTCTAACATTGAAGTTCTTGTAGAAAAACATCTCGATTTATTCAATTTAGAAAAGAATAAAAAAATTCCATTGCCTTTTTTGAAAAATCATATCGTTTCCACTTTCGTGGAAACAATGAGATGGTGGTTCAACAATGGTATGAAAGAAAGTCCCGAAACTATTAACGAGTATTTTTTTACGGTTGTATGAACAAAGTCTTGACTGATTGTCAAGACTTTTTCTTTATAATAAGGTAGTTATCTGACACAAGCAGAGTGTTTCTCTTATGCGTTGCTGCGAAATATTTGCGACTCCCGTAGCTGTGGTCATGTACGCTACAGTAGCGAGAGTGAAGGCAAATTGGCGAATTTATACAAGAAACACTGTAATTCTCATAATAGTCTCGGAGAAAAAATTTGAAAAAGGCTCGACCGATTGGTCAAGCCTTTTTTGTGTTAAAATAATGTCGTTATCCAATATATTGCACCATAAATCACACTGGCAAGCGTACCGTATGCAATCACAGGACCTGCAATTTTGAACATATTGGCTCCGACACCGAGAACGAATCCCTCTCCTTTACTGTCAAGGGCGGTGGATACTACTGCATTTGAAAATCCCGTTATCGGCACAAGAGTTCCAGCTCCCGCAAACTTTGCTATATTATCGAATATTCCAAGTCCTGTAAGAAGCGATGCAATAAATATCAGTGTTACGGGCACGAGTGTTTTTACATTGTCTGTCTTAATGTCAAGGGCTGAATATATCTCCGTAAGTCCTTGTCCGAGCGAACAGATAAGCCCGCCGACACAAAATGCTCTTAAAACATCGCTCAGAAGCGGAGATTTTTTCGCTCGCTTATCAGCATATTCGGCAAATTCCGTTTTCTTCTTCATATTCTCTCCTTTTTAAGTCAAATAAAATTAGGTATTTACACACATTTACCGTTGTGATATAATATTTGTAGATAATATCTCCCGAATGAGGTAAATTATGAGCAAAAAATTAGATAGCGGAAAAAGTTCGTTTTTTGAAAAAAAGGTATATCAGCCGCCGGCAGATTCGGCAACACGTTATTATCCCGATCCCGATATCGGTTTGACAGCGCAGCAGGTAAAAAAACGCAAGGAAGACGGATACGTTAATAACGCCGTTGATAATGCTTCAACAAGTGTTAAGAAGATCATCGTCACCAATGTTTTTACCTATTTTAATATTATTTTCTTCATAATCGGCGCATTACTTGTTTCAGTTGGCTCCTTTAAGCACCTGACGTTTCTTCCTATAGTCGCAATTAACACCATAATAGGAATAATACAGGAGCTTCGTGCAAAGAAGACTCTTGAAAATCTATCACTTGTTTCCTCTCCACTCGTCAAAACTATAAGAGACGGCAGGGAAGAGCTCTTGACTTCGGAGGAGCTGGTGCTTGACGATATTGTAATATTTGAAGCGGGTAATCAGATTTGTGCAGACGCTGTCGTTTGTGAGGGAAGTGTCAGTGTAAACGAAGCTCTCGTTACGGGTGAGTCCGACGAAATAAAAAAGGCGCTTGACGACGAGCTTCTTTCCGGAAGCTTCATAGTATCGGGCAAGTGCAAGGCACAGCTCGTTAGAGTCGGCTACGAGTCCTTCGCGTCAAAGCTGACAGTCGACGCGAAGCGTGCAAAGAAGAAGCAGCGACCCGGAATGATGAAGTCGCTGACCACGCTCATAAAGATCATAGGTATACTTATCATTCCCATGGCAATCATGATGTACTTCACGCAGATGAAGATCAATGCGGACGTGGTGAACCCCGTTCGTGTCAGCATTGAAAAGACTGCTGCATCTGTTATCGGTATGATACCCGAGGGACTTTATCTTCTTACGTCCATCGCTCTTGCTCTCGGCGTAATTCGTCTTGCGAAGAGAAAGACTCTTGTTCACGATATGAAGTGTATTGAAACTCTTGCGAGAGTTGACGTGATTTGCGTGGATAAGACAGGTACTGTAACCGAACCCGAAATGCACGTCAAGGGAGTTGTCCCACTTGACGGCGACACGTCTGAGGATCTCTATCACGCAGAACGTCTCGTTCGTGATTTCGTCCTCAATATGGACAACGACAACATTACGATGGCTGCTCTCAAGGAGCATTTCGACGACCGCAAGAGCTACCGACAGGCAAGCGCCATCAAGGGCTTCTCTTCGGCTACTAAATACAGCGCGGTGAGCTTTGGCGGCGGAGAGGGTTATCTTATAGGCGCTCCCGAATTCATTCTTAAAAACGATTTCGCGCGCTTCAGGAGTGTCATTGAAGAGCATTCCTCACTTGGAGAACGCGTACTGCTGTTTGCTGAATACAGATATACGGAAAACTCGCGAGACGACATATTCAATGACGGAGTTCTCGGCGGGGTAATTATCCCAATAGCGCTCGTAACTCTCATTAACAGAATCCGCCCCGAAGCAAAGGAAACCTTTGAATATTTTGCTGAGCAGGGTGTTCAGATAAAGGTAATATCCGGTGATAACCCGCTTACCGTTTCAAGAGCCGCTGAAGAAGCCGGCATTGAGGGTGCAAGCAAATACGTTGATGCGTCGCTTCTTGACACAAAGGAAAAGATTGAAAAAGCGATACTCGAATTTAACGTGTTTGGGCGTGTTACCCCCGAGCAGAAGCGCCTGTTCGTTCGTGCATTGAAGAAAGCGGGGCATACCGTTGCAATGACGGGCGACGGCGTTAACGACGTGCTCGCTCTCAAGGATGCCGATTGCAGTATCGCTATGGCATCGGGAAGCGAAGCGGCGGCAAGCGTTTCTGATCTCGTTCTTCTCGATTCAAACTTTGCAAGCATGCCGTCCGTTGTTGACGAAGGTCGACGTGTTATTAATAACATTCAAAGATCTGCATCGTTGTATCTTGTAAAAAATATTTTCTCATTCATTCTTTCAATATTTACAATCGCGCTTGTTGCCGATTATCCGTTGACCCCGGCACAAATATCGCTTGTTTCCTATTTCTTTATAGGTATCCCCTCATTCTTCCTTGCCCTTGAATCGAACCATGACAGAGTCAGCGGAAAGTTCCTTCGCAACGTGCTGTTTAAGGCATTTCCTGCGGCACTTTCAGCGGCGTTTATCGTGGGATGGTCGATGCTGTTCGCGTTTGCATTCAAGCCCATACTTGATATTCAGCAGTCTTCGACGGTTGCTATTTTCCTTTATTCCTTCGTCGCTTATTTAATGCTCATAAGAGTTGCAAGACCTCTTAATCTGCTTCATAAAATTCTCGTTATCGGCTGTGGAGTGCTTTACGTCGGCGGAGCCTATTTGCTTCACGATATGTTCGACTTGCATCCTCTTAAGCTGGGAGCAGTACTCGTTCTTATCGTCCTTATGATAATCGCATATCCCGTTGATACGCTCTGTCAAAAGATATTCAATAACTTCAACCCCTGGATAAAAAAAGTGTTCAGCTTCTTTACAAAGGATGCAGAAAAATATAACACAAAAGTCGGTAAGGGAAACGGCTGATGGGGAATGTAGAATGGCTTAGTTTTCGAGTGTATGTGTGTAAATTGCCTCTGAATAGGACTTACCGCCATCAAACTAAGCATAAACAGTAAAAAAGAGAGGGCATTACCGCCCCCTCTTTTTTACAAATATAATCTAATGTCCCTCGCAAGCTCGTTTTCAAGCTTGATCAGACGCTTACAAATATCTTTTGATTTTTCATCTGCAGCAGCATATTTATTAAGGTACTTTGAAAGTGATTTTACGCCCATATTACAGCCGTCAGTCATAAGGTCTGCTATCGTTTCGTCAGTATCCTTGACCGTAAGCATAATTCCGGTCTTCATCTTTGACATACCTTCTGCAATCACGTTTGGATTCTTGCCCTCGTCGCCATATCTGTCAAGAAGCTCCTGAAGCTCTCTGTCAAGAATTTCGTGCTCGTCCTTGCACTTCTTTAATATCTCACGAAAATCCTTACTGTAAACACGGTCAAGAACGTCGTCAATTGATTTAACGCCCATTTTGATTCCGGCGTCACATTCTCTTAAAAGCCTTATTGTATCAGATTGGATCATATATTTACCCCTTTTTTATTTTATTATTTCAAAAATAAATAATAATATTCATATAAAGGAAAAACGACAGCTACTGAGCTGTCGTTTTTTGGTGCCGGTGGCGGGGGTCGAACCCGCACGGTATCGCTACCACCGGATTTTGAGTCCGGCACGTCTGCCAATTCCATCACACCGGCATATCGCTTCGTTAAATTAAATATCAATGTAACAGTGATATAGTATCACAAAATCTAATAAAATGCAAGTCTTTTTTTATAAAATAGGAGGAAAAATGCTATCATTTATCAATACGAGGATTTTGGGTCCTATACTGCCGATAATTCTGGCCTGTGCAGGTTTGTTTTTGATTATCAAGCTTTCGTTTAAGCCGTTTAACAGACCTCTCAATCTGCTGCGAGCCTTGCGCGGAAAAGATAGCAAAGCATCCTTCAAATCGGCGTGCTTAGCATTATCGGGAACCCTCGGTGTCGGAAATATCGCCGGAGTAGCTTCCGCAATCGGTGTTGGAGGAGCAGGAGCGTTATTCTGGATGTGGATATTCGCACTTATGGCAATGGTTATAAAGTATGCGGAAGTCGTGTTAGCAATGCGATATAAACATCACGGCGACGGCGGTGCCGCACTATATATGAAATTCGGGTTAGGTAAGCCGGGAATAGCCGCTATATTTTCGGTTATGATACTTATTTCGTCCTTCGGTGTGGGCAACACAATTCAGAGCTCGGCAGCAGCAGAAAGTATGCGTATGTCCTTTGGTGTTCCAAGCATCGTTACCGGAATAGTATTCTCAGTTATAACGATAATTATGGTATATGGCGGCAGAAAAAGAATAGAGAGAATGTCGTCAATTGTAATACCGATATTGTCTATTGGATACGTTATAGTATCTGTTGCAATAATAACGGTGAATTACCGAGCGCTTCCAACGCTAATCTGCCACATTGTTAACGAGGCATTCTCTTCATTATCTGTATCGGGTGGTGCGGTTGGATTTTTCCTATCGAGCTCGGTGCGTCTCGGCGCCTCACGCGGAATATTATCGAACGAGGCCGGCTGCGGTACCGCCGCATATGCTCACAAAACTGACTGCCATCCGGCAGAGCAGGGTATATGGGGAATTTTTGAAGTATTCGTTGACACCATTTTGCTTTGCACACTTACAGGATTCGTTGTATTGTTGACACCAAGCGTATCACAGGACGTTAACGGAATCAAAGTCGCACTTGATGCCTACGGAAGCTACGGAGAGGGCTTGCGCTTGTTTATAGGCGTTTCAACTGCAATATACGCACTCGCCTCAGTGGTGTGTTGGTCATATTACGGAGTATCGTCGATAAACTATCTTGGCGGAAAGAAGAATTCCCGCCGACTGTATCTGCTTTCATACAGTTTAGCGGGAATCATAGGTTCAGTTTTCAGTCCCTCTCTTGTGTGGGAAATTTCCGACTTTACGGTTTCGGTCATGGCGATAGCCAACACCGTATGTGTCATTATGCTGTGGAAAGAGGTAAAAAGATCAACTGACGAATTTTTTCGTTAAACGACGGGATACCCGAGCTCAACATAGGTTGCATCAATAAGTGACTCTGGCAAATCGGGAAGAAGCATATCAGAATCCGTTGTCCATACGACCTGAGGGGGCTGATTTTTGCCTCGGGAGGCAATATCTATAATGTCGGATACAACAGCACCCGCCGTCGGAAGCTTACCCGCACCCTTGCCGTAGAACATAAGATCGCCGGATATCTTGCCGCGAACGAGAATTCCGTTGAAAACATCGGAAATTGCATAGAGCGGGTTGTTTCTGCGAACCGCAAAAGGCTTAACAGAGATATGAACCTTGCCGTCATCGGTTTTGACGGCTCTGGCGATGAGTTTGATCGCTGCACCTTTTTCTTCCGCCTTTTTCATATCTTCGGCGGTAATATGTCTTATGCCTACAGTTTCAACGTTCTCATATGATACGAGATTTCCGAATGCAACGGCGGAAAGAATACAAATTTTTCGGCAGCTGTCAAAGCCGTCAACGTCAGCAGAAGGATCTGATTCGGCATAGCCCATCCATTGAGCAGTTGCAAGTGCCTCTTCAAAGGAGGTGCCTTCGTCCTTCATCGCTGTAAGAATATAGTTTGTCGTTCCGTTAAGTATTCCTATGATCTCGGTTATCTCATCCTCTGCAGAAAGATCGGTCATAGGACGGATGATCGGGATACCGCCGCCAACACTCGCCTCGAACATATATCGAAGCCCGCGTTCAGACGCCTCTCTTAACAATTCGGGGCCGTATGCGGCAACGACAGCCTTGTTAGAAGTAACGACGTTCTTACCGCTCATAATTGCGGCGATAGAGAAATCATACGCAGGATGAACGCCTCCCATCATTTCTACAACAATAGAAACCTCAGGGTCATTCAAAATGATATTAACATCGTGAACGATGCGGTCACCGAGAGGATGCTCGGGAAATTCTCTTAAATCGAGAATATATTTAATTTCAAATTCAATACCGGTCTTGCTTTTAATAAGCTCACCGTTTGTCGTAAGAACCTCAGCAACGCCGGATCCAACTGTGCCGAAGCCTAAAAGTGCTATTTTTACCATAACTGCCCTCCGAGGGAAATATACTGTATTATCTCATAAATTTTGATTTGGTTTGTTAATAAAATGTAAATACTTCATTTCTATGAAATATATTGACATAAAAATACATTTAATGATATAATTTTTGTAATGACAGAGTAATCGAGGTTAATATGAATCCAATTACAAAAATTGACCTTAAAATTCTCGATTTAATTCAGGATAATCTTAAATGTGAATTTTTTGACAAAATTTTGCCTCTTATCACAAAGCTGTGCGATCACGGAATAGTGCCTATCATCGCTGCCGTCGTGCTTCTGATCTTTACAAGAACCAGAAAGATCGGCCTTTCAATGGGAATTGCGTTTGTATGCGGCGCTGTGATCGGGAATCTCTTTTTGAAAAACGTTGCTGCGAGAATTCGCCCATACGACTTGATGGGAACCGAAATTATGATAAAGCGTCTTTCCGATTATTCCTTCCCGTCCGGGCACACGCTCATCGCATTCGAAACCGCAGTTGTATTGCTGATACTCTTGAAGGGAAGAGCAAAAGCGATAGCAATCGGTACGACTGTCGTTGCGGCGGTTATTGCGTTCTCCCGACTTTATTTGTACGTGCATTATCCGACCGACGTCTTAGCAGGAATAATTCTCGGAACGCTGTTCGGAATTATAGGCGCAAGGCTCGGAAGCTACGTAGTCAATAAATTCAAAAGAAATGCTGATGTGAATTAGAGATACGCAACGACTCTATTGATCTTAAATCCTTTTTCGGAAAAGTTCTTTTCGTACTCTGTTACTATGTTATCTGCGTTATATTCGCTGTTATGAAGATCGTATGTAAGCTCCTTGAGCTTAAAGCCTGCTACAGTGAATTCTTCAAGAGAAAACTCAAATAGCCCGATATTATCGGTTTTGAAAACAATTTCTCCGTTCGGAACAAGTATTTCTTTGTATAATTCAAGAAATTCTCTGTGTGTCAGGCGGCGTTTTGCATACCCTTTTTTGGGCCAAGGATCAGAAAAGTTCAGATAAAGACGTTCGATACTTGAGGCAGGGAAGTACTCCTTCAGGTTTCTTGCATCGCCAACGATGAACTTCACGTTTTTCGCGTCTTCTGCCTTGATTCTTTCTGCGGCAAGAAGAATTACGTCGGAAACTCGTTCCATCGCTATAAAATTCTTCTCGGGGAACCGCTTGGACAGCCCCGAAATGAACGAACCCTTACCACATCCGATCTCAAGCTCTATGGGAAAATTGCTTATTTCGGCACTTTCTGTGATAAAATAGTTGCCGCAAGCAGAAATTCTTTCCGCTCCGTGCTTCTTTTTTCTCATTCTCATATTGAAATTTCTCACAATATCTGCTATAATAATATGCGTTGGATATATTATACTCTAAATTTTGATTTTTTTCAATAGGTAAAATCAATTTTTATACGATATACTATCGAAAGGAACAGTTATGGACAAGCAGACCTTTTATGCGGAACTGACTGAAAAGCTACTGAACGTCGGTTTGAGTCACGAATATATTGAGCGCCACTTGACTCAGTTCGACGGTTATTTCAAAGGAAAAAATGATGAAGAGGTCGCGGCTGAGATCGCTAAGCTCGGCGACCTTGACAAGGTTGCGGCACGAATCAAGAGAATGACCGAGAAGGCTATCAATGATGCTAAAGAAGAAAACGAGACGAAAAAACACGAAGAGCGCAGAGAGCCGGTTATAGTCAATGCCGACAACGACCATGCGCAAGAGGTATTGAACACTGATGCTCCGAACGATTCCGATGACGACGTTGTCGTATTTGAAAAGGAACCCGAAGCTGATAGATCCTCGGACGACGTTCTAACCGAAGCTCACGGAACCAAACGTGGCGAGATCGTACAAGCACAGACAGATACTTCTGTCACATCTGCACCAATTGATCCGGACATAATTGAGCAAAACAGAAAGAAATTCTGGATAATATTTGCGGCGACACTCCCTATCACCTTATCAATTCTTGCAGCTACCGCGATGGGGTTCGGTTTCCTGTTTTTCTGCGTAGCGCTGGTTATTTTGCTTTCTATAGGGACCCTCATTTTCGTAACGGCGGCAGGAACGCTCGTGTCTGTCTTCGGTCTGATCTTCGGCGTCTCTCAGATGCTCACAAGTGTTCCGATCGGTCTTTACGAATGCGGTGTTGCCATTATGATCGGAGCTTTCGCTCTCGCGATCGGTATACTTGTATATAATTTCGCAGTAAGATTTATGCCTATCGTCGCAAAATGGCTTCTCAAGCTCGTTCACTACGTCATACGTAAGTACCGCGAGCTGTATGTAAATCTTAAGAAGGAGTGTATCGGATTATGAAACCAACATCACTAATATTCCTTGCACTCGCCGCTGTTCTCATTTTTACCGGCTGGTTTACCTGCTCAATAGCATCAACCATGGCTGACGCCCAAGGCATTTCGATTTATGAGCAATCGCGCAACAAGAAAGGTGATATCGTTTACGTATACAATCTTTCCGATCAAAAGCTCTCAAAGCTTTCCCTTAACTTTACTGACGTCGACGTTACGATAGTCGGATCGGCAAAGAGCAGCTACGTTGAGCTTAAAAATTTTGAAGCGTATGACTATTCGGTTAAACTTTCGGGCGGTACTGTTACAGTCGACGGAACCATAAGCGGTATTTCTTCATTTATTGATATGAGCGGCGGCGGACTCCGCTTCAAAGGATTGCGATATTTTTTCGCCGATAAGCCCTTGAAAGGGCACAAGAGAAGCGTAACGATCTATCTTTCCGATGTATCAAGTCTCAAAACACTTAATCTTACATTGCGAAACGGTAACATAACGCTCAAAAATATCTGGAACGAGACTGTTGACTATAATATTACGGTTAGCGAAGGAAATGCAACGTTCGATCAGGTTGTTACGACCTCGATAATCAACGCGAACGTAAGTGCCGGAAACATAACGGTATCCAATACCAAAGCAAAAACATTTAACGCCGGTATCGTTGGCGGTAGCCTCAACGTGGATACAACTAACTATGCAGCTGAATTCTTATCTTATAACGTAAAAACCGCAAATAGCACACTTACCTATAACGATACAGCTATTACTGAAGGTCAGCTCAAGATAGCTACTCCATCCGACATTCAGCAATGTCTTGTGAAAATCGATGCTACCGACGCAACTGTTGTAATCAAGGATAACAATACAGAAATAGTTGAGTAATTATCAAAAAAACACGAACAAAACATACGTTCGTGTTTTTTTGTTATTGCAAAGTAAAATATTTAGTACAATTATAAGTATGAATAATTTGAAAAAAACAGGGAAATATATTATTGCCCAATAAAAATGAAGGAGCTTATCTAAAATATGTTGGATAAAATAGCACTCGTTCTTACTATTATCGGCGGTCTCAACTGGGGAAGTATCGGACTTTTCCGTTTTGATATCGTAGCATGGTTATTTGGCGGACAGACGGCAACAGTCAGCCGCGTAGTCTACGTTCTCGTAGGTCTCGCAGCGATATGGTGTATCTCGCTCTTGTTCCGCGAAGAAGCTGTGACGCGTACAGACCACAGATAATAATTGAATTATTGAATTATTGTAAACGCTCCGTATTGAAAATCATTGCGGAGCGTTTATAATTAAATACAGAATTTTGATCTGTAAGATGATGAAAAAATAATTTTGACGATAAAACAAAAAACATAATAAAATTAAATAGAGTATACAGATAATCGCCGCGAAACATCATAATGGAATAACAGCATACGATTTATTAAATGCGATATATACAAAATCATATACTCAATTAGAACCATAAAATCATTCCCTTTATTACATTAAATCTTAATTTAGTACAATCACAAATTTATATCGCTATAGTAATAAATGCTCTTCTCTCTGCAAAATTATAAATCTCTCCGCATAATTTGTCTGCGGAGAGATTCTAAGTCCATTTATTATTTATCGTTCCATGAGTTCTTCAACATAGGCCGCAATATCGCCAACTGTCTTAAATTTTTTTAGTCTCTCCTCTTGAAAGGTAACGCCGAGTTCTTCCTCAATCACCATTATAAAGTTAAGGAATTCAAGAGAGCTTATATCCAATTCCGAAGACAGCTTAGAAGACTCATCAACTCTAACGTCGTTAATCCCGAACTCTTCTATCAACGTAGAAATTATTTTCTCCAATATCTGCTGGTTCATTAGGTTATCTCCAAATATTGTTTATTAACGCTTCCCTGCTATAGTGGTCACAAAGCGGTTGCCGACGCTTCCGAAGCGCGCTTTGCTGCTTCTTCTTCCTCAAGAACCCTGTATGCAACCTTACCAACGAGTGTTTTGGGAAGTTGATTGCGGAATTCAATATCATAAGGAATAGCGTATTTTGCGATATTCTTCTTACAATATTCAATGAGCAAAGCCTTGTTGTCATCAGACTGCAGGACGTCAGGCTTTAACATAACAAACGCCTTTATTTTTTGTACCTTTATCGGATCGTGCACGCCGATAACACAGCTCATTTGAACGATTTCGTGTGCATCAAGTATGTTCTCAAGCTGAGACGGGTACACGTTGTAGCCGCTTGTGATTATCATTCTCTTAATTCTCTGTTTGAAATAGATAAAACCTTCATTATCCATAAATCCGAGATCGCCTGTATGTACCCATACTCTACCGTCCGCGTGTGTCTGAAGTGTCTGCGCTGTTTCTTCGGGATGTCCAACATACTCCATCATGGTGGTGGGGCCTGAAATGCAAATCTCTCCATCTTCACCATACGGAACCTCATCTTGCGTACCGGGACGCACGATTTTGTAGAAGGTATCCGGAAACGGCTGGCCAATACTTCCCTCTTTTGCAAGATGGAGCGGCGTAAGACAGCTTGCAGTAACGCATTCGGTAGTTCCGTAGCCCTCCCTGACTTTGACTGTTGCCTTACGTTCAGCCAAGAATGCATCAAGCTTTTTTTTAAGTTCAACGGAGAGAGAGTCTCCGCCGCTATATACGCCTTTAAGGCAGGAAAGGTCTGCGCCGTCCATTATCGGCTGTCGAAGCAGAGCTTCATATAGAGTGGGAACACCCGCCATAAAATTACAGCGATGCTTAACGATCAGTTTTGCGTAGCTTGCAGGTGTAAATCTCGGAACGAGAATGCATTTACCTCCGTTTGCAAGCATTGAATGAATGCTTACACCAAGACCAAATCCGTGGAATATAGGCATAGCCGCGAGCATAGAATCTCCGGGACAGAATACCGGATTAGTCGCTATTATCTGCGCTGCAAGCGCGTTGAAGTTTAGGTTTGAAAGCAGAATACCCTTGCTGACGCCGGTGGTACCGCCGCTGTAAAGAGTGACGGCCGGGTCGTAATCTACACGCTTTACCTTGTATTTACCCTCAAAGCTCCTGCCTGCCTTCATAAAATCATTCCATCTTATAATAGGCGCATCTGCGGGAATTTTCTTGATCTTTCTGCCGGAGGTGAGCGCGTAACCTACCTTCATTACGGGCGAAAGCGCGTCCTTTATGTCAGCGATAATCAGGTTTTTGATAGACACCTGATCGCGAACTGCTTCAAATTTCGGATAAAACTGATCGAGTGTAATAGCAGCCACGCTCTTAGAGTCATTAAGATAGAAAGCGATTTCCTTCTCTGCCGAAAGCGGATGAATCATATTTGCTATTCCGCCGATAACGTTAATCGCATAGAACATAATAATTCCCTGCGGACAGTTGGGCATACAAACCGTGACTCTTTCGCCCTCTTTTACGCCGATCTTCTTCAGTGCCTTAGCGCAAATATCGACTTGCTTTGCAAATTCTTTATAGGTGGTCTTTTTACCCATAAAGATAAAGGACGTATAATCGGGATATTCATTTGCAATGTCAAGGACAGCCTCCCACATACTTCCCTGCTTATATTCGAGAGTATGAGGAACATCGCCGTAATTATTAAGCCAAGGGGCTTTTACGTTGTCCATATCAGTCTACTCCTTAATCTAACGGTTTATTTATTGGCTCGTCAATCAACTTTGGATTTTCAATAAATTTGCGAAGGATCTTTATGCTGTTCGCAAAATAAAATCCGTCAGCAATTCTTTCGTCGATCGTCATACTCAATGTAAGACCTTTCTTAACGGTGACAGATCCATCTTCTGCGTAGAAAGGCATCGGCTTCATCTCGCCTATAATAGCAAATATTGAGTTGGTTCCCCAATTTGCAAGATGATGATAATCAGCACTCATTTTTATGCTTCCGAGGTTTGAAAGAAACACCGTTGAGTAATAAGGATCTGCCTTCATAAGAGACTTAGGATATTTTCCGTGGTATTCCAGCCAGCGCAAAAATCTTACAGCACAGCGCAGAATAGGTCGGGGCATTTTAAGAAGAATATCCATTTTTTCGGTCGAAGCATCAGTCTTATTCTCTTTGCGTACGTTATGAACGATCTTCTTAACCTGTTCGTATACCTGTTCGATGGGAGAAACGTCGCTATCCTTGTCAATCTTTATCATTGCAAGAGCTTCTTCGGAGCTGTCTGAAAACTGCTTTTTGACAGTAAAAGACAAAATTATATCTTTTCTGTCATATAGACGGTGCCCTGCGTAAAATCTGTTCATTTTGGGGCGAAGAACTATTGTTTTTGCGATCGCAGCGGTCAGAAAATGAAAGAATGTGTATTTGAATTCAGGGTTATCAGCATTTTTTTGCGCAATATATTCAATAACGTTTGTCATATCGATGGTCTCGGTAAGAAACGCCTCGTTGTCAGCGCGGTTTGGAAGCATATACGGCATAAGAGCATGCATAGAATCGATGTCTCTTACCAAATAACCGTCTCTGCGGTCGCCGCGGCGACGCTTTTTCTCATTCTTCATTTTACACCTCTCAGTTAGATGATTTATTTCTTTTATATGCTATGCTCATAGCAATAACTCTTCGGAGAAGATAACAGATCACGAACAAAACCGCAAGAGTTACCGTCCAAACGATTATATTGATGTTAACGCTCATATTACCAATAATAAATTTCAAAATCGCATCAGTAAACAGAAAGAATAACATCAAGATCGTAAAGTAGGTTCCGAAGACATATTTAGTAGGCTTGTAGTTATACATTCGGACAAAGAACCAACCTACTACGATAACAAACATAAGTATATAATATTTTAATATGTAGGAGAAACGGACTGTATAGTCGATCCCAACAATATTGCCGGGAGAATACGCAGGAAAAAGGATCTCGATAAGGAACAGACCGGGCAATAGACAGGTTGCAAAAAGCAAAAGCCAATGCAGCATATGAAGTATGCGTTCGTGTAAATGCTGCTTTGGAGAATTGCGCACAAGCTCTCTGCAAAACGCTTCGTGATCAGCACCGATCATCTGCTCAAAGGAGTCGCCGCGCTCCTGACATTCAAGTGCCATACCAACAATGTCAGACAGAATCTCCTCGCCGGCAATTTCATTTATATAACGGCTTTCGAGGTATTGCTCAATCTTCATTATTATGCGTCTGTTTTCCTTGGTCAGTATCTTTGCAGACGTTTTTCTTTCTCTGTTCATTGTGAATCCTCCTCCACAACAAGTATCTTTGCAACAGAACTCGAAATTTGTAACCAAGTGCTTATAAACAATTCGAGATATTTAAGACCGTCATCGGTTATCGAATAATACTTTCTCTTAGGTCCAAGAGGCGACGGCAAGAGCCTCGAGGTAATACTTCCCTGCTTTTCAAGGCGGAGAAGCAAGGGATAAATAGTACCCTCGGAAATGTCGGAAAAACCGCGCGTCTTAAGCGAAAGGAGGATTTCATAACCGTATGTCGTCTTTTCGCTTATAATCTTCAGAATGCAACCCTCTAAGGTGCCGCGCATAAGCTGGGACTTATCGAACGTCATTATTCCCTCTCCTTTCATATAGACAAAATCCGACATTAAACAACTACATTGTACCACATAGTACTATAATTGTCAATAATTATTCATTCTTTATTAAAAAGAACACCGCGACGCGTTGTTCTTTTTAATAAACTCATTTAAGCTGTGAAAGGAGTATTCCCTCAACTGCATTAAGCGCCTCATCAAGCTTATCGATGTCCTTTCCGCCCGAGGAAGCACTATCGGGACGGCCGCCGCCGCCGCCGTTACAGATAGCACTAACGCTTTTAAGGATCATTCCTGCGTGTGCGCCCTTAGCTACCGCATTCTTTCCGCAGCAAGCGCTAAAGGTAAGCTTGTCTCCATTTACAAGAGCGATAACCGCAACAACATCATCGTCGCTCGCCTTAAGCTCGTCGCAGATCGTTCTCGGCATATCGGGCGCCGTATCCTTGAGAGCGTGAACGATAAGATTTAAGCCGTTAACTACCTTCATGCCTGCCTTGATTGCATCGGTCTGACCTGCGGCGAGCTTGCTGTTCAAAGATTCGATTTCGCTCTTTGCCGCCTTAAGCTCATTCTGAAGTTGGAGAACCTTCTTGGGAAGGTCGAGAGGGTTTCCTACCTTAAGCTCTTTAGCAGTGTCACTGATAAGGTTGTCCTTCTCTGCTATGAGTGTAAGAACTCCAAGACCGGTTGTACCCTCAATACGGCGAACGCCTGCTGCAACAGAGCTTTCGGAAATGATTTTGAACAATCCAAGCTTTCCGGTATTATCCATGTGCGTACCGCCGCAAAGCTCGGTCGAGAAGTTGCCCATCTTGACCATTCTGACCTTGTCGCCATATTTCTCCCCGAAGAGCGCCATTGCACCGTTCTTCTTAGCGGTTTCGATATCGGTTTCAAGAGTAGAGATCTCCTCGGCAATAAGAATATGCGAGTTGACGAGCGCTTCAACTTCCGTAAGCTCCTTATCCGTCAACGCCGCAAAGTGCGAGAAGTCAAAACGAACTCTGGATTCATCAACATAAGATCCAGCCTGCTCGACGTGGTTTCCAAGCACATGTCTGAGCGCCGCCTGAAGCAGGTGGCAAGCAGACTGGTTTCGCTTAATAGACTCGCGGCGGCTTCTGTTGATCTCAAGCTTAACTGTATCGCCAACCTTAACGTCACCGCTGACGAGGGTACAAATGTGAAGATATACGCCGTCAACCTTTTTGGTATCGTTAACGGTTATTATGGTATCGTTGTCACATATAACACCGGTGTCACCGACCTGACCGCCGCCCTCACCGTAGAAAACAGTCTTATCGGTAATAAGAGTGAAATCACCCTCGGTGATCTCATGAATAAGTGTATCGTCGCTAACGATACCAAGAACAGTAGCTTCGCAGTTGTCACATTCATATCCAAGGAATTCGGTTGCGGAGAATTCGGAAATGAGGTTCTTCGAGGCATCGCTCCAGCCCGAGATGTTTGCACGAGCTGCTCTTGCACGCTCCTTCTGAATCTTCATTAAATTCTTGAACTCATCCTCGTCAATTCCGAGGTTTTGCTCCTGAGCGATCTCCTTGGTAAGATCGAAGGGGAATCCGTAGGTGTCATAAAGACGGAAAACGTCCTCACCGGAAAGGTTGTTAACACCGTCTGCGGTTGCTTTTCTGATAATGTTTGAAAGGATAGAAAGACCGGCGTCAATGGTAGCAGCAAATCTATCTTCTTCCATCGAAATAACCTTCTGGATATATGCAAGCTTATCTGTAAGCTCGGGATATTCGGAATAATTCTCTTGCGCGACTACAGTGCAAATGTCTGAAAGGAAGGTACCTGAAATACCAAGCATTCTTCCGTGGCGAGCCGCACGGCGGAGCAGACGGCGAAGAACGTAACCTCTGCCCTCGTTAGACGGAACGACGCCGTCGCAAATAAGGAAGGAGGAGGAGCGAATATGGTCGGTAATGACACGAAGAGATATGTCGTTCTTTTCGTTATCGCCGTACTTAACGCCCGAAACGTCCTCGATCGCTTTCATTATGTTACGAACGGTATCAACCTCAAAGAGGTTGTTAACGCCTTGCATGAGGCAGGCAAGACGCTCAAGGCCCATACCTGTGTCGATATTCGGCTTTGCAAGTCGGGTATAGTTATTATTACCGTCATTATCAAACTGAGTAAATACAAGATTCCAGAACTCCATAAACCTGTCGCAGTCGCATCCGGGCTTACAGTCGGGAGAGCCGCATCCGTATTCGGAACCGCGGTCAAAATGTATCTCGGAGCAAGGACCGCAAGGGCCCGAGCCGTGCTCCCAGAAGTTATCCTCTTTCCCAAGACGGACGATATGATTAGGATCAACGCCGATCTCATTCGCCCAGATGTCGTATGCTTCATCGTCATCAAGGTAGATCGTTACCCAAAGGCGATCCTCGGGAAGCTCAAGAACCTTCGTAATAAATTCCCAAGCCCAGGAAATCGCTTCTCGCTTAAAATAATCACCAAACGAGAAATTGCCGAGCATTTCAAAGAATGTACCGTGACGAGCGGTAATACCGACGCGGTCAATATCAGGGGTGCGGATACACTTCTGACAGGTAGTCATTCTGTGTCTTGGCGGCTCAAGTTCTCCGGTAAAATACTTCTTAAGGGGAGTCATTCCAGCGTTTATAAGAAGTATGGATTTATCGTTTATCGGCACAAGAGGAAAGCTCTTGTGACGAAGATGTCCTTTGCTTTCAAAAAAAGAAAGATACTTTTCGCGAAGTTCATTTAATCCAGTCCACTTCATTGTGAAACCTCCAAACAGGATATAGTTTACTAACTCACATATTATATCAAAGGAAGCATATTTTGTCAATAATTATTGAAGTAATACTTGACAAATCGTTTTCTCGATGTTAAAATCTAAGATGTAGAAATACCTCGACGGACACGTCTTATGTAAATGCACCGTACAGAGAGCGCAGAGTAGCTGAAAACTGCGTCGGCAGCCTATATAAGGTACCACCGCCGTGACACAACCGAACACAAATGAGTTAAAGTATTGGGTGGAACCGTGCGGCAATTCTTGTAATTTCCTCACCCCGAACAGATTATTGTTCGGGGTGTTATCTTATTTTTTGGAGGTTTTTTATGAAAACTGCTTATGAATTTTTGAAAGAAAAAGAGCTGATGAGCCGCGAGGTTATTGCGGCGAAATGCGGTGATGACGTCATCGGTCTTTCGACCGAGATCGGCGACTGCGAGGTCACTCCCCTGACCTTCGAGGATAAGGCCGGAAAGCAAGTATTCTGGCATACCGCTTCTCACATTCTCGCGCAAGCGGTCAAGCGCCTCTTCCCCGAAGCAAAACTTACTATCGGCCCCTCCGTTGATAACGGCTTCTATTACGATATAGACAGCGATGTCTCCTTCTCTCCCGAAATTCTTACGAAGATCGAAGCCGAGATGAAGAAGATCGTTAAGGAAAATCTTATCATTGAGCGCTTTACTCTCCCCCGCGATGAAGCGAAGAAGCTGATGGAGGAAAAAAACGAGCCGTATAAGGTTCTTCTTATTGACCGTATTCCCGAGGGTAACGATATTTCATTCTACCGTCAGGGCGAGTTTACCGACCTTTGTGCAGGTCCTCATCTTCACTCGACTGGCGCAGTAAAGGCATTCAAGCTTACTCAGTGTACCGGTGCATACTGGGAAGGCAATTCCCAAAATAAGATGCTTCAGCGTATTTACGGTACTGCTTATCCGAATAAGGATGCCCTTAACGAATACCTTACTCAGGTAGAGGAAGCAAGAAAACGCGACCACAATAAGCTTGGACGTGACCTTGAGCTGTTTACTACCGTTGACACCATCGGTCAGGGTCTGCCTATCCTTCTTCCCAAGGGCGCAAGAGTTGTACAGCTTCTTCAAAGATGGATCGAGGACGAGGAGCAAAAGAGAGGCTATCTATTAACAAAGACCCCGTTTATGGCCAAGCGCGATCTTTATAAGATTTCCGGTCACTGGGATCACTACCGCGACGGTATGTTCATTCTCGGTGATGCCGACGATGAGACGAAGGAATGCTTCGCGCTCCGTCCGATGACATGTCCCTTCCAGTATCAGGTATTCCTCAACAAGCCTCGCTCCTACCGTGAGCTTCCTATGCGCTTCGGCGAGACCTCAACCCTCTTCCGTAACGAGGATTCGGGCGAAATGCACGGTCTTATCCGCGTTCGTCAGTTCACAATCTCCGAAGGACATCTTGTTCTTCGTCCTGAGCAGCTTGAAGAAGAATTCAAGGGTTGTCTTGAGCTTGCGAAATATGTTCTCGACACCGTTGGTATGCTTGAAGACTGCACGTTCCGCTTCTCGCAGTGGGATCCCCAAAATACGAAGAAATACGAAGGAACTCCCGAACAGTGGAATGAAGCTCAGAGCGTCATGAAGACCATTCTCGACAATCTCGGAATCAATTACGAGATTGGAATTGACGAAGCAGCGTTCTACGGTCCTAAGCTCGATATTCAGTACAAAAACGTATTCGGTAAGGAAGACACTATCGTTACGATCCAAATAGACATGCTTCTTGCTGAAAAGTTCGGTATGGAATACACAGACACCGACGGGCAGAAGAAGACACCGTATATCATTCACCGCACCTCTCTCGGTTGCTACGAAAGAACACTTGCCTACCTTATCGAAAAATATGCAGG
>JAZSHF010000026.1:0-7197 GCA_045533115.1 Eubacteriales bacterium
AGCGTTTCGCCGCGTTGTTTACCTTCTCCTGAGGGAGAAGGGGGACCGCAGGCGGAACGCCTGTGGTGGATGAGGAGTATGTTCACTTATTCGACACCTCATCCGTCATTTGCTTTGCAAATGACACCTTCTCCCACCGGAGAAGGTATATCCCGATTCAATCTGTTTTTATATTACAAAGAATAGAGCGAACGTTTTTCAGACCAGCTCGCCCGTCAGGCAATAGGTATCTGCGGTGATTATTTTCACGTTTGCAAAGGTACCGATGAGGGAATCGTCGCCCTCGAAATGGACGAGACGGTTTTTCTCGTTTCGTCCCGTCAGCATTTTTTCGTCGGTCTTGCTTCTGCCTTCGACGAGGACTCGCTCACGCTTGCCGACGTACTCGTTATTCTTTTCGAGCGATATGCGGTTTTGCGTTTCGAGCAGGCGGGAAAAGCGTTCTTTCTTTACCTTCTCGGGTACCTGCTCCATAGTTTCGGCGGGGGTGCCGCGTCTAACCGAATAAATGAACGAGAAGAACGCGTCATATCTTACTTCTTCGAGCATTGAAAGCGTATCGGCGAAGTCCTCTTCCGTTTCGGTCGGGAAACCGACTATTATATCGGTAGAGAGCGCTATATCGGGTATTTTTGATTTCATATACTCGATGAGAGAAAGGTAATTTTCACGCGTATAACGGCGGTTCATTTTATTAAGAACTGCGTCGGAGCCTGACTGAAGCGGCAGATGGAACTGCTTTACTATCTTCGGATGACAATTATCGCCGCAGTTTTCGGCGATAACGTCGATAAGCTTACGGCTCGCGTCCTTCGGATGGCTCGTCATAAAGCGTATCCAATAGTCGCCCTTTATTTTGCATATATCGGTCAGTAGCTCTGCAAAGCCGTAATCGTCGTAAAGACCCTTGCCGTAGGAGTTTACGTTTTGTCCGAGCAGGGTTATTTCTTTACAGCCGAAATTTACGAGGTCACGGACTTCATTCAATATATTCTCGCGCTCGCGGCTGCGCTCGCGTCCGCGGACGTATGGCACGACGCAGTAGGTACAGAAATTATTGCACCCGTTCATAATGCTTACCCAGCCCTTGAAGCTGCTTTCGCGGCATACCGGCATTTTCTCGGAAACCGAATAGCTTTCGTCGGGGTAAAATACTCTTTTGCGCTTCCGCATCGACTCTGCAAGGTAATAGGGGAATTTTTCGTGAGCACCCGTGCCGAAAAGAAAGTCGACGTATGGGTATTTATTCTTAATGTCGTTAAGTCGGTGCTCCTGCGCGACCATACAGCCGCAGATTCCGATTTTGAGATCGGGGTTTTGCGCCTTCAGGTGCTTGAGCTGTCCCGTTATCGAAAGCGCCTTCAGCTCTGCGTGCTCACGAACGGCACAGGTATGGTAAAGAATAAGCAATGCTTTTTCCTCGCTATCTACCTTTTCATAGCCCATAAGGCAAGCCATTCCCATATATCTTTCGCTCTCCGCCTCGTTCTGCTGACAGCCGAAGGTGCGTATAAACACGCCGGGACGCTTTCCGTTTTTATTATAGTACGCGTCGGTCATTTTTTTAACGTATTTTACGTCGGGTGACGATGCGTTGAATTCCGTTCTGTATATCATAGAGCATATTTTCCCATAATAATAGTTTATTGTATTATTATAATATAAAAACCGACGCTTGTCAACAAAATGCACCTATTGACACTCGTTTTTTATTTTGGTATAATTTTACGGTAAACTAAAAAAATTGGGGATATAAATATGCAGCTTTGGGAGATATTTCTCATCGGCGTTTCTTTATCTATGGACGCTTTTGCCGTTGCGGTCTGCAAGGGACTGTCCTTATGCAAGGTCAAGCTTTCACAGGCGGTGACCGTCGGACTTTATTTCGGAATTTTCCAGGCGCTTATGCCCATTATCGGTTATTTTCTTGCCTCTACGGTTGCTTCCAAAATTGCCGATTACTCCTTCTACATAGCGTTCGTGCTTCTGCTTCTCATCGGTGCAAATATGATAAGAGAGGCGATAAAGGGTGATGACGACACCTGCTCGGTTTCACTTTCCTTTAAGGAGATGGTTCCGCTTGCGCTCGCGACGAGCATTGACGCGCTTGCGGTCGGTGTCTCATTCGCTCTCGTTGAGGTTGAGATCTTTTCGTCGGTCGGAATTATCGGCGTGACGACCTTCGTTCTCTCCGCTGTCGGTACCGCCCTCGGCGCGTTTATCGGCGCAAGGTTCCGAAAGATCGCTGCCATCGTCGGCGGATCGGTGCTTGTCGGAATGGGAATTAAGATACTCCTTGAGGGGTTAAAGGTTATATAAATCAAAATCTCCCGTAATGGGAGATTTTTTGTATGGCGGGGCTTGCTCCCACCGTACCAAAACGATTTTTCATAATACAAGCCCGTTTTTTCATAGACTGTAAAAAAGGTTTGGGGGGAATATTATGAGAAAAACTCCTATTACATACGAAGAAATGATGAAGGAGCTTGACGCACTTGCTCAAAAATATCCGTTTTTTAATCGCAGCGTTATCGGGAAGTCGCTCGTCGGTAGGGAGATACCGCTGATATCAATAGGAAACGGAAGCAAGGCGGTGCTTTTCGTCGGGACGCATCACGGAATGGAATGGATCACGACGGCTTTGCTGCTTGATTTTCTTTTTGACGTCGGAAAAGAGATTGAGCGCGGCGGAGAATTAAGCGTCGTTTTTGAAAATCGGACGCTTTTCGTCGTTCCGATGCTCAATCCCGACGGGGTCGAATTACAGATAAACGGTCACGACGAGTTAAATCCTCTCGTCGATCGGCTGAACGCTATGAGCGGCGGCGATTTTTCGCGCTGGCAGGCAAACGGGCGCGGGGTTGATCTCAATCACAATTATGATGCCGGATTTTTCGAATACAAGGATTACGAGCGCAAGCACGGGATAACGGCGGGTGCGACGCTTTTTTCGGGCGAACACCCCGAATCGGAGCCCGAAACGTCGGCTCTTTGCTCCTTCATTCGTGCGCGCGGGATCGATCTGCTTATTGCTTTACACACTCAGGGAGAAGAGATTTTTTACGATTTCGGCGGCGTTGTGCCCGACGGGGCACGGGTTATCGGCAAGCGTTTATCTGCGCTTACGGGATATACCCTCTCCGAGCCGACGGGATCTGCCGCTTACGGCGGGCTTAAGGACTGGTTTATCAAGGAGTACGGCTTGCCCGGCTTTACCATTGAATGCGGAAAGGGAGTTAATCCCTTGCCGATCGGAGATTGCGGGATAATTTACCGCGGGATAAGGGAAGCGCTTTTTTCGTGTCTTACGGCTGTGTAAATTGCGGATGTAAAACAAAAGGACAGAGAAATTTTACTTTCTCTATCCTTTTTTGATAAGCGCCGTATTTACATACACAGATACTGTTTTAGTTATGAGTTATGAGACTCGCTTACGCTCGCCGTTATGAATTTGCTGCGCAAACGTTATGATATGATCGCCCAACCGCCTTCAACTGTGCCGCAGGCACATCATAACTCGGCGTAGCCGATCATAACCCCAAACTCGCCAAAGGCGATCATAACTGCATACCTGCCTTTTAGCAGGTATGCCATCCGTCCTTTTGGGTGATCATTTATCGGTACCGTTTACTACGCCTTTAAGGATATCGCTGTCGAAATCGAACATTGACGAGAGTATATAGTTCGAAACGTACATTCCCTTCGGCGTGAACGCCCAGCTTCTGTCCTTTTTACGCAGGAAGCCGTTTTTCTCATACTTTTCGAGATATTTTCCAAACAAGCGCTCGAAGTCGATTCCGAACGCCCCCGCGAAAAATTCCGTGTCAACGCCCTCGCTCAGACGCATACGGAGCATTACGTATTCACCTATACGCTCGTTTTCCTTGACCTCGTAGTTTTCGCTCAAAATGTCGGGAACCGTGCCGGGCATTTCCATATTCTTAACGTAATCGGATATATTCTTCTTATACGCGAAACGGCGGTTTCCGAAATAGGAATGTGCGCCGGGGCCGAAGCCGATATATTCCTCGCAGTTCCAGTAGCGCAGATTATGCACGCACTGGTATCCCCGTCTTGAGAAATTGCTTATCTCATACTGATGGTAGCCCTTTGCCGACAGATATTCGACGGCATCAAAGTACATTTTGCACTCAGTGTCCTCGTCGGGAAGAATGAGCGAATCCTTCTTTGCGTCAAATGGCGTTCCCTCTTCTATCTTCAGCCCGTACACCGAGATATGCTCGGGGCGGAGCGCCGTCACCGTTTTAAGGGTATGCGCGAAGCTTTCGGGGGTCTGATTCGGGATACCGTACATAAGATCGACGCTTATATTATCAAAACCTGCCTTACGCGCGATATGGAAGCTTTCTTCAAAATCGGCGTATGTATGTATTCTTCCGAGAGCTTGAAGCTCGCCGTCGTTTGCACTCTGAAGACCGATGCTGAGACGGTTTACGCCTGCGCGGCGGAGCTTGCGAAGCGATGCGGTCTTCAGCGTTGCGGGGTTTGCCTCGATCGTAAACTCTGCATCACCTCGGACGTTGAAATTGTCATATATCCCGTCGATGACCTTAAGGAGCTGCTTCGTGCTGAGCATCGAGGGAGTTCCGCCGCCGAAGAATATACTGTCGACGTCGTGCCGAGACGCTGCCTTTGCGTAGTCCTGCATCTGAAGAACGATAGCGTTTACGTATCTGTCGGCGCAGGAGCTGTCCGTTATCGAATAGAAGTCGCAGTAGGGACATTTGCTTTGGCAAAACGGGAAATGGATATATAAACCGAGAGTTCTGTCTGTCATTTTTGATTCCTCTAACATTATTTCCGATAATTCATTATATCATATAAAGGCGCAGGTGACAAGAGTTTGGTTAATAAAACAAAAAAATTCATAATTCATCCCTCTACGGTAATTTTTTTAATTCTTCTGTCGATTTCGGGTGCCGGGTATGAGGGGATAATCACGCTTTTTTGCGCGCTGATGCACGAGCTTGGGCATTATCTTGCGGCGCTCGCCTGCCGCGCCGCGCCGATAAGAATTGTCATCTATCCGTTTGGCGCGGACATGGCGCTGCCCCACGGGCTTCGGTCGTATAAATCCGATATTTTTATAGCACTTTGCGGTCCTGCTATAAATATTATTCTCTTTTTTATCGGCTTAGTCCTGCCGCTTTCCGAATTTTTCTGCGCCTGCAATCTCGTTCTCGCTTTTATCAATCTCATGCCCGTGAAGGGGCTTGACGGCGGAACCGTTTTGCTGAATCTGATAAGCACGTTTCTGACGCCGAAAACGGCGGATAAGATCGTTTTGGGCGTTACTTTTTTCATCCTGTTTTTGCTCTATTTGTTTTCGGTCTATTTTCTGTTTTCGGGCGTGGGTGATCCGTCGCTTTTCGTTATCGTTTGCGCCTTGTTTGCAGGCACGGTGGCGAGAAGAAAATAAGCTTCATTTGTAGGGGAGAGGTTTCCCCTTCCGTATTAAAACGATGTTACTTTCCTTTGGAAACGGCGGGAGCAAGCCCCCGCCCTACGGTGCGCCGAGGTGAGGGGTTCCCCGAAACGAGCAAATGCGAGTTTTGGGGGGTTCCCGAGGTTGTCGCACCCTACAATAACGTGGGGGTTTCAATCAAACACATCGAAGCTTCTTTTTAATCCGAAAGGGGATTTGGGAGGGGAAAACGTGTGCAGAATTTTGCGGAGGCAAAATTCAAACGGTTTGCCCCTTGGCGTGGTTTCTTTTGTGTAGGTTTGCGAAGCAAAACTACTATTTTCATTTGCACGAGCAAAGAAAAGCAGAAAAACGGATACCAAAAGAAAACCGAGGATAATCGAGGATAACGGAGTATTTTGGGAAAAATCCCGAAAAACCCGCCTCTAATCACGTCTAATCACGCTTAATCGCGGTTTTTCAAGATATTTCATCAAAACTATTGCATTTTCTTTTACATAATGATACAATGAAACCGTATTTCTATTTAGGGGCTGTTTTGCTCCGTGAAAGGCGGTCGATAATTGTAAAATGGAACACAATGCTGAGGTAATTATTCGCTTGCAAAACGTCGTTAAATCCTACGACGGCGAGCAGATTTTGAAATGTATAAATCTCGACATTCGGGATAAGGAATTCGTTACCCTGCTCGGTCCCTCGGGTTGCGGTAAAACGACGACTCTCCGTATTATCGGCGGCTTTGAAACTCCCGATGACGGACACGTTTATTTTGACGGCAAGGACGTCAAGGACGTACCCCCTTACGAAAGACCGGTAAATACGGTCTTTCAGAAGTATGCCCTTTTTCCTCATCTCAACGTCTATGAAAATATAGCCTTCGGCCCGCGGCTACGCAAGATGGACAAGCAGGAGCTTCACGAGAAGGTGCTCAAAATGCTCGAGGTCGTCAACCTCAAGGGCTTTGAAAGAAGAAAGGTCACTACCCTCTCGGGCGGTCAGCAGCAGAGAGTTGCTATTGCGCGCGCACTTATAAACGAGCCCCGCGTACTGCTCCTCGACGAACCGCTCGGCGCGCTTGACCTCAAGCTCCGCAAGGATATGCAGATGGAGCTTAAGAACATTCAGCAGAGAACGGGAATTACCTTCGTTTACGTTACTCACGATCAGGAAGAAGCTCTCTCTATGTCCGACACCGTCGTCGTAATGGACAACGGCGAGATCCAGCAGATAGGCTCTCCTCAGGACATTTATAACGAGCCCGAAAACGCATTCGTTGCCGACTTTATCGGCGAAAGTAATATAGTTGACGGCATTATGCTCGAGGACTATTTCGTTTCGTTCTCAGGCAAGAAATTCCGCTGTCTTGATAACGGCTTTGAGAAAAACGAGCCCGTCGATATCGTCGTCCGTCCCGAGGACGTTGACGTTGTATCGACCGAGCGCGGAATGCTCACGGGCGTCGTTACCAGCGTTACCTTCAAGGGCGTTCACTACGAGATCATCGTCGATATCGGCGGCTTCAAGTGGATGATCCAGACCACCGACTACGTGGAAAACGGTGCCACCATCGGCCTGTATATCGAGCCCGATGCTATTCACGTTATGAAAAAATCGGAATTCTCCGGTATGTTCGGCGACTACTCCACCTTCTCCGAGGAGATGGAGCATCTCTCCGACATAAACGAAACGGAGGAGGAAGCATGACCGGCGCAGGCGTACGGCGCAAGGAGGTCAAGAAGACGGTCGTCACC
>JAZSHF010000075.1:0-14953 GCA_045533115.1 Eubacteriales bacterium
GCCTGCAAAAAGAATCTTTGCATTATAGACGCTTCCGAGAAGGCGGATTGTCTCGTTTTGGGAAGTGACGTTATATGGGATCTTACCGTCCCGTATTTTCGAAGAAACAACAAGTTCTTCTGGGGAACGGGATTTGGTGAAACCAAGGTAATTTCTTATGCTCCGTCGGTGGGGTTTGCAAAGGAAAGGGAATTTGAAGCGGCGGGCTTTGTTCGCGGCGCTCTTTCAAATATGTCTGCGGTCAGTGTGAGGGACAAGGTTTCAAAAAAGCTTCTTCAGCCGTACTGCGATAAGGAGATCGAAATTGTTTGCGATCCGACGTATCTTGTGGATCGCGGGGAATACGATGCGATTGCCAAGCATACAGATTTGGACAATTTTATTTTTTTGTACTGTTATGGAAAGCTGTCGGAAGCTGACCGTACTGCAATTCAGTCGCTCGCAAAAAAAGAAGGGCTGAAAACGGTGACATTCGGTGGAGCAAACCGCTGGTGCGATATCAATCTCGCATACGATCCCCTGCTGTTTCTCTCGCTCTATGATAAGGCGAAATATATTATTACAGACACCTTCCACGGCACCGTGTTTGCGACAATTTATGAAAAGCGATTTGCGGTGATCAAAAACGACAAGCCGAAGGTTCTGGACGTTCTTGAAATGTGTAAAATGTCGGACAAAATGACGGAGACGGCGGAGAATATCCCTGCCGTTCTTCATTCCGATTTTGATTATGAAACGACTTGTTTAAGAATAAAAAAAGAACGCGAGAATGGGCTGAATTACTTAAAGAACGCGCTCGAAAGATGTGATAATAATGGCTAAATCAAGAAGCGGAGCGGTAAAGCTGAACTTTATTACGGGAGTTTTGCATGAGCTTATCGTAATTGTTTTCGGCTTGGTTCTGCCCAGAATTACACTGTCTTATTTTGGCTCCGATTATAACGGACTGCTCAATTCTATTGTGCAGTTTATGTCGTTTTCGGTAGTGCTTCGTTCAGGACTCGGACTTGTTACCAACGCCGCACTGTATAAGCCGATGGCGGACGGCGATACTAAAAAGATAAGCGGCATAATGGTTGCCACCAATCGTTTTATGGTGAAGGTCGGTTGGCTTTTGGCACTGGTTATAGTGGGATTTGCGTTGGTATATCCCTTTCTTGTGCTTGATGAGTTTAACTATTTCTTTACCTTTACGCTGATTTTGATTATCGGAATGGCGTCTTGGGTTGAGAATATGTTTTCGATCAAATACAAGATCCTGCTTCAAGCCGATCAAAAATATTATATTATCACCATTGTGACGGTGATAGCATATATCCTTTCTAACGTTTTTTCTATTCTGCTGATCGTTGCCGGTTTCGGAATTCATATCGTAAGGATCGGTACTTTGCTCGGCTTGATGACAACTCCGTTTATGTTGAAAATTTACGTCGAACGAAGGTATACGATCAACTGGGCGGAGGAGCCTAACGACGAGGCGATAAAATCGCGCTGGGACGCATTTGCGCAGCAGATCGCCTTGATTGCCAATAACAATGCGCCGACCATTTTGATGACCTTTCTATTTCCGCTTAAAGAAATTTCCGTGTACACGGTGCATTATATGGTTGTGAAAAACATCAACCAGCTTATGACCTCCGCTTTTGCGGGAATTCGTTCAACGTTTGGCAATATGTATGCCAAAGGAGAATTGAAGCGGTTGAAAGAGCGTTTCTTAGATGTCGAATGGATGATCTTTGCGGGCGGAGCTGTCTTGTACGGTGTAACCGGTACGCTTTTGACGCCTTTTGTTATGATTTATACCAGAGGTATTACTGATGCGGATTACGGTCGGTATTGGTTTGGTATTTTAATGATTTTTGCATGTTTTATATATACAACGAGACTTCCGTACCAATTGGCGGTGGAAGCGGTTGGGCGTTTTAAGGAAACGAGAAACAGCGCGATTATGGAAATCGTCTTGAATGTTATGGTTTCACTGGTATGCGCTCCGTTTATGGGGCTGAACGGTATTTTGATCGGTAGTCTCGTCGGAGGACTTGTTCGCGTTGGAAATCTTATATGGATATGCAACCGAAAAGTATTAAACATTTCCATTGTTTCTGCGGCGAAAAATTATTTGATATATTGCGGCACGGGTATTGCATTGGCTGTATTGTTGCCGAAGTGTTTGGCGATTAGCTGCGAAAGCTTTGGCGCTTGGATCCTATATGCAATTCCGGTTACGCTGATCGTGACGGTCGTGACCGTGTGCGTCAGCGTGGTGTTCAATCGCGCGCAGATTGTGGGGATTTTGAAGCGTGTGATAAAGAGATAGCTGTCGATTGTTGATTGGGGATTTTCAATGTGATTATTCAGAAAAATGTGTGTCTTGCCGAAAAAACGACTATGCACATCGGTGGGTATACGGATTCATTGTATGTTCCGGAAAACGAAGAAGAATTGATCAAAATTGCACAGGAAATTTACGACAGAAATCAAAATGTCTATATTCTTTCTGGCGGCTCCAATTTGTTGATCAATGATGAGCGAACGTTTGAATCGGTTGTATATATGAAGTCTGCTTGCTTGGAGATGAGTGATTTGGGGGACGGAAGATTTTATATAGGTGCTTCCAATCGAATCCAAAAAGTGATTTCATTTGTTAATGACCGCGAGTACGGCGGATTTGAAAAACTGATCGGATTACCCGCTATGTTTGGCGGAATAATTTATATGAACGCGGGAATTGGCGGGGAACGCAATTCCTTGTTTACTATTGCCGATTTTGTCGAATCGGTAAGAGCGTGGGATCTGCAGGAAAAAACGATGGTTGAATTGACTGCGGAACAATGCAGATTCTCTCATCGCTGTTCTGTGTTTCACAATCAACGGTACGTGATACTCGGAGCGACGATTAAGTGCAAGCGAATTGGTCGATCAGAAGCCGAAAAAGCCGCGAAAGACAGGCTGGACTTTTGTAAGAGAAACTTTGAGTACGGAAAGGGTTGCTTTGGAACCTGCTTTTCTGCTGTTAACTATAGAATTTTAAGAGCGATATCTTCTTATGACAAGATAAGAAAAATGGGCAAGGGTAGAGTAACCTTTGGCGAAAACAACAAAAATTGGCTTGTTAACCACGGGGGCGGAAAATATTCAGATGCCATTAGAATTATAAATTTGTGCAAGCGTGCGCATCTAATCTGTTTCCGAAAGATGAAATGTGAGGTTGTTATTTGGGAATAATATTCTTGCGTAGTTTTCACCGTGCGGATTATTGCGCCAAGAAAACAAGGCAACCATCTCAGAATTAACGAGGGATTTTATGACCGCATACGAAGCGTTTGAACAAATCTATAAAAAAGCGCCGCTTTATAATGCATTCACCCCATATCGCGTTTGCCCCGTTGGAGCGCACACGGACCATCAGCTGGGTAAGATAACGGGTTTTGCTATTGATAAGGGAATCCATGTGGCATACGGCCCTAAGCAGAACGGCGTTATAGAGATCACGTCGCTGCAGTTCGAAAAACGCGCTCAGTGGCACGTTGCGTCAACCCCTGACAAGCCCGAGGGCGACTGGGCGGATCATCTTCGCGGTGCAACTATTGCGCTTGCGTCGAGATTTACTTTGAGAACGGGAATATGCGCGGTTTTGGACGGAGAACTGCCAATAGGCGGGCTTTCCTCGTCTGCGGCGGCGATTATTACGTTTTTGTCGGCTCTTTGCAAGATGAACGGAATTACTCTTTCTGCTCAGGAATTGATATTGATCTCTCAGGAGGCGGAGAACAATTACGTGGGCGTTGCGTGCGGCAAACTTGACCAGTCCTGCGAGGTGTACTGCAAAAAGGATCACTTGTTATATCTGGATACAAGAGACGACAGCTACGAGCTTATCCCGCAATCGCCGAAAATGAAGCCGTACAAGTTCGCGATTTTCTTCAGTGGTCTTACGCGCAGTCTTGCCGGATCGGCATACAATATGCGGGCAGACGAATGCAGAAGCGCGGCGTATGCATTAAAGGCGTATGCGGGGATCCCGTACGGAAAGTTTAAGGAAACAAATCTTCGCGACGTTCCGCGCGACGTATACAACGAGTATAAGCATCTTCTGCCCGACAACTGGCGAAAGCGTGCTGAGCATTGGTATGCGGAAAACGAACGCGTCGAAAAAGCCGCGGAAGCGTGGAGAAACGGAGATATCGAAGAATACGGAAGATTATCCTTTGAGAGCGGAGACAGCTCGATTCGCAACTGGGAAACCGGCTCGCCAGAGCTGATAAAGCTTCACGAGATCGCATTGGAGACCGACGGAATATACGGCGGCAGATTCTCCGGCGCGGGCTTTAAGGGCTGTTATCTTGCGATAATAGATCCCGAATACGAGGACAGCATCATAAAATCAGTAACGGAAAAGTACCTCAAGGCGTTCCCTCGCTTGAGCGGCAAGTATTCAGTATACACTTGCGAAAGTGCAGACGGAGTTAAACTATGAAATGCTTGATTTTGGCGGCGGGCTATGCAACCCGTCTTTATCCGTTGACGGAAAATTTTCCGAAGCCGCTTTTGACGGTGGGGAATAAAACGATACTCGACTGGCTTGTTGACGATATTGACACCGCCAAAGCTGTCGATGAATTCGTCGTGATATCCAATCACAAATTTGCCGATCATTTTGAAAACTGGGCAAGGACGAAAGAACAAAAAATAACGGTGGTAGATGACGGCACGAGTACGAATGAAACGCGCCTCGGAGCGGTCAAGGATATTCAGTACGCTATTGATACCCTCGGTCTTGACGACGATATGCTCGTTATCGCGGGAGACAACGTGCTGGACTTCAGCTTGACGGCGTTTTTGAGATATGCTGAGGAGAAAAAAACGTCCTGCGTTATGCGTTATTATGAGCCGGAGCGGAAAAAACTGCTTAAAAGCGGCGTTGTAACGGTTGACGGTAACGACGTCGTTACTAAAATGACCGAAAAATCTCCCGAGCCTGAAACGAATTGGTGTTGTCCGCCTTTCTATTTCTACACGGCGTCCGATTCCAAGCTGATAGAGAAAGCGATAGACGGCGGATGCGGCACCGACGCTCCGGGAAGCTTTATTGCTTGGCTGTGTAAGAACAGCACGGTGTGCGCGATGGAAATGCCCGGGAAACGGTACGATATCGGTAACCTTGAAAGCTACGAGAGAGTTAAGGCTGAATATGCCGGAGTGATAAATTAACCTTATGCTAAACAGATTAAGACTTTGGGCAAAGCGCTGGCTCATGCGCTTGACGCCGATCAGAAAGCTTATCATATTCGAATCGAACCCCGACTTTGCTGACAACACTTACTGGCTTTTCAAATATATCGTTGAGACGAAGGCGTTTGACGGTTACAAGCTCGTGTGGTTTATGAACGATATGAAAAAACGCCGAAAGACGCTTTGCGGCGCGCCGATAACCTGCGTTTATCACGGTGAAGGAAATATGCTCCAAAAGATCAGGCGCGTGTACTACGAGTATTCGGCGTCGATCATAATCGACTGCAACATCTGCGTTCATAAAACGAGGGAGGGGCAGGTACGCATTTATCTCGGACACGGAATGGGCATTAAAAAGGTGCTTAGTTATATCTGCTGGGTCGGCGACTGCGACGCCTTTCTGACGATGGGCGAGGGTTTTCATGAGCGTTACAGCCAAGTGACGAAATCCCCGCTTATGCCGTTCGGCTTTCCGAGAAATGAGATCTTGACTGCCGTTCCCGAGAGGGAGAACGATAAGTATATCGTTTGGATGCCGACGTACAGACAGCATAAAAACAGGGAAGATATGAGTATCGAGAACAAGTTTCCGTTCGGCGTTCCCGCCATAAAAACGAACGGCGACCTTGAGCTCGTCAAAAAGTGCCTGTCGGAATGCGGAATGAAGCTGCTCGTGCGCCCGCATCCGTCGCAGGATCTGTCTGTTTTTAAGGTTGAGGACGGAGGGGAGATCGTCATCGCGGACGACCGCTATCTGAGTGCCGAGGGCATTACCCTATATGAGCTTCTCGCGTCGTCAAGCGCACTGATAACCGATTATTCGTCGGTCTATTACGACTATCTTCTGACCGAGCGTCCGATCGGGCTGAATTTCGAGGACGCAGAGGAATACGCGGCGGAATACGGGCTTTGGTATGACGACGTCCGCGCGTCGCTCCCGGGTCAGCTGATTTACACGGCTGAGGAAATGGCTGACTTTATCCGCAAAGTTTCGGCGGGTGAGGACAAACATCTCGAAAAGCGCCGAGCGCTTGCAAGCTCCTACGGTATGGAGCAGCGTCCGTCCTGCGAGCTTATAGTCAATTTCCTGAAGGATGCTGAAAAATCAAAGGGAGCAATAAAATGAAAAGAGTTATTACATACGGAACCTTCGACCTGCTCCACTACGGTCACATAAACCTGCTCAAGCGCGCAAAGGCGCTTGGCGATTATCTTGTGGTCGTGGTATCAAGCGACGAGTTTAACTGGAATGAGAAGCACAAGAAGTGCTATTTCTCATACGAACAGAGAAAAACGCTTGTTGAGGCGATACGCTACGTTGACCTTGTGATCCCCGAAACGTCCTGGGATCAGAAGCGCACCGACGTCCACGAGTACCATATCGACACCTTCGTTATGGGTGATGACTGGGAGGGCAAGTTCGATTTTCTCAAGGAAGAGGGCGTTGAGGTGGTTTATCTGCCGAGAACACCGGAAATAAGCACGACGCAAATAAAAAACGATTTGAATAATAACTGACGGTAGAAAGAAAATGATTAAAGGACAGCACCATATTGCAATCAACGCATCTGAACGCGAGAGAACCGTGGCGTTTTACCGCGACGTCCTCGGCTTTGAAATTGAGAGCGTGGTTGAAAGACCGCACGATACTATGATATTTATGTGTGCACACGGGACTATGCTTGAGATATTTATAGACCCGTCCTGCCCGCCCCGCGTGAGCAATCCCGAGGCGATGGGGCTTCGACATCTCTGCTTCCATGCGACCGAGCTTGAAAAGGAGCACGCGCGTGTCAAGGCGCTCGGCTACGAGCCCGAGGATATCAGGCTCCACCCCGGAACGCCCTATCACCTTTTCTTCGTAAAGGACCCCGACGGGCTTCCGATAGAGTTCCACGAATAAGAAGTTAAAGGCACCTGCCTCGGCAGGTGCCTTTTTGTGTCAGATAATCATTTTTTCGCGCTATCGATACTGCTCCCGAACACGAAAAATCTGTCGAAAAGATACTCGGTTACAAAATTGGTTATCATCGTCATTCCAAGCACGAGGTACTCGTTCCAACCAATGCTTGCTCCCGTAAGCACCGCCGTCCACCAAGTTGAAAGGGGCGTGAACACGAGGTAAAATCCCGCAACCTTAAGCATAGCGATCGGCACGTTGCCTGCCGAGCAGAAGGTGAATTTTCTGTTCAAGGTGAAATTCCAAAGCACCGACAGAATGAGTGCGAGAAGGTACGAAAGCCACGGCGCAAAATGCAGAAGCTCATTGAACGCAACGTCTGATGCGATCTGTATCACGCCGGCACTTGCCGAAAACAAAACGAATTTAACGGTTCTTATGAACTCTTTTTTCTTTTCGCTCATCAGTTGTTCTCCGTAAATTTCTTGATCGCTTCAAGCGTTTCGGGACTGATAACGTGCTCAACCCGGCAAGCATCAAGCGCGGCGGTCTCATCGCTGACGCCGATTTTTGTAAGAAATGTTGTCAGTACCGTGTGACGCTCGAAAATGTTTCTTGCGGCGTCGTTTCCCTTTTCGGTGAGCTTCAAGCTTCCGTCAACGTCGACGGTCAGATACTCGCCCGCCTTGAGCAGACCGACGGCGCGGCTGACACTCGGCTTACTGTATCCCATCTTCTCGGCGACGTCGATGCTTCGCACAGCACCCTTTTGTGACAGGACGTATATTGTTTCGAGGTACATCTCGGCAGATTCGTGCAGTTCCATAAGAATATCTCCTGTGTGTGATGGTCTCATTTTATCATAAATCAAAAAGAATTGCAATAAAATTATTAAAAACCTCTTGACAAAAGCGGAAAGAGGTGCTAAAATATACCACGGTTAGCAGGTGCTAACTGACGTAAAACGTCAATAAGGAGCAAAACATGACACTCAGACAGGCAGAAGAGGGAATTGAATATATCGTAAAAGCCATCGAAACCGACGATGAGGAGCTTAACGCGTTCCTTTTCACGCTCGGCTGTTACGCGGGCGAGCCGATAACGGTCATTTCGCGCCGCAAGAGCGGGCTAATCGTGTCTATCAAGGACGGCAGATACAGTATTGACCCCCAACTTGCCGAGGCGATCATCATCTGAATGGGAAAATAAGGGGCAGAAGACTGCCGATTATTTTTCGCCCTTCGGTTAGCGGCGGCTAACCGAATAATGCGGTTATAATTGTCCGAACAGGAGTAAAATAAATGAGAATAGCATTAGCAGGAAATCCGAACAGCGGAAAGACCACTATGTATAATGCTCTTACGGGCAGAAGCGAAAAGGTCGGAAACTGGGCGGGAGTCACGGTCGACAAGAAGGAGCACGCGGTAAAGGGTGTGTATGCCGAAAACGTGATCGCGGTCGACCTTCCGGGCGCATACTCGATGTCGCCCTTCACAAGCGAAGAGTCGGTAACGAGCGAATACGTTAAGAACGAAAACCCCGACGCGATAATCAATATCGTAGACGCTACGAATTTGAGCAGAAGCTTGTTCTTCACGACACAGCTTCTTGAGCTTGGAATTCCCGTCGTCGTCGCGCTCAATAAGACCGACGCGAATAAGAAAAAGCATAACAAGATCGACGCAGCTGCGCTTTCAAAGAAGCTCGGATGCCCCGTTATCGAGACCGTTTCGACAACGGGCGAGGGACTTAAAGAGGTCGTTGCCACCGCGGTCGCTTCCGTCGGCAAGAGACAGACCGCTCCCTACGTAGGAGCAAACGCAACCGACAAAAAGTCCTCGGTGGAAGAGGATAAGCGCCGCTATAGGTTCGTAAATTCGATAGTCAAGGAGGTCGAAAGCAGAAAAACGCTTACGAAGAACAAGAACTATCAGGATAAGATCGACGCTGTTCTTACGAATAAATGGCTCGGAATCCCGATATTTGCAGTCGTAATGTTTGCCGTTTTCTGGATCTCGCAGGCAGGCCCCGGCGTATGGATCGCAGACTGGCTCGTCGGACTTCTTGAAAAGGGACAGGGCGCGCTCGGTGAGCTTATGCTCAAGCATGACGTCGCTCCTATCCTCTACGAGCTTCTCGTTAACGGCGTTATCGGCGGAGTTATCGCCGTTATCGGCTTTCTCCCCCTCGTAATGATAATGTATTTCCTTCTCGCGCTGCTTGAGGACTGCGGATATATGGCAAGAGTTTCCGTCGTGCTTGATCCGATCTTCAAGAAGGTAGGCCTAAGCGGAAAGAGCGTCATTCCCTTCGTTATCGGAACGGGTTGCGCGATTCCGGGCGTTATGGCTTGCCGTACGATAAGAGACGAAAGAGAACGCCGTGCGACCGCGATGCTTGCACCCTTTATGCCCTGCGGAGCAAAGCTCCCGATAATCGCGGCATTTGCAGGCGCATTCTTTAAGGGCGCTTCGTGGGTCGGTCCCCTTATGTACTTTATGGGTATCGTCGTGATACTTATCGGCGCGCTTTTGGTAAAGGCAATCACGGGAAGCAAAAAGAAGTCGTTTTTCATAATTGAGCTTCCCGAATATAAAGCTCCCTCGGTATGGGGCGCGGTTAAGAGTATGTGCCAGCGCGGCTGGTCGTTCGTTCTCAAGGCGGCAACGATCATTCTCCTTTGTAATACCGCTGTACAGGTAATGCAAACCTTCACTTGGTCATTCAAGGTAGCGGAGAACGCAAATGATTCGATTCTCGCATCTATCGGCGGCCCGTTTGCGTATCTGCTCGTTCCCGTTATCGGCTTCCACGCGTGGCAGATGGCGGCGGCGGCAATTACGGGCTTTATAGCGAAGGAAAACGTAGTCGGAACGCTTGCCGTATGCTTCGCCATCTCCGACGTTGCAACCGAGCTTCCGGGCGCTTCCCCCGAGCTTTCGACCGTCGCGGCACTTGCTTACCTTATGTTCAACCTCTTCACGCCGCCTTGCTTTGCGGCTATCGGCGCGATGAACTCCGAAATGAAGAGCGCAAAATGGCTTTGGGGCGGTATCGCGCTGCAGATTGCGGTCGGATATACGATCGGCTATCTCATTTATACCGTCGGAACTCTAATCGTTTCCCCCGTGTCGCTTGCAGTCACGCCCGCGATAATCGGCGGAATTGCAGTTGCCGTATTTGCGGGCATCATAGCGGCACTCGTAATTAAGCAGAGGAAAAAGGTATGATAGCTAACATCATCATAATCGTGTCGGTGGTGCTTATTATAACTGCCGCGGCGTTCTACGTTGTAAGGCAAAAGAAAAAGGGCGCAAAATGTATCGGCTGCCCACACGCACGCGAATGCTCAAAGAAAAATTGTCACTGAAAACAGGGCGCAAGCCCTGTTTTTTGTTTTGCCCCAACACATAACAAGCCGAAGCATTGGGACTCCCCCTTGTCTTCCGCAAAAATAAAAAAGCAAGAACCGAGCGTTCTTGCTTTTTTACTTATGACAGCTTGTTTGACAACCTCAAATTATCGGCAATCATAGCGATAAATTCGCTGTTGGTCGGCTTACCGCGATTGTTCTGAATGGTGTAACCGAAATAGGAATTGAGCGTTTCAACGTCGCCGCGGTCCCACGCGACCTCGATCGCATGACGGATCGCACGCTCGACGCGGGAGGACGTCGTGCTGTACTTCTTTGCGACAGACGGATAGAGGATCTTCGTTACCGAATTGATTATATCGGAGTCCTCAATGGTCATCATTATTGCGCTTCTCAGATATTGATACCCCTTGATATGCGCGGGAACGCCTATCTGGTGAATGATCTTCGTGACCTGCGTTTCAATGTCGGGATCACGCCTATTTTCACCCGATCTTTTGCGCGGCGAGGAAAGGCGGAGAATGCGCTCGTTCAGCTGCTTGTAATCGAACGGGCGGAGCATACAGTAATCGGCACCCGCTTCGGTCGCCTCGGCGAACATCGCTCCGTTGTTCACGACGGAATAAACGATAAACGACGGCGCACTGTCAGTCCCGAAATCGAGCAAGGCGGTGCCGCGAATGATCTGCGTGCAGTCGAGCTTCGACAGCCACACGTCGGTAAGTACCACGTCGGGATGAAATTTGTCGATCTTATAGAGGGCGTCCTCGCCGTTTGCCGCCTCTTCGATGCGCTTGTATCCGAGGCCGATCAGATTTGAACGGCAGCTCCTTCTGAAATCACTGTTTTCATCTGCTATGAGAATTTTGATGCTTTGTTCCATTATTTGCCACACTCCGTTATTTTTGATTTTTTATTTACAAAATAATGATACCATATTTTGCCAAATAATGCAATATATGGAAATCCAAAAAAATCGCCAAAGTTTGTGCAGAAAAATTTACCAAATTGCACAAAGCCCTGTAAAATAAGGTCGAAAAAGGGTGTTTTTGGGGCGTGAAAAACGTGATTGCAGGGGCGGCCATTGGTCGCCCGACACCTCATCCACCACGGGCGCAGCGCCCGCGGTCCCCCTTCCCCATAGGGAAGGCTAACAACCTCCCGATGCTTCGAGACGTTGCCCGCCCCTTCAAATCGAAGTGGAGAAGGCAAGATAGCATTGCACAATTTTTAACTATTTTATCCTCCGATCGTTTCGATGCTTACGCCGGTATAGTAATGCAAAAGTATCTCGTCGTATTTCGAACCGTTTTTCGCCATTTCGTTTGCACCGTACTGACTCATTCCTACGCCGTGGCCGTAGCCGTGGACGGTGAAGCGCCAGCCGCCGTCGATCTCCTCAAATTCGAAATTCGTCGACTTGAATCCGAATTGGCTCCGAAGCAGCTTCGCCTTGACGCCGACGCCGCTTAGACATATATAATCTGCTCTGCCGCTGTCGGTCTTCGTGACGTAGACCCCCTTTTTTCCAAGCGAATTTACCTTGACCGCACTGTCGGAGGCGAAGAGAGCCGCTATATCGGAATCGGTCAGCGTTACCGTTGAAACGCGGTCGCTCTCGGGGGTGCTGACGGAGGTCAGATAGGGAACGTTTCCGCCCCATATATTCTTCGACGACTCGGTGTTCTTATACGAGCTCGAATGAAAGACCGCAAGCGCGGGCTTTCCGTCCCACGTTATGATCTGACCTGCAGTTGCATTAACGGCGTTTTTGACCTTGGTTATAATGCTTTCCGTCGTAGTTTTTCCGTAGCGCGCGATCAGCTCGTCTTTTGAAACGTAGGATTGACAGTGAGAATAATCGGTGCAGACGTCGGCACCGTCCTTGTGCGAAGCACCGCCGAGCTTGTAGAGGCAGTAGCTTCGTGCCGCGACTGCCTGTGCCTTGAGTGCCTCTGTGTGAAAGGTATACGGCATTTCGGCACAAACGACGCAGATTATGTAATCCTCAAGGGACATTTCGACCGTCTTGTCCTCTTTCGCTATATAAACGAGCAGTCGGTCGCTCGGCTTTTCCTGCTCGGGCGTCGTTTCGGGAGGGGCGGTTTCGTTTTTTTCTTCCGTTTCGGTTTCAAACGGAGCTGTCGTTTCGGGCGGAATGAATATCCCGTTTTCCGTCTCCGTTGCCGTTGCGACCGATACAAGCGGTACCGTTACGGCAAATATACAAAGAGCGATAAGAGATACCGCCGTCAGCTTTCGTCTTAAATTCATAATTCACATCTCCTTTTTTTAATAAATATGAGAAGCAAACGCAAGTTATGCGGAGTTGATTTTTTATGAAAGACGTATGATAATGATAAAAAACAGACGGGAAACCGTCTGTTTTTTACTATGATCTTATATCGTTTTATGCGGACGGCCGAGGCTGCCCCTGCTTATCATTCTTTAACGGCATCGACTACGCTTTTCACGATTATTGCACCGATCGGGAAAACGAAAAGCCCTGAAAAGCCCATAAGCTTAAACCCGATATACATCGCGGCAAGAGTAAGCAGGGGTGAAATGCCGATGCTTTCCCCGACGATTTTCGGCTCCGAAATCTGTCTTACGAGCCAGATTATGCCGAAAATGATAAGAAGCCCCGTCGCCGTGTAGCTGTCGCCGATCATATAAAGAACGACCGCCCACGGTACAAGCACAGTTCCGACACCGAGCACGGGCAGAATATCAATAAGCGCGATAATCACCGAAAGCGTCAGAGCATAGGGTATTTTCAGTATCAGAAAACCGATAAAAAGCTGTACGCAGGTGATGGTCAGTATGATGGCATACGCACGGACGTACTTTCTTGCCGCGTGCATCAACTTATCCTTGATCTTGAAGAGCCGAGGACGTTTTTCCCTTGGAACGAGCTTAACGACGAAGCAGTTAAGATCGTTCACGTCGGCGGCAAGATAAAAGGTCGCGACGATAAGAGTTATCAGGAAGAGCAGAATTCCCGGAAGCGACGAAACGAAGCTCATAACGGCACTCGGAATTTTGGCGGAGAACGACGTCAGCGCCCCCTCGAGCATATTTACCGCCGCGCGCGATACGACGTCAAGCGCCCTTTCGCTCTCGATCTTTGACAGTATCGGGAGCTTCTTCATTGCGCCGTCTCCCGAATGTATCATATCCTCAATAAAATCCGCGCCGCCATCGGTCAGCCCCTTTGCCATCGAGGTGATCTCCGACGCCATTCTCGAAAAAAACATAAATGAAAGCGCAAATATCAGCGTAAAAACGAATCCGACGGTGCCAAACGCCGCGGTTTTGCGCGACAAGCGTGTCCTTTTGCATATTTTGTCAACGGTCGGTCGGAGAAAAAGCGCGGCAGTGTAGGCAAAAATGAAGGGCAAAAGCGGTGAGAGCAGATGCTTTACGAAAATGCACAGTGCGAGTATTACGATAATGGCGTATGCGCTCAAAACGAGATTTCTTTTGTAGCCCTTGGGCGGTAGATCCATATTGCACCTCAAATTTTTCGTTAATTTAATTATACACCCCGAATACAAAGTAAATTCACTTTTCGGTAATTGATTTTTTTATTAAAGTGTGATAATATTGTTGAAACAAATCATTAAGAGGTAATTATGAAAAGACTGTTTTTGATAATTCTTTCGCTGACTTTTATGTTTTCTCTCGTTTCCTGCAAGGAAAACATTGACTACAACGTGACGGAGATCGGCGGATACGTGGTTGAAGAAAGCGAGCTTCCGACGAACTACGTTCGTATCGTTATGAAAAACGGCGACGCGATGCTCCTTGAGCTTTATCCCGATGACGCGCCTATCACGGTTGCGAATTTCAAAAAGCTCGTTGCGGAGAAGTACTATGACGGGATAATCTTCCACCGCGTTATCTCCGGATTTATGATCCAGGGCGGAGCAGGTGAGGGCAGACCCGCCATCAAGGGCGAGTTCCGTATAAACGGCATCAGCAATCCGATAAAGCACGAGCGCGGCGTTATCTCAATGGCGCGCGCCACGTCCTATAACAGCGCGTCGACGCAGTTCTTTATAGTCCACAGAACTTCGCCGAGCAATACCGAAGCCCTCGACGGACAGTATGCGTCATTCGGCAAGCTCCTTGCGGGCTACGACGTGCTTGATAAGATCGCATCGGTCGATACAAATTCGTCCGATAAGCCGATAAAGAAGCAGCAGATGGCGACCGTCAGATTCGTCAACGTCGTGTCAAGTCCCGAGATTCCCGAATAAAACAAAAACAGGCGAACGCAGTTCGCCTGTTTTTTCTTCCGTTTGCAAATTCATCCTCCTATCAGGGTGTCAAAGATCAGCATAAAGCAGAAGCCGAGGATAAGCGCGTAGGTTGCGCCTCGCTCGCTTCCGTGAGCGTGTGTTTCGGGGATCATTTCGTCGCTTACGACGTAGAGCATCGTGCCT
>JAZSHF010000015.1:0-11348 GCA_045533115.1 Eubacteriales bacterium
CTCATTACTTGATTCCTCCTTCGTTTTTTGGTCGTGGTTGGCAAACCCACTTCCTATTATAAACGAAGGAGGATTCTTTTTCTACTCATAGCTAAAGCTTTTTGGAACCACCAGCACTGCTGGTGGTTTTCGTTTACAAAATAAAACTGCGAAAAAGTAATTTTTTCGCAGTTTTATTTTGATTATTATGAAGTCTATGAGTTATTTATGAAATGATTGCCACGCTGTTTTACCTTCTCCAGCGGGAGAAGGTGGCTGAGCGTAGCGAAGTCGGATGAGGTGTCGAGTTAGGGAACTTACTCCTCATCCACCGCTATCGCGGTCCCCCTTCTCCCTCAGGAGAAGGTATTATTACGGCTCGAATCCTTCGAAAATAAAGGTTTTATAATACTTTTTTGCCTTATTTACTTCGTCTGCGCTTTCGGGTGTCCACGCGACAATATGTGCGCCGAGGAGCGCGCAAAGGCGGACCGAAAGGTTAGTATACTTGAATTCATACGCGATAAAATGCGGGCGCGAAAGGAAATTTAGAAAAAGGTGGCGAAGAAGCTGATAAATAAGCCCTTTTTTCTCGTCGCGCACTCCGAACGCCGTCGAAAGCTGACCGCGGATCACGTTCGGGCGGTTCTTCTTGAACCAACGCAAATGCATCGGATTAAAGGACTCGACACAGTAGATACCGTCGTAATTATCGAGAAGCTCTGCGGATTTTTCGCAAACCTCGAGGTCGGTGTTTTCGCCCTTTATCTCGGCTACAAGCGGAACCTTACCGCCGATTATTTCAAGCACTTCGGCAAAAGTCGGAACACCGATCATACGAAGCTCTCTTGCCGTGAGCGACGAAACCTTTTTGTCAACGCCGAATACCCTTTTGAGTGTGTAATCGTGATTTATCACCGCGACCTTGTCGCTCGAAAGCTGAATATCAAGCTCGATCCCATAGCCGAGTTCAACAGCCTTTTCAAACGCTTCAATGGTGTTTTCCTTGATTTCACCGCCGTGAAGACCGCGGTGAGCGATATACTTTCCGTCAAAGTGCGCCGCTTTTTTTCCGTTCGCGGGACAAATTGCGAAGAAATACAATAATACAAGTACGCCGATAACAGCGAGAATTATATATAGCGCCGTCATAATCAGTCGTCCACGTCAAGATGCTCAAGTAGCGATTTTTTTGCGGGCAGCTTGCTGTCGCCGTGCTTAACGAAAAGCATCGTCACGAACGAAATTCCCGCAAATATCGTCGCATACGGGAAAAGCGTTTTGTAGCTTACGTTAAGGAGATAACCCGAAAGAATGGGAGTTATGACCTGCGCCGCCATCGAGAAGGTGTAGTATAGACCTGTGTACTTACCGATATTGCTTCCTCGGCTCATTTCAACGACCATAGGATAGGAGTTTACGTTTATAGCCGCCCAAGCTATACCGACAAGGGCAAAGACGATATATGCCGCCGCGTGCGGCTCGGCAAAGAAGAACGCAACTCCGAACATTGCCGTCAGGAGCGCACAGCCGATAAGGATCATCTTCTTGCGCCCGATCTTGCTCGAGATTATACCGATCGGGATATAGGAAAGTGCTGCTGCCGCCATAGCGATCATAAGACAATCGGCAAAGCCGCCGTCCTCAAGTCCCCAGATCGTGATTACGTATTTTGCAAAGCTCGTCGTAACGGCGTTATAAGCCATATACCAAAATGCGACCGAAAGAAGCAGGAAAATAAGGCTCTTTTTCACCTCGGGGCGAAGCTTTTCGCTTCCGCCGACATTATCGTCGCCGTCATCGTCGCTGATACCGTACTCGCGCTCAACGCTTTCGCGTTCCTTCACGAAGCGGTTTTCACGAAGGAAGAACAGGAGCGCCGCAAGGCAGATGAGCATAATACCCGCAGTTATCGCAAACAACGGCAAATAGCTGTTATGAGTAAGTCCGAGGTTCTTTTCGCCGACCGCAAACTCGCTTCCGCAGGCAGAGCAAAGCGCCTCCTTTACCGTTGCGCCGTCGATAAACGCCTTGTGTCCGTCGGGACATATTGCATAGTAATCGGTCTTCATAAGGAGCGATACCGCAATAAGAACGACAAGACCGCCGATAGTACCCATAAGGTTAATTATCGCATTCGCCTTAGAGCGAAGCGGCTTCGGTGTTATGTCGGGCATAAGTGATACCGCAGGAGAGCGGTAGGTTCCCATACCGATAAGCGCGCAAAGAAGCAGTCCCATAAAGAGCGGCAGATTCTTCATATCGGCAGACACGGGAAGAAGCGTAAATGCCGTTCCCGCGAAGAGCGTACCGAAGATTATGTACGGCATTCTCTTGCCGAGCTTAGTGCTTGTCTTATCCGACAGCGCGCCAAACAGCGGGAGCAAAAACAGCGCCAATATGTTGTCAAGGGACATTATCCAGCCCGAAAGTGCATCGCTTACACCGAAGTCGAATTTCAGCATAAGAGATATCAAGTTATCGTATAGCTGCCAAAATGCCGTTATTCCGAAAAAAGCAAAGCCGCAGAGCAGCGTGCGCTTGTAATTGAGCTTCATATTTTATCCGCCCTTTCTTTTTTTGAAAAAATCAGTTTGCCGAGAAAATAATTTGTGATGACTACGACGACCGCCGCACAAATCTTCGTTACCGCCTTATCAAGGCTCATCAAATCGACGGCGAGGAGAAATATTCCCTCCTGCATAAGAAGCGAAAACACCCTGCTTCCGACGAACGCGCCGAATTCCGCCGTCAAAGCCCTCACGCCGCTTCGCTTACTTTCAAAAACGAACATCTTATTGACAATGTAAGCGAATATGACGGCTCCGCACCAAGCGACGGTATTTGCGATATGATGGTTTATGAATTTGTAGAGCAGAAACGATATCGCGAAGTCGACGACCGTCGTCAATACCCCGAATATCAGGTATTTTATCTGTGTTTTATACTTTTTTAAGATGTTTATCATTTATTTATCTCGTTTATTATTTCCTTGTAGCGGTCGTAGCCGTAAAGGAGATTGATCGCTTCGAGGAGAGCCTTTGATGAAATGTTGTCTGGGAGATTACATTTTTGACAGAGCCTTTTACGCTTCTCTTGGCTTCCCTCTCCGCCGAGAAGACCGTCGCAGTATAGGTCGGTTTTGGTCACTTTACGGGAGTTTATCTGCACTTTTTGTGCCAAAAACGGCTCAAAAAGTGAACGTAAAAGCTCAATATCCATTCCCTCTACGCCAAGCAGTCCCTCCTTCGACGCCTCGTCCTTGCGTTTCTCCTTGCCCTCGATCTTCGGGATATAGAGATGCGTCATTTTGTCACTCGGGATAAGCGCGCGCAGGTGATTTCGTATAACGAGTCCTCCGCCGTCGCTGTCGGTAAGCACTATAAGTCCCTGCTTATCAGCTATATCCTTCAGCATCTGCCGTTTCTTCTCGTCCTTGAAGATCCCGAAGCCGTTGAGGGCGATTATCTCGCTTTCGATTATTGACAAAAGCTTGATCTTATCGTACTTTCCTTCGACTATTACCGGACTTACGAGCTTCAGCCTTTCGTTCACGTTCCATCTCCGCCTTCTTGATTTTTTTAACGATATAAACCGTCGCGCCGATCGATACGGCGGTTATTAAAAGCGATATTATGAGCGGCCATATATGTGCCTGCTTGGTTTCTGTTCCCGCCACCGACATAAACGATATTATCGGCAAAACGAACACCGACATAAGCATCTCAAGGAAGCTGTCCTCAAGAATATCGGTCGTTCCGCTTGCGATTATTATTCCGTAGCTTACCGATGCCAGTCCGAACAAAAGCGACAGCGCGGTCGTAACAAAGGTCTTATTATACATAACGGCAAGGACTATCGCGGCAATAACTGTAATAAGAGTCAACCAGCCGAGAGCTATTCCCGGCTCGCTCGCAAGAGCGATCTTCGTTGAGCTGAAGGATTGGTATACGACCGACAGTATCATTACCGAAAGCGCGGGCGCGAGCATAAATGCGGTCGCGAGTTTATCCTTCAATGCATGGTTGAAGCGCTCAATCTTCTCGCGCTCCTCGTCTCTGCGTTTTTTATTCATTATGGCTCCTTATCTTCTCGTTGACTCGATGACGAGCTGCTCGAGAATAACGTAATTATCGAGCTTCGACGACTTTATCTGCAGGTCTGCATCGTAGCATTTTTCCGACAGCTCGCGAAGACGCTCGACCGTTGTCCTTGACGCACTCTTTGCGTAAAGGGACGCCTTGTATTCGTGGAGCTTCAGCTTCTTCGCGACCTCCGACAGCGTTATGCCGTTTTCGGTCGAATACTTGATTATTTCAAGGTCGCAGATGATGCGGCAGATACTTCCGAGAATTATCTCGGGCTTTTCCTTCTGCTTCTTCATTTCGTCAAGGACCGAAAACGCCTTCGTTACGTTGAGGTCAAGGATCGCGTTTGCAAAGTCAAAGGCGGCGATCTCTTTTCTTTCGCCGCAGACGGTAATAACATCGTCGACGGTCAGCTTTTCCCTGCTCTGTGCTTTAAGATAGCAGGAGAGCTTGTCGATCTCGTTTGAAAGCGCGTACATATCGCACCCGCAACGGTCTATTAGCAGCGTGACAGTATCGGGCGGTGCGATGATAAGCTCCGAAGCAAAGTGCTTGGCTACCCAAGAGGCAAGGCGCGAAGGAGTTTCCTTTTCAAATACGACGGGGGTGAGGCACTCGCTGAGCAGCTTGAATTCCTTTGACGGTGCCTTTTTCGTTCCTATATCAAATTCGTCGGGCTCTGTATAGAAAACGAGGACGTTATATTCGTATTCGGGCAATCGGCGGAGAACCGACGAAAGCGCCTCAAGGTCGCTTTCGGACATTGAGGAAATATAGAGCGAATTTACCTCAATAAGCTTCTTTTCAGCCATCATCGGAAGCGATTCAATCGCGGCAAAGAGGCGCTCAGGTGAATAATTATCGCTTGAAAGTACGATATGGTTAAAGACATCACCCTCATCAAGCACCGTTTTGCGGAGTGTCGAAAGATAATGTCTTTTCAGGTAATCCTCTTCTCCGCAGAAGAGGTATCCGCCCTTCAGCTTTTTGAGTTCTGTGCGAAATTCGTTCGGTGTCATATCGGGCTCACCTTTATAAACAGTCGGTTTCTTTCGGTATTAACTCCGCGTATCTCGATGCAATAGTCAAGCACCATCGCTCCCCCCTTGCTTGACACGGTATTTGCGACCTTTTTGGTATTTACGGTAAATTCTACAGGCATATAGGGAGTTTCGTAAGTGCATCTCTGACGCTTGACCTCAGGGTCGAAGCAGAATGCTGCACTGAGCTCACCGCTTCTCGTCATTGTTACGGAGTTTTTGTTTTCAAGCGAGAATATCAGCGTCGTAACGCAGTCAAGCCCGATGTCCTCGGGCTCATTATACGATATATACGCTTTTCCGTTTTCTTCACGGTATTCCCCTCTGACGGTGTATTCTATAACCTCATCGCATTCTTCCTTCATCATTTCGTAAGGAAGACTCTCTCCGTCATCGTTTCGAAAATATCCGTCCTTTAAGGTTGCGGCATATTTTTCGGCAAGAGCAAGGTCTGTTACCGTTGATTTTATCTTTATTCTGACGTCCACGCTTTTACCCGTTTCTTCATATATTTATACACTGTAGAGTATAACATATCAGCCCCCCGTTGTCAATGACAGCGTGACCATTATGGCAAATTTCGGCTCACTTTGCATAATGACACAAGATATATACTTTCACCTCTGTGTTTTGCGTTATGATTATCACGATTTAACAAACATTACGTTTCTCCGAAAAAATTATAGAACATAATATACAATTTATGAGTAGATTTTGTCAATTTTTGTGTTGACAAAGTCACTTTAGCGTGATACAATGTATCTGTGCTATGCTTGACCGAGGTCGTTATCGGCAAGCACAATAATATTCGCTGAGCGAATAAAAACGGGAGGACGTTATGTCTGACAAGATCAGAGATGAACAGACCGATTTTCTGTTCAAGGCAATTCTCACCCTGAGCGACCTTGATGAGTGCTATGCATTTTTTGAGGATCTTTGCACCGTTTCCGAAATCCGCGAGATGGCGAAGCGTCTTACTGCCGCAAGAATGCTTAACAAAAACTACATTTATTCCGCAATCGCGGAGCAGACGGGTCTCAGCACCGCAACGATCAGCCGTGTAAACCGTTGTCTTAAGTACGGAAGCGACGGATATGCTGCCGTAATTCCGCGTATTGAAAAGCGCAGATGAGCTACTCCGCGATCGCTGAGTGCTACGACGCGCTCAACTCCCATATCGACTACGAGTCATTTGCAGATTTTTTGAATAACGAGATCAGAGCCGGCGGTATTCCCGACGGCTCTCTTGTTCTTGACCTCGCCTGCGGTACAGGTAACATTACCCTGCCTCTTCTTAAGCGCGGTTACGATATGATCGGCGTTGACCTTTCCGGCGAAATGCTCAATATAGCGAGGAGCAAAAGGGACGGAGACAAGGTGCTGTGGCTTTGTCAGGATATGCGCTCCTTCGAGCTTTACGGAACGGTCGGAGCCGTCGTATGCTGTCTTGACAGTATAAATTATCTCACCTCAAGAGGCGGCGTTGACAAGTGCTTTTCTCTCGTTCACAATTATCTCGATCCGAACGGCATATTCATTTTCGATATAAATACCCCTTACAAATTCGAGCAGGTCTACGGGAACAATCACTATATTCTTGAGGACGACGGAATTTACTGTGGCTGGCAGAATTATTACGACAAAAGCTCGGGACTTTGCGATTTTGAACTCTCCTTTTTCTATGAAAATGACGACGGCACATACACGCGTCTTGACGAAGCTCAGACCGAAAGATGCTATTCCCTCAAAACGATAGCGAATCTGCTATGCAAGAACGGGTTTGAAATTATTAAGGTCGTATCCGATTTTGATGGAAGACCCGTTCGTGACACCGACGAGCGCGCTTATTTTGTATGCCGTGCACTAAAATGAGATATTATTCTTGATTTGTTCATTTATCGGTGGTATCATATATTTAGTTTCTTTTAGGAGTTTGTAAATGAAAAGAATTTTATCTCTGATAATTGTGTTCGTTACCGTCACGGCACTCTTCACGTTTACTCTTCCCGTTTCTGCGAAAGCGGTACACAAGAGCACGGTAAACCTGATCGGTATAAAGAAAAACGATTCGGGCTCGGGCTACGAATGGGCCAACTACACTGATACCTTGACGCTGAACGGGCTGAATATCAAAACGACCGACGATTACGGCATCAAAATACCCGACGGCGCGACTGTCGTCCTCAAGGGTGACAACTATATCGAAGCGAAAAAGGCTGCTGTTTTTATTGAAGCCAAGGTCGTTTTCAAGGGTGAGGGAACGCTTACCCTCGTTTCTGAAAACGGAATCTTCTGCAGCTCGGCGGATACAACCGATTCACTTTCGATAATCGGCGGTACCTACAAAATTACAAGCTCGGGAATCGGTATCGTTTCCGACTTCCATCGCGTGTCCTTTTCAAACTGCAAGGTGACCGTTAAGACGTCGTCTGATATCGCGATAAAGGCACAGAGCATTACAACAGGCGCCAATACCGTCATAAAGGCAAACGGCTCGATATCGGGTAAGGATAAGATACAGATAGAATCATCTTCGATCACCTTAAATGCAAGCGATGCGGCTTTCGTTTCCGATAACCCCATCGTTTTCAGAGGCGTTACCCTCAAGGCAGGTGAATCTTCGAAAAAGCTTTCGGTGATTGACCTCAAGAACGCGTCTTACGACGGGCAGAAATCGGTAAAAATAATTTCCAAATACGACGGACAGAAGAAGAGTCTTTTCTTCGGGGACGACGTTCCGAGATACGTTGACGTTATCGTTATGATACTCGGAATCGGTCTTGTCGTATGCGCGGTCGTTCTTCCCGTTCTTTATAAGAAAAAGAAAGCTAAGGCAGCCATTGCCAAGCGCGATGCCGAGGACGCATCCGCCAAAAAGAAAAACAAATAACGTTATTCCCCGCTTCGGCGGGGAATTTTTTTGAAAATTTTACATTTACCATCATTTTATTTATTGACTTTTCAAGTAATGTATTATATCATAAACAGAGAGAGTACTTTTTGTGAGAATGATTATGAAATTTTTTAGTAAAATTTCAATATTCCTGCTTTGCGCCGTCATTTTTATGTCGGCGTTTGTTGTCTTTGCAGAGGGGCATAACAACGAAACGCCCGTATGGCCGTATTTGCATTTTAACATCAATGTTACCGAAAAGAACAGGATAAAGGATAGTAGTGAGGACAGACTTAAAGCGAAAATATCGGACGCGGTCAGCGCGCCGTTCTTCGCTCTTACAAGAGATTATCCCGAACTCACAATGTGGTGTACGGGATTTAAGTTAGGTAGCTCGTACGCTCTTATGCCCGGCGACAAAAACTATGTTCTTATGAGCGTTGAGTATATGCTGAACGGTAATCCAAGCTACGGTGATCCGAGTGGAATGATCGGACAGCTTAATGCCGTTATCGACGCCTTTACCCCGACGGGCGAGACGATGTACGACAAGCTTCTTTCAATACACGATTATATTTGTCAGATCAACACCTACGTTAAAGGCACTCCTTACTGCTACTCTGCTTACGGCGCACTCGTTGACGGAAGATCCGTTTGCGAGGGGTACGCCGAGGCGTTTAAGCTCCTTTGCGACAAGGCGGGAATAGACTGTATTCTCGTTACCGGTCTGGCTCTGCCCGACGAAAACGACGATACGAAGGAAGCACATATGTGGAATTTCGTTCGTATGGATGACGGAGAATGGTACGCCGTTGATGCCACTTGGGACGATTCAGGCGATATCTCGGGAAATTATAAATATTTTCTCGTCGGAAGCGAAACCATTATACGCGGCAGAAAATTCAAGGACAGTCATCTGACCTGTTACGACTTTATTGAGATCGGCGGTGCGGGCAAAACTCTCTCGTCCCTTGAATATCCGACGCTTGCAGAGGTTGCTTACAACAAGGAGAACGGAAGGGCCGATTACATTTACGGCGGCGAAAAATTCCACTATAGCTTTCTTGACGATCTCCAAAAGGAACTATACGACAAGATCCTTGCAGAACTTCGCAGCAATATGCCATCCGATCCTACCCAAAATCCGAACATAGATACAACCGACTCCACGGAAACGACGACTCCCGAGGAAACGACAGACCCGTCCGAGACAACTCCCGAGGAAACGACAACGGTAACCGATACGACTGTAGCCGAATCGACGACACCTGATCAGACGACAACACCCGAGGATACGTCCGATCTGCCAACAGATACGACCGCCGAGACAACGACCACGGTTCCCGATTATACAACGCCAAGCACTACCGAGCCGCCTGTATCAAGTACACAAAAGGACACTAAACCGCCAAAGCCGGATACGACAACAAAGACCGACACGACGGAAAAGGATACAGAGGGCAATGCAACGTCCAAGACCGACACGACCGCAAACATTACGACGGGTAAAAACAAGACTTCAAAGTACCGTCAAATGTACGACCTGTATAAGACGGTAACGACGGTAGTCATAATATGCGCAATTTCGAGCCTGTCAATAATACTCGTGGTCATGGTTATAAGATACGCAAAGAAACATAAGGATTCATAAAAAAACACCGCTGACGCGGTGTTTTTTTTATCATCTGCGGTTCAATATTGCCGCGAGCATTTCGGCACAGTCTCCGCGGGTGAGGTTGTCGGTCGGTGATATTACTCCGTTTTCTGCCCTTATTACTCCGATCTCATAAAGCGCGCAGACCGAGTCGAGAGCGTAAGACGGCACGCTTTCGATATCGTCAAAAACAGGAATCGCGATCGTGTCCTCGGCTCCGATAAGCGTATCGAGGATCACGCACGCTTCTGCTTTCGTCAGCTCCCGATTACAGTCAAGCTCCTTTAATCCCTCGGCGTTGATTAGTGACAGCTCGTATGCGGTCAAGAGATAAGGTTGATATTCCTTCGGGTGCGAGGTCAAAGCTTCTCCAATCTCATTTGGAACTACCGTTTTTAGCGGTATTTTTGCTGCGGTCATTGACGCCTTCAGAAATTCTCCGTATGAGATTTCCTTATCGGGCATAAATACGTTTTTGCCCTCGTCCTTTCTGCCCTTCATTATTCCCATAGAATCGAGAAGCAGCGCGCCGTAATGCGCCGAGTCGTATATCATATCATTAAATACTGTGACGCCGCCGCTTCTGCCGACCGATATACCGACCGTCATCTTCTCGGAGCGATTACCGTATTTATCAACGGCAACGTAGGAAAAGCTGTCGCTTCCCATATAGTTTTTCATCGGGGTATAGGTGTATTCACCGCTCTTTCTGTCCTTGACGGTAAGAAGCCCCTTTTCGGGATAGGAAACGACCTCGTAGAGCACAGCGTCGCCCTCGGGATCAATACACCTCATATTACCGCTGACGGCTATGTTTTTATATGTCTTCAGCCTGAAAAAGCTCTCGTCGATCCCGAGTGAGGTCGGCGAATAATTGCGCTCGTCGGGGAAATACATAACCGCCGTGCAGGCGTATGATGTGCCTGCGGTAAAGGTAAATTCCGCCATTTCGGTGCCGTTTTTGGGAATAAAGGTAAGGGCTGAAATGCTTGACGCGGTTATTACCTGTCCCTTTGTGACAGTAAGCGAGCCGAGCTTAAGCTCACCCGCGCTTGTGCTCGGAAGCGAGGTTATCACTATATTGTCAAGCTTTTTTATCCCAAGCGCGTCCTTGAAATCAGATGCGGTAAAGGTGATCATTCCGTCTCCTTCCGCTGATACTATCATCGGGTTTGACGCAGCGATCACGTTAAAGGCGGGGGAAAGGGGCTTTTCCGTCTTTGCTGACGCTTGCGGTGCGAGTGTTGCGATAAAAATTGCCGAAATTATAAGTGCGGTGATCCGTTTCAGCTTCTTATTCATTTTTTGCCTCCGAGATAAAATTTCAAGTGTTTACAAATTACACTTGTATGTTTGACGTTTTTAACTTATAATATCAATATGCGGGTGCATAATGCGATATGACGGAGGCGCGTATGATAAACGTTATTTCAAGCGAATACGACGGTATGCTTTTGCGCGAATACCTGAGAAGCGTTCTACGTCTTTCCCGAGCAGAGCTTACCGAGCTTAAAAAGCGCGGCGACGGTATTATGCTTAACGGTACACGGGTGACGGTTCGCGCTCTGCTTAAAACGGGCGACGAGCTTTCGCTTTCCCGCCGAGATCTGATAACGTGCTGGGGCATTGCTTCGATCCGGCTTCCTCTCGATATTCTTTATGAGGACGCAGACGTTATCGCTCTTAACATGCCG
>JAZSHF010000025.1:0-34581 GCA_045533115.1 Eubacteriales bacterium
TGATCGGCATTATTCCGCGCTTGAGCAGAAGCGAACGAAGTTCATACTCGCTCAGCTCGGAAATGCCCTTTTCGGGCGCGTCAAAGGGTGCCTCTGTTTCGGCGTTTTCGTCGGTCAGAAGCGTTATATCGACTCTGTTTCCGATGCGGTAAATATGCTCGACCTTACCGCCGATACCCGCAAAGACAGCGGGCGAATTTTCGTCTGCTCCGAGGATCATACCGTATCTTTTAACGGCGTCCCCCTCGTTCAAGGGACATTCAGCCCCGTTTTTAAGCGAGAGAAATATGCGCTCGGGAATGTATGTTGCCACACCCTCGGGCGGGGCGTATTTTCTGACGAACGGAATACCGCCGCGATAGCTCTTTGCCATAATTTCTCCTGATGAAAGAAAATTTATAAGTCTATTATACCTTAAGTACGCCGAAATTACAATAACAATGCGCCATTTTCTTTCAATATGAAAAATATACTTCATTTTTTGCAAGAAAAAGTGCCGTGAAGGGTTATATGATACGGTATGTTCAAGATTTGTTTATAATTAAGTGGTATACTGTATAAGTAAAAAATTGTCAACCGATAATGGGGGATATATAAATGATAAAGATCCAAAATCTGACAAAAAGCTTCGGAAGCAATATAGTGCTGAATAACGTCAGCTTTGAAATAGGAAAGGGCGAGATCGTCGGCTTCCTCGGGCCTAACGGCGCGGGAAAAAGCACGAGGATGAATATCCTGACGGGCTTCCTCTCCTTCACGGAAGGAAAGGTCATAATCGACGGTCTCGATATGTTTGATTTTCCGAACGAGGCGAAGAAGAGCATCGGATATCTTCCCGAGACTCCGCCCCTGTATCCCGAGATGACGGTAACCGAATACCTGAATTTCGTATACGAGCTCAAGGGCTGTACGCTGAACAAGAAAAAGCATATCGAGGAGATACTTGAGGTAGTAAAGCTCACCGACGTAAAGAAGCGCGTGATAGGTCACCTTTCAAAGGGCTACCGTCAGCGTATCGGCATCGGACAGGCGCTTATCGGAAACCCGAAGGTAATAATCCTCGACGAGCCGACGGTCGGTCTTGATCCGCGTCAGGTCGTTGAGATAAGAAACCTGATAAGAACCCTCGGTCTTAACCACACCGTTATCCTCTCGACGCATATTCTTCAGGAGGTACAGGCGGTGTGCGACCGCGTTATCGTAATAAACCGCGGAAAGATAGTGGCGGACAAGCGTACCGAGGACCTCGCGTCGGCGGTTGAGGGTAACCGACGTCTTGCGGTCAAGATATGCGGGCCCGAAAAGGAGGTAACTCAGGCTCTTCGCTCGCTCCCCGGAGTATTTTCGGCAGAGTGTCTCGGCAACCTTGATTCCGACAGCTATTCCTACGTTATCGAAAGCGATTCCGCGATTGATATAAGAAAGCCGCTCTTCTCTATGCTGGCAAGAAACGGCTGGCCGCTTATCGGGGCGGAGGCGTCAAACGTAAATCTCGAGGACGTGTTCCTTGCTCTTATCAACAACACCTCAAACTCGGCGGCAAAGAAAAAGCGCGGAAGCAAGAAGCGTAACGCTAACTGAAAGGTAAGGCATAAACAGTATGTTTGCAATATTCAAAAGAGATATAGTCTCGTATTTCACGACCCCGATAGGATACGTCTTTATGGCGATATTCCTTGCCATAAACGGCGGACTTTTCTCGCTTATGACACTTCAGGCGGGAGGAAACGCAACGATCTCGGGATATTTCTCGACGGTAATAATTCTTCTTGCCGTAGTGGTACCCGTGCTCACGATGAAGAGCTTTTCCGAGGAAAAGAAGCAGAAGACCGAGCAGCTTCTTCTGACGTCCCCCGTCAGCATCGGAAAGATAATTATGGGAAAATTTCTCTCGGTCTATACGATATTCTCGGGAACCTTCATAGTCGGAACGGTGTTCAACTTTACCGTTTACCACGAATTTGCCGATTCCCTCTACCTCTGGGTGGTTGAGGACGCAAAGAGAGAGGGCGCAATAACGAGATGGGACGTATTTTCACACTTTGCGCTCTCGATAATCGGCCCCGCCCTTGCCGTCCTTCTTATCGGCGCGGCGTTCGTAGCCGTGGGACTTTTCATTTCCTCCCTTACCGAAAATCAGCTCGTATCGCTTATAGGCACGATAGCTATCCTGCTTATGTTTATGTTCGTCGCATTCTTTAACGATCTCATTCCCTTTGCGCCGGTGCGCGAGGTGCTTGAATGGGTATCGGTATACAGCAGATACGGCAATTTCTTATACGGCGTATTCGATTTCGCCGCAGTAGTTTATTACGCCTCGATATGCTTCGTGTTCCTTTTCCTCACGGTTCGGGTGTTCGAAAAGCGCCGTTGGGCATAAGAGAGGAGAAAAAAGACAATGAATATAAATTACGATCCTATCAAGGATATTCAGAAAAAGCGCCGCTTCAAGTACGGCACCTTTGCAGTCGCGCTTACCGCTACGGTGATCGCACTCGTCGTAGTTATAAACGCGATATTCTCGGCTCTCTGCGTGAAGAACGGCTGGTTTATAGATATGACCGAGCGCGATCTCTATACTCCCGACCCGAACGCCTTTGAGCTTCTCGAGCAGTACAGAGGAAGCGAGGAGTTCAACGTAGAGTTTATCTTCTGTCTGCCTGAGGATAAGCTTATAAAGCACGAGCTCTGCAATATGGTAAACAACGTAATAAAGCGTTACGCCGAGGAATACGATTTCATCAGCGTAAAATACGTTGATATCAATAAAAACCCGCAGGTACTCGACAAATACCTTAATTCGACGTCTGCAAAGCCCAAGTCGACGAGCGTTATCGTGACTAACGGAAAAAACTCGATAGTATACGCTATCGACTCCTTCTTCGTAAGCAGCGACGGAAATTCAAGCTCTATATACGCGATCAACGCCGACCAGAAGATAGTATCGGCGGTAATGCGCCTTTCGGGCGACAACCCCGTCGCATACTTCGTAACGAATCACGGCGAGGACGCTAACGGGACGGCTTTGCGCGAGCTTTTCGTTGACGCCGGCTACGACGTGAAGAATATCGACCTTACGACCGAGGAGCTTGACCCCGCGGCAAAGGTCGTGGTCATCAATAACCCCAAGACTGACTTTTGGGGCGCAGATCAGGCGGTAAACGAAATAAAGAAGCTGGATACTCTCCTCGACGGTTCGGCAGGTCTTATGGTATTCCTTGACGAAACGGCAAACGAGCTTCCCGTGCTCGAGGACTTCCTTTCCCACTGGGGAGTCAAGTTCGAGCGCCAGAGTGTCCGTGATTACAGCAGCAGTGTTCCCGGAACGGACGGCAAGATAATATACGCTAAATATGTGACGGAGGGAACGGGTGCGTCGATCACCTCCTCGCTCCGCGAAAGCTCAAGCCCGCAGAAGCCCGTAATTACGAACTGCCGACCGATAACTCTCCTTTATGACGACGAGATCGGAAAGTATTTCAGCAACAACGGCGCTACGCGCCTCGCGTCGAGCGTTCTTGTGACCTCCTCCGACGCGGTTGCATATCCGCTTGAAGAGGGCGGCGAATCGTCAAAGGGCATAATGAACGTTCTTACCCTTACCGTTCAGCACAAAATGAAGGATAACGTGACTCAGCAGTCATTCCTTCTCGCAGGCGGAACGAACGCCTTCTCGGACAGCCAATATATAAACGGAAGCTCCTATGCAAATAAGGATATTCTCTATAACGCAATGAAGGTCTTCTCTAAGAAGAATGTACCTCTTGGAATGACGGCAAAGGTGTTCAGCGACGATTCGCTTACGATAACCGCTGAAGAAGCAAACAGATGGACGGCGATATGCACGCTCCTCTTCCCCGGCATTATAGCAGTCATCGGTATCGTCGTATATACAAGGAGACGCTACCTATGATAAAAAGGCAACTAATTACTGCAGTAATATGCGCTGTTCTTGCGGCGGCTCTCGGCATAGTGTATTTCGTGACGGTAGAGCCGATGCTCAAGACCGAGGAGAAAAAGGTAACACCCATTGAGCTTATCGACCCCCTTGAGGTAAGGACCAACGATCAGACGAGAGTGTATATGTTCCCGCCGCTTGAAAGAGCGAGAATACAGAGCATAGAGGTTAATAACGAAAAGGGCGGATACACCTTCTATAAAACCAAGGGCGACGTGTTTGACATCGAGGGAATGACGGGCGCGCCCTACGACCTTATGGCACTCACCTACCTTGTTACAACGACGGGCTCGGGAATTGCCTCGGAAAGATATCTTATCGATGAAAACACCGACCTTTCGGTCTACGGCCTTTCTGCGTCTGACGATCCTGCGTATTTCGTCATAACCGACGATAACAAGGTATCACACAAGGTCTGGATAGGAAACCAAGCCCCGACGGGCGACGGCTACTACTGCCAGTATGACAGTAGACCTGCCGTCTACCTTATAAAAACGGCGGGCTTCGCGGTGCTGCTTTCCGACGTTTACGGACTTATGACTCCTACTCTCGGACTTCCCGTAGAGCAGACCGACTATACGAAGGTGTCTCTTGTCGGTGCCGTCAAAAACGGCATTCCGCTTTTTGAGATAAAGACGGTATCTCCCGAGGAAAACGGTACTATCAAGACTGAAAAGCCGACCTATACCTACGAGTTCACCTTCAACGGACTCAAGGAATTTAACCCTAACGAGTCGATGAGAGACTACGTTATCGGTTTGCTTTCGGGTCTTTCGGGAAGCAAGGTCGTTGCCTTCGGTGACGAAATAACGGTAGATTCGCTCAAGAGCAAGTACGGAATCGACATAAAGAATCCGTATTACTGCATCTACTATAAATATACCGACGACGCGTATATTTACCTTTCCTCTCCCGATAAGGACGGCATTTGCTATGCATATTCGACGGTGTACGATACTGTCGTTACGATGCCGATGACCTCGGCACCGATGTACTACCTCGGCGTACACGATTTCGTGCAGTCGAACATCATAAACACCAACATCACCTACGTCAGCAAGATAGAGATAAAGGGCTCGCTGCTTGACGAGGGAATTACCGTGGATTCGAAATACGGAATCAAATCGACGATCATCGAGGGTACCGAGCAGACGGTACAGACGGCATGGGACATCAATACGAATAGGCAATTCACAAGTGACGAGGTCACGAACTTTAAGCAGATATACGGCGACATTATCCGCCTTTATATCGAGGGCGAGGTCAACGTAAGCAAGATAGAGGAATCTCAGCATCTGGCAACGGCAACCATTACCCTGACGGACGGAACCGTAAAGCGTCTTGACTTCTACGCGTATAACAATACACGCTGTTACTTTACGGTAAACGGCGTGCTTAACAAGAATTACTCCTTCTACGTAAACAGAGATAACGTAGAAAAGCTTATACGCGATACCTACCGCTTCGATCTCGGATATACGATCGATCCGAACCTCTGAAAGTAAGGGCTATCGCTTAGGCGGTAGCCCTTAAAATGAAAGGCAGTAAAATGAAAAAGATAATATCACTTATTCTTCTCTGTGCTATGATATCGGCGTTTTTTATCTCCTGCGGCGATAAGACCGTAAAGCTTCCGAAGGCGGAAAACGGTATGACGGTCTTCACGCTCGGCGGGAAGAAGATTAATTACGACTACGTAAAATACGTGTTTCTTAATACCAAGGCGGATATGGAATACGGCGAGGGAGAGGACTATTGGGCAAACAATCCCGAAGCTCTGAACGAGCTTAAGGCGGCAACTCTCCAAACTATCGTGCATAACCGCGCCATAGAAATGCTGGCAGAACGCTACAAGGTCACCCTGACCGAGAGCGATAAAAAGTCGGTTGACGATCTTTTAAGCGATCTTAAATCAGACAAAGCGGGCTGGGCGGAGGCAAAGAAGGAAAACTTCTTAACCGATCATTCCTTTGCCTATCTTCAGCGCTTCTCGGTGCTTTGGGGAAAGATATACAACTATCTGATCTCCCTTGAAAACGGTATAATCAAGAGCGACGACAAAACGGTGCTTGACGACGTTCCGATCAATTTCAGAAATATAAGATACGTCTATATCGCGTACGATAAAACGAACAAGGCGGAAAAAACGGCGCTCGCCGAGGAAATACTCGCAAAGGCAAACGCGGGGGAGGATTTCATCGAGCTTATAAAGACCTACGGCGAAGACACGACGATGGCGAATTATATAAACGTCGGATATTACTATACGGTCGGCTCGATAAATCAAACGGTCGAGGACGAAGCGGAAAAGCTTGAGATCGGGGAAATAAGCCCGATAGTCGACGTTAAGGACGGATTTTTCATTATTCAGCGTATTGCGCTTGACCTCGAATACGCAGAGAAAAACGTTGGTCTCTTCGCCGATCAGTATCTTGCAAGAAGATTTAACGAAATGGTCGCTGAGATCGAAAAGGATATGGAAATGGAATTTACCGATTTCTGGAACGGCGTCACGCTTGACGATATAAAATAAAGAACGTTCGGAGGAGAATAAAATGCTCCAGGTAATATACTCGGCGGGACTGACGGGCGTTGACGGCTTTTCGGTAACCGTTGAATGTAACTGTGCGAACCGTCTATCCAAATTCGAGGTCGTCGGACTTCCCGACGCGGCGGTAAAGGAAGCAAGGGAAAGAATAAAGGCGGCAATCGAAAACAGCGGCTATGAATTTCCCGAGGCGGAAATTACCGTAAATATGGCGCCTGCCGACAGAAAGAAGCAGGGCTCGGCGTACGACCTTGCCATGCTTGTCGGAATACTCGGCTCCTGCCACGCGCTCTCACTCCCGAAGGATATAGCCGACACCTGTTTTATAGGTGAGCTGTCACTGTCGGGCGAGGTCAGAGGTGTCAAGGGCGTGCTCTCAATGTGTCTTGCCGCCCGTAACGCAGGCAAAAAGAAGATATTCGTCCCGTATGAGAACGCAGGCGAGGCATCGGTGACCGACGGAGTCGAGGTCTACGGCGTCCGCAATGTCCGTGAGCTTATCCTCCATCTTAAAAGCGAAGCAAAGCTGTCACCGACAGTTTTCGACATGAAGCTCTTTGAAGACGGAAGCACGAGCTTCGGCTTCGACTTTTCCGACGTAAAGGGGCAGGAAAAGGCAAAAAGAGCCCTTGAGATCGCCGCCGCAGGCGGACATAACGTGCTGCTCATCGGCCCTCCCGGAACGGGAAAAAGTATGCTTGCAAAGAGAATACCGAGCATTCTCCCGCCGCTCGATTTCGAGGAAGCGATCGAAACGACGAAGCTCCATTCCGTCGCGGGTATCCTCCCCGAAAACGTGTCACTTCTGACGGGCAGACCCTTCCGCTCGCCTCATCACACCCTGTCCCCCGTTGCACTTGCGGGCGGAGGAACGGTGCCGATGCCGGGCGAAATTTCACTTGCACATAACGGTGTCCTTTTCCTCGACGAGCTTCCCGAATACTCGAAGCAATCGGCAGAGGTGCTGCGACAGCCCCTTGAAGACAGAAAAATAACGATAACAAGAGCCTCGGGAAGAGTTACCTTCCCCTGCTCGTTTATGCTCGTCTGCGCGATGAATCCGTGCAGATGCGGCTACTACGGACATCCGACGCGTCAGTGTACCTGCCGTAAAAAGGACATTTCCGATTACTTACAAAAAATAAGCGGTCCGCTTCTTGACCGTATAGACATTCAAATAGAGGTCCCCTCGCTCTCCTACGACGAGCTTGCATCGGGAAAGTCAGAGGAAACCTCGGAGGCAATACGCGCACGCGTCGTCGAAGCGCGCCGTCGGGCTGTAAACCGCTTCCGAGCAAACGGCGAAGGCACCTTTTCAAACGCGGGAATGGAATCGTCGCAGATAAGAAAATACTGCGAGCTTTCCCCGGCGGCGTCGAATTTGCTCAAAAACGCCTTTGAGAAAATGGGACTTTCGGGACGCGGATACGATAGAATTCTTCGCGTGTCGCGTACCATCGCCGATCTTGACGGAAGCGAAAGCATCGACGCCAAGCATATCGCCGAGGCGATCCAGCTCCGCTCACTCGACAGAAAATATTGGTGACCGATATGCTGAAGAAAAATACATACCATACCGTAACGGTCACCGATATGAACGACCTCGGCTACGGAGTTACGCGCATAGACGGCATCGTCACCTTCGTCGACGGCGGAGTCACGGGCGACGAGCTTGAAATCAAAATAATCAAGGCGGCAAAGGACTATGCCGTCGCAAGAATAGAGAAAATAATAACCCCGTCAACCTACCGTGAAGCCCCCGATTGCGCGGTTTTTCCCCGATGCGGCGGATGCTCTTTCAGGCATATAACGAGAGAATACGAGCTTGAGCTGAAGAGAAACATTGTCATTTCGGCGTTCCGTAAAAACGGTATCGACGCAAATGTTGACAAGGTCGTGACCGATGGCAGAGTCGGCGGCTACCGCAATAAGGCGCAGTATCCGATTGACGAAAACGGAAATATCGGCTATTATGCCCGACATTCACATACCGTTATCCCCTGCGATAAATGTGACCTGACAGCCCCCGAGCTATCCGAGATAGTATCGTTCGTCTCGGAATATATAAAGAGCAAAAAATGGTACGTTAAGCACGTTTATCTCCGCATAGCGGAGAAAACGGGGCAGATAATGGTCTGCCTCGTAACGGCGCAAGAGTCTCTTAAAGGCGAAAAGGAATTTGCAAATAAGCTGACCGAAAAATACCCGAGCGTAGTATCGGTGCTTCTGAATATACACCCCGAGGAAACGAATGTGATTCTCGGTAAGGAAGTAAAGGTGCTGTACGGCGCCGATAAGATCGAGGATATACTTTGCGATTGCCGATTCGGCATATCGTCGCTGTCGTTCTATCAGGTGAACCGCTCCTGCGCCGAGCTTCTGTATAACGAGGCAATAAAGCGCGCAGGCGACGCAAAAAAGGTCGCCGACCTCTACTGCGGCGCGGGAACGATAGGCATATCGTTTGCAAAATCACGCCCCGATGCGTCAGTCCTCGGTATCGAAATAATTCCGCAGGCGGTCGAAAATGCAAAACAAAACGCCGCCCTCAACGGCATAAAAAACGCAGAATTTATCTGCGCCGATGCGATGACCTCTCCTCTGGACGGATTCGATTGCATTTTTGTCGATCCACCGAGAAAAGGCTTGAGCCGTGAGCTTGTAGATCGTATTTGTCAATCGAAGCCCAAACGAATCGTATACGTTTCGTGTGATCCCTCAACGTTGGCACGCGACGCGAAAATTCTGATTGATTCCGGCTACGAAATGGGAAAAGTCACTCCCGTCGATATGTTCCCGAGAACGGGACACGTCGAGAGTGTGGTTTGCCTTGCGCGCAAGGCTGATAAATAAAAAACAACGCACCCAAGGTAGCGTTGAAATATAAAAAAGGAGAAAAATTATGATCTTTGATACCTTAAAAAACTGCGAAAAATATTATGGCTTGCACAACGGTTTTGCACAAGCATTTGACTTTATCAGAAAAGCAGTAGAAGAAAACTACGCCGTCGGCAAATATGAAATAGACGGTAGACAAATTCACGCCTCCGTGCAGGAATATAACGGCAAAGCCGAATCAGATGCAAAATATGAAGGACATAGAAAATATATCGATATTCAATATATCGCATCCGGCGCAGAAATTATGCAGTTTGTAGACGTCCAAAAAGCAACGTCAAAGACTGACTATAATGAAGAAAAGGACGTGGAATTTTATTACGACTCCGATAAAGCAGGAAAAATTCTCGTGGAAGCGGGCGAGTACGGAATTTTCTTCCCAAACGATATTCACAAACCGGGGCTTGCCGTCAACGGCAATTCTACGCCTATCAAAAAGATTTTGGTAAAAATCGCTCTCTAAACAGACAAGCTTACATTCCGTTCTGCGGGATATATTTCCCTCAAACAAAACATATAGAATGTGCCGTAAGCTTCAAAAGGAGATAAAACGTGAAATTACTTATCAATGCGCTGATAAAACTTTTGTCGGGGCTTATACTGATAAGCGCGCTTTTGTTTTTGCCCGCGTGGACGGTAAATTATCCGGGCGCGTGGCTGCTTTTGGCGCTTCTGTTTGTTCCGATGCTGATTATGGGGATCGCGCTTTTCATAAAAGCCCCCGAGCTTCTCAAAAAGCGATTGAACAATAAGGAAAAGGAAAAAACACAAAGAGGAGTCGTTGCTCTTTCGGGATTAATGTTCCCTGTCGGCTTCGTTTTGTCGGCGCTTGACTTCCGTTTCGGCTGGTCAAAAGTTCCGATGTGGATTACGATAACCTCATCTGTATTATTTTTGCTTGGATACGCTATGTACGCTGAGGTAATGCGCGAAAACGCATACCTTTCACGCACGGTAGAGGTGCAGAAAGGTCAGACTGTCATCAGCACGGGACTGTACGGCGTCGTGCGCCACCCGATGTATCTTGCAACGCTGTTTATGTTTCTGCCGCTGCCGCTTATTCTCGGCTCATTTTGGGCACTTATCCCGTTTTCTCTCTACCCCGTCGTGATCGTTATCCGTATCATCAACGAGGAAAAGATCTTGACGGAAGGTCTGAAGGGCTACGCGGAATACAAAACGAAGGTCAAATACAGAATAATTCCGTTCATCTGGTAAATGCATAAAATCAAAAAGGACGAGAGGATTACCCTCGTCCTTTTGCTTTTTGAATTATGCCATAAGCTCCTCAAATTCGTCAAGAAGCTCTTTGAAGGTTTTGAGCGCGGTTTCGATCGGCTCGGCAGTTGCCATATCGACGCCTGCATTTTTGAGTATCTCGATTGGAGTATCGGAGCAGCCCGCCGAGAGGAAGCCGAGATACTTTTTCACTGCCGTCTCACCCTCGTTTAGAATTTTGCGCGAGAGAGCCATTGCCGCCGAGAAGCCCGTCGCGTACTGGAATACGTAGAAATTCATAAAGAAGTGGGGTATTCTTGCCCATTCCATATCAATTTCGGAGTCGATAGTTACGGCAGGACCGTAGTATTCCTCGTTAAGACGGTGGTAGATCTCACAGAGTGCGTCGGCGATGAGGGACTGACCGCTCTCAACCAGCTTCGACATTTCAAGCTCAAATTCAGCGAACATCGTCTGACGATAGAGAGTTGTTCTGAACTGCTCGAGGAAGTAGTTTATGAGGTATGCTCTGCCTGCCTTGTCGGTGGTCTTTGAAAGCAGGTGTGACATAAGAAGCGCCTCGTTGCAGGTCGATGCGACCTCGGCAACGAAGATTACGTAATCGGCGTAGACGGCCGGCTGATTTTCCTTCGAAAGATAGGAATGCATCGCGTGTCCCATCTCGTGCGCGAGGGTGAACATCGAATTAAGGGTATCCTCGTGATTGAGAAGAACGTAAGGGTGCGGACGTGCGCCCGACGAATACGCGCCGCCGCGCTTGCCCTCGTTTTCATATACGTCGATCCATCTGTTCTCATACGCGTGCTTGACTACCTTCAGGTAATCCTCGCCGAGAGGCTTAAGTGCTTCGAGGGTGATCTTCTTCGCTTCCTCAAAGGAAATTACGTTTTCCGCTTCGGAAACGAGGGTCGGATAAATGTCGTACATGTGCAGCTCGTCGAGCTTCATAAGCTTCTTACGAAGCGCCATATAGCGGTGCATAAGGGGCATATTTTTATGAACGGTTGCGATGAGGTTATGATATACCTCGGTCGGAACCTCGGTTCTCGAAAGCGACGCTTCGAGCGCGCTTCCGTATTTGCGCGAGGATGCGAAGAATTTAAGCTGACGCATCTGCGCGTCGAGAAGTGCCGCCGTTGTGTTCTTGAAGGAGCCGAAGGTGTGATAGAGCGCCTCAAAGGCGTTCTTACGGAGAACACGGTCGGAGCTTTCAACGTAAGGGATATAGGAGCCCTGAGTTAGCTGACGGGTGTTACCCTCTCCGTCAACGATATCGGGGAAGCGGAGGTCTGCGTTGCGGAAAAATGAGCCGATAGTAGTTGCAGCACCCGAAAGCTCTGATGCACCCGCAAGGAGCTTTTCCTCCGGCTCGGAGAGGATATGCGGCTTCTTGCTTCTTATTCTGTCAAGAGAGCGTCTGTACAGCTCAAGACGCGGCTCTTCCTTATAGAAGCGCTCCATCGTCTCGTCGTCGATTCCGATAAGCTCGGGGGTAGCGTATGCACTTGCCGCACCGATACCCACGAAGAAGGAGCGGCATCTGCCGACCATCGACTGATAGGCAGCGTTGGCGGTATCGGTGTCGGAATTGAGGTGCGCGTAGCTGTACAGCTTCGTGAGTGCAAGCTCCACCTCCTCGTCGAAGATGAAATACTCATAGAGATTTGCCGCGCTCTGCCCCAGCTTGCCGGCAAAAGAAGCGATCTTTGGCAGATATGCCTGCGCCTCTTCAAACGCCTTTTCCCATGCGGCGTCGCTTTCAAATATGTCCTCGGTCGCCCAAGTGTTTTCTTTTAAGACCTCGGAGCGTTTCGGTATCTTTTTGATGCTCATAATTGTTACCTTTCATTAAATAACGTTAATTATATTATATTCCTAACTGCGCCGCCAGTCAAGAGGCGGAACGGTACATATAAGCGTTTTTCTGTGTAATGTGGAAATGTTCACATTTATATGATATAATACAGTCGGATAACAAAATATGTAAGGTGGAGGTATTACTATGAAAAAACTTTTTGCAGTAATTTTGGCATCGGTATGTCTGCTTTCGTTCGTTGGGTGCAATGCACAAAACGACATATCGAAGTATCTTACGAAGAAGGACGGCGAGCAGTACCTTATCTTGCCTGTTTCTAAAGAGGAAATATGTGTTTGGGACGAGGAAGAAGCCAAGTATCTTAAACGCATAGACGTTGGTATGCTGAAAGCCGCCGAAAAGAAGATCGCTGCCGAGGTTTCGCAGTACAACGACGAAACTCCGAGTTACTTCATAGACGTTTGGGAAGGATACCTTTGTCTTGGCGTTGAGCTTATTGTATATACGGAAGACGGAGCGGATCATGATCACGTCTTTTTCCGCGAAAGAATTACAAAAAAGCCGGTAACGGCCTCAGAACAAAAATAAAAAAGGACGGATTTATCCGTCCTTTTGTTGTACACCAAAACCACGTGATAGTCGCGTGGCTCAAAAAAGGTTTACCGATCAACAATAACCGAATAAAACGATGTGTGGCAGTCAGACCAATCTGAAGCGCACTTGTGCGCAGCCACAAGGATTAGGGTAACGCCCGAAACTGCCTCAGCTGTGCAGGGGGATATTTATTCTTCCTCGTTTTTTTCTTCCTCTGCGGCTTTTCGATCAGCCTCGCGAAGCTCCTCCTCGACCTGCTTCATAAGGGCGCTGATATGCGCGCCGTGCTTCATAGACTCGTCGGAAATGAAGCGAAGCTCGGGGGTTATTCTGAGATTGAGCATCTTTGCTATCTGCGTTCTGATATATCCCGCCGCGTTTTCAAGACCCTTTTGGGTGTCGCCCTTTCTGCGCTCGCCCATAACGGAGAAATAGACCTTCGCGTTTTTAAGATCGGGGGTGCAGTCGACCGCCGTAATGCTGACGAATGCACCCGAAACACGGGGGTCCTTTACCGTTCTCACTATTTCGCAAAGAGCCTTCATAAGCTCCTCGTTTACTCTGCCGACTCTGTAATTTGCCATTTTTTCACCTTTACAGTTGATTTTTTATCATTGTATCACATATTCGAATAAAAATAAAGGGGTAAATCAAATTTTCGTCCTCTCGTACCGCATAACTCCGCCGTAAAGGGACACGTCTATATAAAAACAGTCAAAAACGAAGCGGAAAACACCGTCCCCAACGCTCTCCGACACCGCTTTTCCGCCCCCGCAATAAAGCGCGGTGAATTTTTCGGCGTCCTTTTTGGCGTCGGAAATTGACACCTGCGCCTGCCCGTCCCGACGGCAGAGATAACGGATGAGAAGCCCGCCATAAAACTCCGCGTAAGCACTTGCAGTACGGTAACCGACAATACTTCCTCGTGTGTATATGCGCGGATCGGGGGAATTAAGGATCCTTTTTGCAACGCTGAGATATTGGTTATCCACATGCTGTGACAAGGTCGGAGTCTCGCCCTCGTAGAGAGGAAACGCCGTCATATCTCCGCGTCTGATTGCCTCGCGGTTTTCGATGAGTGCCGTCATCAGCTCCTCGGCATACAGAAGCGACCGGCGGCGGCTGTCCTCGTTCTTATCCGAAAGCGAAACGTCGGTGCAAAACAGCGTCACCGCTTCTCTTTCCTCGTCCCCGAGCGGAAGCTCACTCAAGCGCGACGCGATAAAGGGTGACAGTTGCGGCTCTTCCGTTTCGATGTATTCGCCCAAAAGCTGTATTGAATTTTCAAGGGCGCGGTTCAGTATTTTTTCTCTGTACTTATCGTATTTCCCCTCCGAAATTTCCCCCTTAAACGCGAAAAAAACCGACGTCAGCACAAGCATCGCGATGATAAGCAGGTATATCAGGTCTTTTTTGGTAAAAAAATTCATTATATTGCTAAATAACTCCCATCTTTCGGTCTTTACAATCGTGAATTTATTTGTTATAATATATCTTGGAAGTATGTTTCCCGAAAAACGATTTTTTAATCGCAAGGAGATCAATATATGAAGCTGATACTCGCCATCGTAAATAACGACGACGCTCATTCCGTCAGCACGTCCCTCAGCCGCGAGGGCTTTTCGGTGACGAAAATTTCCTCGACGGGCGGTTTTCTTATGAGCGGGAACTCGACCTTTCTTATCGGCGTCGCCGATACTGAGATCGAGCACGCTATGGAGATAATCTCGCAAAACTGCAAAAAACGCGAGCAGGTCGTTCCGAACACCATCGTTAAGGGCGATCCGAGCGCGCTCGCACGCGAAATGACCAAGGTCATAGTCGGCGGAGCGACCGTTTTCGTACTCAACGTAGAGGAGTTCAAGCACTTATAATGACGCTCGACGTTCTTTTCGGCAACGAAAAACTTAAAAGCACTCTTCGCGGCTTTGCATCTAAAAGAGCGTTTCCGAATTCCTTTATAATCAGCGGTCCCGAGGGCTCGGGAAAGTCTGCTGCCGCACGGCTTTTTGCTATGGCTATCGCCTGCCGAGGCGAAAGCCGTCCGTGCGGAAGGTGTCCTTCCTGCCGCAAGATATCTGAGGAAATCTCCCCCGACGTAATAAGCGTCGGCGTGACAAAGGACAGAAAAACGATAGGCGTCGAGAGCGTAAGAATGATAACCGACACGGCGTATATTCTTCCGAACGACCTCGACGTGAAGATCTATATAATCAAGGAAGCCGAAAAGCTGACCGTTCAGGCGCAGAATGCCCTTCTCAAAATTTTTGAGGAAGGACCGAAAAGCGTATATTTCATACTGCTCACCTCGTCGTCCTCTCAGCTTCTTCCTACCGTTCGCTCCCGTGCGCCCGAGATAAAGACCGAGGTCTTTTCCGACAAAAGACTGTCGGAGCTTCTTATAGCAAACGAAAGAAAGGCGTCGGAGCTGTTTAACAGGGACGAAAGTGCCTTCAAAAGAATAATCAGCGCCTCGGGCGGAAGCTACGGTAAAGCGCTTTCCATTCTTGAGGGAAAAAACAAAAAAACGCCTCAGCTTATAAAGAAGGCGGAGAATATCGTGTCGCTCCTCTCCGAAAAGGACGGCGCACACCTTATGCTTGCGCTCGTCGACGAGAGCGGCGACAGAGAGAATTATTCATCTGTCCTCTCGCTTATACAGAACGCGCTCCGCGATCTTGCTATGGTCAAAAAAGGCGGAGACGGCGATATGATATTCTATTCGGATAACCAAATTGTCGGGGAGCTTTCAGCGAAATTTTCGCTGAATACTCTCGTTTCACTCGTCTCTGTCATCGACACGCTTTATTTTGACGTAACGCTGACCAACATCAACGTCCGTACCGCCGCCGTCGTCGCGTCGGGAAGATTAACGGACGTGCTGTGAGAGGGAACAACAGGAATTTCGCGAACATACGAAGATTTCCATACGATAGCGTTAAGGCGTAATTCAATCATGGCGGACAATTCTGATCGTTCCGTCCAACAACACCGCAAAAACTCCGCCGTATCCCGACGGCGGTTTATGACACCAAGGGAATTTTTGCGTGCCGCTTTTTTACCGACGAAGAAGCGGAAATACCAAAAGTCGGAGAAACGGAAAACAAAGTGCCAAACGAAAATAATAACAATAACCACGGCAAAAAGAATAACCGCAACCGCAGACGCTTCTATAAGAACAACCGTCCGAAGCGTGACGATAACGTTCAGGCAAAAAAGGATGAGGAAGTGAAGGTCGAGGAGCTTGAAGAGACCGAACTGTCCGACGAGGCGCTTGACGGGGAAGTAACTACCGAATCCCTCTTTGACGAGCCGAAGGAAAGCCCCTGCTGCGAACAGGCAAACTGCCCGAAGGAACCGAAAAAACCCTATTACGAGGTCGTTGGCGTTCGCTTCAGAGAGGGCGGAAAGATGTACTACTTCGAGCCGAACGGCATCGACTGTACCGAGAATACGCACGTTATCGTCGAGACGGCAAGAGGGCTTGAATATGCGACCGTCGTAATGCCAAAGCGCACAGTATCGGGAAGTGAGGTCGTTCTGCCGCTCCGCAAGCTCGTTCGCATCGCGACCGACAACGACGAACGCCGTCATGAAGACAATCTCCAAAAGGAGATTGAGGCGTACAATATGTGTCTCTCGAAGATCGAGGAGCATCGCCTTGATATGAAGCTCGTCGAGGTCGAATATGCATTTGACAACTCAAAGCTTCTCTTCTATTTCACGTCCGAGGGACGCGTCGATTTCCGCGATCTCGTCAAGGATCTCGCATCGGTATTCCGTACCCGCATAGAGCTTCGCCAGATCGGTATCCGCGACGAGGCAAAGCTGCTCGGCGGTCTCGGCACCTGCGGCAGGCCCTTCTGCTGTAACAGCTTCCTTCCCGACTTCGTTCAGGTTTCGATAAAGATGGCGAAGGAGCAGAATCTCTCGCTCAATTCAGCGAAAATTTCGGGTGCCTGCGGACGCCTGATGTGCTGTCTGCGCTATGAATACGATACTTATCTTGCCGAAAGCGCGATCACTCCCAAGGTCGACGCGATAGTCGAAACTCCCGACGGCGAGGGTGTTGTCGTTGAGTCGATGCCGCTAAAGGGAATCGTCAAGGTAGCTCTTGACAAGGACCCTTCGACCTTCAGAGTCTACCGCCGCGACGATCTTAATGTCGTCGGACACGCCAAGGGCAAGCACAAAACTGTCGGCAAAAATGCCCGTGATGATGCTCAAAAGCAGAAAAACGGTGACGGTAACGGCAAAAAGCCCGAAAAAACCGAGAAAAAATAAACCATAAGTAAAAATAATAGTTGATTTCTTCAAAGCATTGTGCTATAATGCTTCTATAAAATCGGATTAAATCCAAGAAAGGACGGATATACAGATGGCATTCAAGATCAATGACGATTGCATCGCTTGCGGCGCTTGCGCTGACGAGTGTCCTGTAAGCTGCATCTCCGAGGGAGAAGACAAGTACGTAATCAATGCAGACGAATGCATCGAGTGCGGCGCTTGTGCAGGTGCATGCCCCGTTAACGCACCCGAGCAGGAATAATTTAAGTTAATTAACAAAAAAGCACCCTATCGGGTGCTTTTTTGTTTTCGTTTTTATTGACAAGTACAAGGAAACGTCGTCTTAGTTGCTCCTTCAAAAACTGCGCGGATTTCGTCTTCATCGGCGAAAGCGGTTCCGCAAATTATCTCTTTTCCGCCGCCGCGGACATTAAGTGAATTTTTCATTTTTATGAACAGACCGCTTGCATTTTCTCCGGCGGCAACGAAGTGAATTTTCCGCTTCCACCGCCGAAAACGACGGCGGCCTTTACCTTGCAAAGGGCCGTTAGACAGAGGGAACGAAGTATTTGCGTGTCGGTGCGGGTGTCGTATATTACGGCAGGGGAGATGTCGGGAAGCGACTCGATAATAAGTGCGTTTATGCGCTCGTTAAGGGAAGAAATTTCGGCTTTGAGCGACTTCGTTTCCTCGCAAAGACGGTCGACTGCCGCACAAACGTCCTCTCCGTTCGGCTTTGCAGAAAGAAGCACCGACAAGCCCTTGACACATTCGAAATCGGCTCTCGCACGCTCTACCGCCCTTCGCCCCGTCAGTATATGAACACGGGTACCGCCCTTGTATTTGTAGGCATCTACTATCTTGAAATAGCCGATATTTCCTGTTTTGACGACGTGAGGGGCGCAACAGGCACATTTGTCCACAGAGCCGTTCTCGCCTATCATAACGATCCGAACGTCTTTCGTCAGCTCCAGCTTGCTTCGGTATTCAAGCGATTTAAGCTCGTCTTCGGTCGGAAAAACGGGGTAAACGGGGTGGTTTTCGCGAATAATGCGGTTCACCTCGTTCTCGGCGTCACTCAACTGCTCCGCTGTCAAAACACCGTCGAAATCGCAGGTAGTATCGACTGAGCCGAGATGGAAGCCGATGTTGTGTAGGCAGTATTTTTTATTAAGGACGCTCGACAAAATATGCTCCGCCGTATGCGACTGCATTTTTTCCTCGCGCTCGGCGTAGTTGAGAATACCGCTAACGGTATCGCCAGCGTTCACGGAGGACGGTAAAACGTGAATTATCTCGCCGTTTTCGATATGAACGTCAAGCACGTCAATACCGTTTAACGTTCCGCTATCACACATCTGCCCGCCGCCCGTCGGGAAAAACGCCGTGCGGTCAAGGATGACCTTGTATCTGCCGCCGTCCGCCGCAACGGAAAGCACCGTCGCCTCAAAGCGCGAAACCGTCGAGTCACGCTCGTATATTCTGTCTGTGCTTTTGACTTTTCTCTCGGTCATTTTTACACTCCATAACATATTTATAGCCTAATTATATAACAAAAAACGCCTCTTGTCGAGGGTTTTGATAAATCGCACTTGAAAAAAGAGGAAAAGCATTGTATAATAAAGAATAATAGATATTTTGATGCATTCAAAGAAATTACGGGGTTGAAATAATGACCGACCATCTTGAAGTAAAGCGTTTTTCAAAAAACGACGGCGGATTTATCTGCGTCCATTGCGGAAAGGAAGTCCGTCCGCTCAAATACACCTCGCGAAACCACTGCCCGTTTTGCCTTTGGTCGCGTCATCTTGACGTCAATCCCGGCGACCGCGCAAGCGACTGCGGCGGGGACCTACAGCCGATATCCGCTCAGCCCGACGCGAAAAAGGGCTATATAATCACGCACAAATGTCTAAAATGCGGCGCGATCCGCCGGAACAAAGCGTGCACCGAGGCAAAGGATCAGCCCGACGATATTAAAAAAATAATTGCCCTCACAGTGGCAAAATAAGGAGAATAGATATGTTTATAAATATGGGTGCAAAGATACGCGTTTACCGTCTTAAAAAGGAAATTTCACAGGACGCGCTCGCGCAGTATCTGAACGTAAACTGCAAGGACATCATCGCTTGGGAGGAGGGCGAAAGCTATCCCCCGATCGAGCTTATTCCGGTGCTTGCGAGCTATTTCGGTGTTTCGACCGACGAGCTTATGTGTATGGACGAGTTCGATAACGAAGACAAGATCAAGGAATACGCCGATCTTTTCCACGAAAAGGTCGCCGGGGGCAACATAAAGGAAGCCCTTGACGTGATAAGGGAGGGTGTAATGTACTTCCCTGAGGAATACCGTCTTAAATGTCTGCTTATGTACGGTCTTTATCTCAGCTGCGACCGTCCTGCGATGGTCAAGCACTATTCGGGCGAGCTTCTCTCGATAGGCGAGGAAATTCTCGGTAACTGCACCGACGACGCAGTCCGCCTTGAGGCGAAGCGCCTATTATGCCTGCACTACTATGAGGACCTGCGCGACACCGAAAGCGCGCGAGAGATCGCAATGTCGCTTCCCGGCAGAAAAATATGCCGCGAGGATATGCTCCCGATAATTTCCGAGGGGGAGGCGAAGCTTACCGCGATCAAGGAAAACGTTTCGTCTTATACCGCTCACCTCATCAGTGCGATAATGGAATACGTTGACAACAACTCCGAGCTAAAATCGCAGGAAAAGCTCGAGCTTCTTACCGTTGCCCGCAATATACGCGAGGAGGTCTATCCCGACGGCGACATTTTTGAGGGCGCGTATACTCATATGATGCTTCTTAAGGATATGGCGGTGCTTTATATGTCGCTCGACCGTCCCCACGATGCGCTTAACTGTCTTGCCGACTGCGCGATCTGTGCAAATGAGTTCGATAATCTTCCCAAGGTTATTCCTCACACATCGCCCCTCGTCAAGGGTATAAGATTCGGCAAAACCCAGCTTCAGATACCGCAGAAAAATAAGAAAACGCCGCTCCGCGACATCTTTATGAACGAGGTAATGCCGCTTCAGTGCTTCGACTCGGTCAAGTACAACCCGCGAATTACCGATATTTGCAATATATTCGTTCAGAACGAGGAATGATAACAGAAAAGCACCCAAAAGGGTGCTTTTTTCGTTGCGAAATTACGGCTTGTACTCCGCTATGTCCTCAATCTTACAACCAAGGGCGGCACAAAGCTTGTCAAGCGTCTTGGTTTCAATATTGTCATTCGCTTTAAGACGGCGCACGGTCTTGCTGTCGATGCCGCACTCCTCGCGCAGCTTGTAGGTAGATACGCCTTTTTCCTTCATTGTTTTCCACAGCTTATCGAATACTATCATTATATCCCTCCCCATACTTGACATTTATTATTATGGGGGTTATAATCCAAATTATTAAGGGGATATAATCCCCATATACAAAATGGAGGTGTTTTTGTGGAATTGTGGCGCGCAATTTTTACTAATGTGGCAAGTAAGTGTGAGGAGGAAACGGTTAAGGCGTTAGATATAGAAACGCTTTTCGAAAAAGAGTGTTATAAATTGTTAGAAGAGATAAAGTTGATATAGGAAGATGATGGCCTGAATGATAAAGAGTGTTTTGAGAAAATCGAAAAAATCGTATGTCTGTTTGAAGAAACGGGTTGCGGTTGCGGAACAAGGCACGATTTTGGTTGAGAATGGAGAAGAATGATAAAAAAGCACCCGAAAGGGTGCTTTTTGATATTAACGTGACGAATCATCGGGGCGCTGTTTAGCCTTCCCCTTGGGGAAGGTGGCCGAGTGAAACGAGGTCGGATGAGGTAAGGGGTTCCCCGAAAACGAGCTTGTCGAGTTTTTGGGGGTTCCTGAGGTGTAGCCGTCGAAGACGGCGTTGTAGGGCGGGGGCTTGCTCCCGCCGTTCCAAAGAAAAGTAATACCGTTCCCGCGCGGGAGGGGAAACCCCTCCCCTACAAAGACGCGGAGGACAGCGTCCCCGCCTGCTTTTGGTTTATCACCCGAAAAATCCCCGATATTTTTTTGTAAACCTATGGAAATCCCTTTATATTTATGTTATAATATACTATGTATAACTATCCGAACCGAAAGGAGAGCCGAAATGACGGTAAACGCGAAAAAAGTAATATCGTTTTTTATAATTGCCGCGATTCTTATTTTGGTGTTCTCTTTTCACGGGATAAGAACTTTCGCCGCGTCGGCAACGGGCGTATACGGCGGGATTGCGCCGAGCGCGCTTTTGGCGGCAGTCGATGATATCGAGGACGATTTCAACGGCGAAACACATTATTGGTCGACAAGCGACGGTTACTGCGAAAGCCTCAGCACGCTGAATGTCGCACCATACTCCTCTTACGAGGGCGGCGGCTCGCTTTTCTGGGACGTCGGCGCCGTTACGCCGAATATGAGCGTAACGATGTCAAAAACGGTAACGGAATTGACCGAAACCTCATACTACCGCAGCTTCTCCGCGACCTTCTTCATTCCAAAGGAAGCGGGCGGTGCTGCCGTTAAGATGAAAATAGTCGGCTCCCGCGGAACGATAACCGAAACGAAGACCGTCGACGGCGGAAAATGGCAGACCGTATTCTTTGAAACGGACGCTAAGAACAGAGGCAAGGTAATTCAGATCGAGTTTACCTTTACGGTCAACAATGCTTGCGATTTGTATATCCTATCCGACGTGATCGGCGGATGCTGGGGGGCGAGCGACATAAACGCCGCAAGATTTATGACAACCTCCTTTACCGCAGCAGGCTGTACCGTTGAATACGACAGGAACTTGACCGTGTCCCTTGCCGGCGAGAGCGCGGGCATTGAGGCTAAAAACGTGACGGATGCCGACCTCGGACAGGACGTCGGTCTTAGAGTGAATTTGATAAATCATTCCTCCTGCCGAGCGCTTACGCTGAAATACAAAGCCGAGGGCAGTGAGGAATATGACCGCGAGATAACGGTCGACATTCCCGACTCGGATAGAGAAGTCACTCTTTTGTTCAGAATACCCGAGGAAAAGATAACGGGATATATGCTCTGCTTCGGCGGTGCGCCGTCGGGCGATGTTGAAATAATATCGATAGGTCCGTCGCCCTGCTATGAGGAAATTCCGTCTATCGGCGATATAACGGAATGCCGAATTGCGCGCGACCTGAAAAACATATCGGTCAAGGGATATATATCGGTGCTTGACGGAATATCGGACGGAAGAATTTTTCTTTACGCGCTTATGCCGAGCGACGATAATTCGAATATCGTGAATCTCCGCGAGCCGCTTTCCGAAACGAGAATCAAAAACGGTGAATTTTCCTTCACTGTCCCGCTTGACCGTGACGGCGACGGAATTTTCAAGAAATACGTAGCGGCGGCAAGGATAGACGGTGAGCTTACCATTATTTGCGAGCCGAGCTATGTAAATAATCCTGAGCTTCTCGCGACCGAACGCACCCTGCTCCCCGAATCGAAAAAGGGGATAAGACCGCTTCCGGATAATTACGTTTTGTACGGAATAGCGCAAACCGCGCTTGATATAGACCTAACGGAGCTTGTCGCCTCTGACGGCAAAAACGCGGTGACTCATACGGCGGGAGGTTCAAGCCAAGGCTTTTCGCGTGATTACCTGAATACCCTCGACGAAAAAATGAGGGAATACGAAAAAGAGGGAATAAAGGTACGCTTCGTTTATAAGCTGAAGGCGGGAGACGGGGTCATAGCGCATCCCGACGCGGCAGGCGGAAACGCCGCTATCAATACGAAAACCAGCGAGGGAATAAACGCCCTGCGCGTTCTTACCGATCTGCTCGTCCGCAGATACGGTTCCTCGGACGGTGTGACCGATAACCTCGTCGGCATCGTCCTCGGCGCGTCGGTAAACGATGCTTATAATAATTACAACCTCGGTGCGGTGTCACTGTCAGAGCTTGTCGAAAGCTACTCGACAGCGCTCCGAACCGTCTATAACGCGTCGGTAAGCGTGACCTCGGGCTTTGAGGTCAGCGCGGCTCTCGGCGGAAGCTGGAGCCTTGATATCCCGGTCGGGCAAAAGGGAAGCTTCGACGCGCGGAGCGTACTTGAAGCGATATCGGATTGTATAACGGCGGGCGGGGATATAAACTGGAAGCTCGCATACGATATAACCCCCGAGCGGGGCAAATACGCCTATAACGAGCTGTCGGGTGACCGCGGCGTGAGCGCCGAGCGGATAACGGCGGCAAACCTCGAAGCCCTGACCGAATTTTTCGCGCTCGCGCCGTTCCAATATAACGGAGCGTCAAGAAGCATACTGCTTCTCGGCGACGGCGAAGTAAAAGCAACGTCGGTCTCTGAGGAAAAAGCGTTCACGGCAGATTATATCTATACATTTCTTCGTATCTCGGACAGAACGATGAAAAACGTGTCGGGCTATATTCCAAGCCACGATGCGGACTATGAGGGTGCGCTCAAATACGTAGGAACCGATGCGTTCGGTTCAAAGACCGCCTTTGCGTCCGAGCTTATCGGTAAGGAACGATTTGAGGCGCTTGCTTCGGCGGGTGCATCTATCGACAGAAGCTATCTTGAAGCCGAGATAACGAATACCCTTCCGACGGGCATAAAGGGCGAAAGCATAATCTTCAACCTCAAAAAGAATAACGTTATGACCCCGTCGCTCAGATGTATTTCCGCCGAAAGCGGAATATCATACGGTGATAGACAGGATTGGGGCAGAATACGCCTTTCCGAGGCGGAGAGCGGCGCGCTCCGCGGAGTCGTACTGATGACGAACCATCCGCTCGATCTTAGCGAGGCACCGTATATCAGCTTCGATCTCATCGTGTCGTCGCTTCCCGAGGGAGTTGACACCGTGAGCGTCACGGTCGCGCTCTACTCGAAGAATAATATTGCGGTGGCAACGGGTTCGGTGTCGGTCGACAACGTGTGCCCGGTCGTTTGCGATATGAGCGCGTTTTCTCATCTTAAGTCCTGCGACAGAATGGGAATTTATATTACGGGCGAAAACGGCGAGAGCATCGGCGAGCCGATGATACTCGTGTCAAGTGTTAGGGCACATTCCGAGACACTTTCGGGCGAAAGGCTCAATAAGTCAATAAACGCCCTTGCGGGCGAGGGGGACACCGTGTCGGTATACACGGTAATAAACATCGCGCTAATCGCGTTCGCGGCTCTGACCTTGCTCGCGGTAAGGATAGTAATGAAAACCAAACGCGAGACGGAAACGTCGGGCGGTAATGAATAAAAATCAATTTTACGGAGGCAGATATGTCAGGATACAATAACGAAAAGGAAAAGACTATAACATTCTCAATAAGAGACGAAAAGGATATGGAGATCAAGAGAGTTCTTCAAACCGTCTACTCGGCGTTAAGCGAAAAGGGCTATAACCCGATAAACCAAATAGTCGGCTACATTCTCTCCGAGGACCCGACCTATATCACCAACCATAAGAACGCAAGAGCGCTCATTTGCAAGGTCGACAGAGACGATATCTTAAATTCCCTCGTCCGCAACTACCTCGGCATCTGAAAGTGGACGAAAAAAGAATAGTTCTTCTCGGAAACTTTGACGGTGTTCATCTCGGCCACCGCGCGCTTATTGAAAAGGGACGCGCCGAAGCCGACGCGCGCCGATTGCCGCTTACAGTCTGGACCTTTGACACTCTGTTTTCGCCTGCCTTGACGGCGCAGGAGGACAGAGCGGGACTTTTGCGTCATTACGGCGTCGACGAGATAATAACCGATAGCTTCGAGAGGGTAAAGGATCTCTCTCCGCGAACCTTCGTGTCCTCGGTTTTGAAGAACAAGCTGAAGGCAGAGCTTTGTGTCTGCGGATACAATTATTCCTTCGGGCGGGGCGGAAAGGGAGATCCGAAGATTCTTAAGGAGCTTTGCTCCGAATACGGAATAGAGACCGTCACCGTTGAGAGAGTAACTATCGATAACGGCGAGGTGTCCTCGACGGAAATAAGAAAAAAGCTGATATGCGGCGATATCGAGGAGGCAAACAAGCTCCTCGGCAGACCCTATTTCCTTTGCGACACGGTAAAAGATGGAAACAAAAAAGGGCATACAGTCGGTATGCCGACGGCGAATTTTTACCCCGACGGGCTGTGTCTGCCGAAAAACGGCGTCTACGCAACTGTTACTCACCTGCCGAACGGAGATAAGCTTCCGTCGGTGACGAATATCGGTACCCGTCCGACGATGAGCGACGGCGGAGGCGTCTCGGTTGAAACCTATATAATCGGCTTCGATTCTGACCTTTACGGTCAAAAAATAAAGGTGGATTTTTTATCGTTCCTTCGTCCCGAGCGCAAATTCGGCTCGCTTGACGAGGTGTACGGCGCGGTAAAGAACGATATCGAAAAAGCAAAGACGATTTTTGAAAAGAGAAACGGATAAAATGAAACTCATTAAGACGGCAAAAAGAATACTGATCCTCGTCATGGCGCTTGCTATGACGCTTGCCGTCATGCCAATGGGCGTAAAGGCGGAGGACCCCGAAATACTCGCGTCGCAGAGCGCGATGCTCTACTGTATCGAATCCGACACGGTGCTGTATCGTTATAACGACGACGCGCGCGTCAAGCCGGGAGTGCTTATAAAGCTGATGGTCGCCCTCGTTGCCGTTGAGGAGATGGAAAACAGGGGTATGACACTTGACAGCCCCCTGACAGCTTCAAGCAAAGCGATAAGAGATACACACGGAAAGCATATCGGAATGAAAAACGGCGAGATATTCCGCTTGCGCGACCTTATCGCCGCAATGCTTCACGCCGACGCCGACGATGCGGCACACGTTATCGCCGAGAGCTTTGCGGAAACATATTCGAATTACGTTGAGCTTATGAACCAAAAGGCGGCGGACCTTGGAATGACGAGTACCGAATATTTCTCGGTCACGGGCACAGAGGATGAGGAGAGCTATACGACTGCCGCCGACCAGCTGCTGCTCGCATCTTATGCAATAAAAATACAGTCACTTGCGGAAATAGCAGATCAGATAAGAGCGGTTATCCCCGCGACAAACAAATCGTCAGCCCGCTATTACGGAACGACGAACTATCTTCTCTCCTCGCGCGTAAACCCCGACTACTATCTTTCGACGGCAACTGGACTTATTGCGGGAAACAACACGCTTGCCGGCTACTGCGCGATACTATCCTCGCGCAAGGACGGACTTAACTACATAGTGGTAATTACAGGGGCACATAATTCACGCGTTCTCGTAAAGGAAGAATACGAAACGACCGACGAGGACGGAAACAAAGTAAAGGTTCCCGCCGAATACAAGACGGTATACCACGGGCTTCACGAGGGACGAGCGCTGCTAACGTGGGGCGAAAGCCGATTCAAATACGTAAAGGCGGTAACGAGTGCAACGCCGATAACCGACATTCCCGTAAAGCTCGCCGCAGGCAGTGACAGAGTTGCGCTTATGCCGCAGTACGACCTCGAGGTGTTCGTCTCCGACGACGTCGACGTAAAAAAGGACGTAAGCTACAATTACGTTCTCAATTCAAATCATCTGACCGCTCCCGTAAAGGCGGGACAGGTAGTCGGAACGCTTTACGTCACATACAAGGGCGAAAAAATAGGCGAGGTTCCGCTTATTGCGAGAAACAACATTGACCGTGACGGCTGGCTGACTCTCGGAAACAGAATTAAGGAGCTTGCCGCAACGCCGTTTTTCATCGTTCTGATACTGCTCACGGCGTTTGCGATCGTGTTCTACGTTATATCTACGGCGGTGACGAGACAGAAGAAGGTAAACGAGAGAAAGAAGCTTATGACCCGTGAGCACCGCTATCTCGGACAGGGCGAGAAGAAATGAGAGACGGAGTAGTACTTATCGACAAAGGCGAGGGAATGACCTCCTTCGACGTCGTCGGAAAAATAAGAAGATTATACGGCACGAAGCAGGTCGGACATACGGGAACGCTTGACCCGATGGCGACGGGGCTTCTGACCGTTCTCGTAGGACGCGCGGTCAAGGCGTCTGAATACCTGACTGAGCACGATAAGACCTATACGGCAACCCTCAAGCTCGGTATCACGACCGATACCGAGGATATAAGCGGAAAAATTCTGACAAAAAGCGACGCAATACCCGATGCCGATGAGGTTAAAAGGGTGTGCGCGGGCTTCGTCGGAAGCATAAAACAGATACCGCCGATGTACTCGGCACTAAAAAAAGACGGCAAAAAGCTTTGCGACCTCGCACGCGAGGGGATCGAGATCGAGCGCGAGGCGAGGGATATAACGGTATATTCGCTTGCCTGCACGGAAACCGACAAAAATGACGAATATATCCTTTCCGTCGCTTGCTCAAAGGGTACTTATATAAGAACTCTCTGCGCCGATATAGGCAAGGCACTCGGCTGCGGAGGGGTAATGGCTGCGCTCCGCCGAACCTCGGTCGGCGAGTTTTCGCTTGATGACGCGGTCACGCTCACTCAGCTTGAAAATATGACCGAAAGCGAGCGCGAAACGCTCATAAAGGATACCGAAACGCTCTTTTACGAGCATAAAAAGGTCGTTTTACCCGACTTTTTTGCGCGTTTAAGCAGCTCGGGCTGTGAAATTTACCTCAAAAAGCTCGGACTTGACCTGAATGTCGGCGAAAAAGTGCGTCTATACGACAAAAACGGCTTCTTCTCGCTCGGCGAGGTGCGTGAATTTGAGGGCGGAAGGGCAATAAAGCCGATAAAGAAATTCAGATTAGAATAAGGCCGATTACAAGTGGATGATAATATAGTAAACAAGGACGGGCTTTCGGAAATTGAAGGCACCGTCGAGCATATTGTTTTTCAAAACGATGAAAACGGATATACCGTCTGCGAGCTGGTGCTGAACGATGACGATCTCGTGACGGCAGTCGGACAAATGCCGTTCCTCTCCGTCGGCGAGAGCATAAAGGCACTCGGACAGTGGACGAACCACCCGTCCTTCGGGCGTCAGTTCAAGGTCGAATATTTTGAAAAGCAGCTTCCCGCGTCGGAAAACGCGATAAGAAAATATCTCTCCTCGGGCGCGATAAAGGGTATCGGCGTCGTGCTTGCCGACCGAATAGTCGACAAATTCGGCTCCGACGCCTTCGACGTGATAGAAAACCATCCCGAATGGCTGACCGACATAAACGGTATCACGAAAAAGAAGGCGGAAAAGATATCGGAGCGCTTCAGAGAAGCCTTCGGCGTGCGCTCGGTAATGATGTTCTGCCGCGAGTTTTTCGGGCCTGCGACGGCGGTCAAGGTATATAAAAAATGGGGCGGAAGCGCCGTTGACGTGATAAAGGCAAACCCGTATAAGCTATGCGAGCAGATACACGGTATCGGCTTTGAAACCGCAGACCGCATCGCTGCTTCTCTCGGCTCGGATAAGAACAGCCCCGACCGACTTCGCGCGGGAATTATATATTTTCTTTCGTTCAGCGCAAACCAGAACGGACACACCTTTATTCCCCGCGATAAGCTCATTCCCGCCGCCTGCAGTATGCTCGACGGCGATGAAAGCGGAATCGAGGGCGCGCTTGAAGCCCTGCTTTTCGACGGAACGCTCGTGAGCGTAAAATTCGGCGGACGCGAGGTCGTATATCTGAAGGACTATTTTGAAGCCGAGCGCTATATCGCGGCGAAGCTGAATCAGCTGAGTACGCTTTGTGAAAGAGTATCGCTCCGCGATGCCGACAGATTCGTCGATATGCTTGAAATTGAGCTTGACATAACATACGCCTCAATGCAGAGAAAGGCAATTCTCGACGCGATGGAAAATGGCGTGATGGTGCTGACGGGAGGCCCCGGAACGGGTAAAACGACGGTCATTCGCGCGTTGATAACGGTATTTGAAAAGATGGGAATGCGTATAGCCCTTTCTGCTCCCACGGGCAGAGCCGCGAAGAGAATGTCGGAGGCGACCTCTCGCGATGCGAAAACGATACACCGACTTCTTGAAACGGAATTTTCGGGCGACGATAAGCCGTCCTTCCGCCGTGATGAGCACGATCAACTCGACGAGGAGGTAATAATCGTCGACGAGGCGTCAATGGTCGACACGCTCCTTTTCTCGGCACTGTTAAAGGCAATAAAGCCGGGCGCCCGCCTGATTCTCGTCGGCGACTCCGACCAGCTTCCGTCGGTCGGCGCGGGAACGGTGCTTTTCGATATAATCGAAAGCGAAAGATACCCCGCCGTTGCCCTGACAGAAATATTCCGACAGGCAGAGAGCAGTCTTATAGTCCGAAACGCACACGCGATAAACCGCGGCGAGATGATAGATATAAGGTCGACCGACAGTGATTTCTTCTTCCTGCGTAGATCGGGCAGTAACGAAATATCCGAAACGGTCGCTTCGCTCGTCACCGAGCGCTTGCCGAAAAAATACGGCGAGGAGATCATAAATAATTTGCAGGTAATAACCCCGACGCACAAGGGCGCATCGGGCACCGATAACCTGAATATAATTCTTCAGGAGCGCCTGAATCCTTCGAGCGCGAAAAAGACGGAAAAGAAATTCCGCGAGAGAATATTCCGCGTCGGCGATAAGGTTATGCAGACGAAGAATAACTATGACGCCGTCTGGGAAAAGAACGGAGTCGAAGGTGTCGGAGTATTCAACGGCGATATCGGCGTGATAACCGACATTGACCTGAAGGAAGAAACGATAACGGTATTAAGCGACGACAGACGCATAGTGTACGATTTTTCGCAGACCGACGAGCTTGAGCTTGCCTACGCAATAACGATACACAAAAGTCAGGGAAGCGAGTACGGAACCGTTATCCTTGCCTTGTCCGACTTTTCCCCGCGCCTGCTGACAAGAAATCTGCTCTATACGGCGGTGACGAGAGCCAAGGATATGGCAATCGCGGTAGGACACGAAAGCACCGTGCGTAATATGATAAATAACGACCGACAGGTAAGAAGATATACGGGGCTGTGTTTTTTGATTAAAACGTATTGATTTTTGCGAGCTTTTCTTTGCTCGTGCAAAGAAAAGCTCGCAAAAGAAAACACGCCAAGGGGTAAACCGTAAAATTTGCTTATGCAAATTTTACACGTTTTCCCCTTTGGAATCCCCTTTCGTTTTAAGAAAACCTCGATGCGTTTAATTGTCGCCCCCTACAAACAGCGTGTCGAAGTATCGGGACGTTGTTAGCCTTCCCCTTGAGGGGAAGGGGGACCGCGGTAGCGGTGGATGAGGTGTAGGTTGCGAAGCAACCGTGTTTCAAAACAATGCAATATCGTTTTCACACGAAAATATAATAACAAAAATCAAGGAATACAATTTTGCTGAACAAGATCCTTTCACTTATATTCCCGAGAGCCTGTGTCAACTGCGGGAAAATAGTTAAAAACGGCTTTTTGTGTTACGAATGCCGTTCGGAATACGAAAAGGAAATCTCTGACGGGTGTCTATCCTGCGGAAACCCGCATAATAGGTGTAGCTGCGACTCGGCGTACCTTGAACACGAAAAGATGCTCCACGTTATCCCGTACCGTTCGGAGGGCCCGTCGCGGCAGATGCTCCTTACTCTGAAAACCACGAACCATAAGGAGATAGTCGATCACTTGTCGGACAAGATGGCGTCCGCCCTGAAAACGAATATGATCGACTGCGATATGATAACCTACGTTCCGCGCTCGCCGACAAAGGTTCGGATCGAGGGCGTCGATCAGGCAAAGATACTTGCAACGGCTCTGTCGGATAAAACCAAGCTTGAAGCACAAACACTTTTTATCTGCCGAGGCGGAATGAAGGAACAAAAGGAGCTTGAATATTCGGGACGGGATATCTTCGCAAGAGAACGCTTCTCGCTCGTTATGGGTGCGGAAGAAAGGGTCAAGGGCAAAAGGATCGTTCTCGTTGACGACATAATAACAAGCGGCGCGACCGCGAAGGTCTGCTCGGAGCTTCTTCTCGAAGCAGGTGCGCTCGACGTTACCTGTCTAAGTGCAGGCAGATCGGTTAAATATTAAGGAGAAACCAATGAAAAAGAAATTAGGAGTCGATATCGGCTACAGCAAGGTAAGAATAATTCTCGAGGGGAACGATACCGTATATTCCGAGGCGGCACTGATCGCCGTCAGCGTCTCTGACGGATCTGTCGTTGCTTGCGGGGACGGAGCTGTTGAGGTAAACGAGAGAGTTCCGGGAAGCGTCAGGCTCGTCCGCCCTTTTTCGGGAGAAATGACGCCCGAGGCGCAGTACGTGACGGCATATTTTTCCTACGTCATAAAGCGTCTTAAGATGAGAGGCGCGTCGCTTCTCATCTCCTTCTCGGGCGCACACGACGACGAGACCGAAAGCGTGTACGTTAAGGCAATATGCAAGGCGGGGGCGGGAAGCGTGTCGGTGATTGACCCCGTTTACGCGGCGGCACGCGGCTGCGGCGTTATAAGCGTTTCCGATTCGGCGGTCATCAATATCGGCGCGTCGGTCACCGATATGGCGTGCTATTACCGAGGAGAAATCGCTGCAAATGCAACCAATTCCTTTGCGGGCAACGCATTCGACCGCGCTATCATGACCGACCTTGTCAAAAAGCGCCGTTACCGCCCGTCGCTAACTGATGCGGAAAAGCTTAAAATTGAGCTCGCGTCTCTTTCGGGTGTCGGAGAAAAATCGCTTGAATGTGACGCTATCCGCCCGGGAATAGGCCTGCCGAAGAAGCTGACCGTAACTGAGGCGGAAATATCGGCGTCCTGCGAAGAGGTGTTTGAAAACCTTGCCGACAGCATATCCGATATGCTCCGCGGGCTTGAAAATCCGCCCGAAAAGATAATCCTGACCGGCGGAAGCGCCGTCTTCAAGGGACTTCCGAACGCTTTGGCACCCCTCGTTCTTCTTCCGATCGAGGTCGCGCCCGAGCCCGAAAACGCCGTTATCCACGGTATCGGAAAAATGCTTGTTGAAATATGAAGATAATTAAAGAAAACAAGCTTGTAAGCGAAATTGAAGAGAAATACGGAGTTCTTTGGCCTGTCAGCATCGTGCTGAAGGACGGCACAGTTACGGCGACCGTTTGCGAGGAAATAGCGGATAAGATTGGTTTTCTTGAGGGAATGACCGAAACGGAGCTTGCAAGTGAAGAAAACATTGACCGCATAATATCTCTAATAGACACCCTCTGCGAGCAAAACGGCTATGAAATAAACTACGGCAAAAACCGCATCTATAAGCTGACACGGCGCGAGGATATAAATAAAGCTCTTATACTTGATTCGTCGGAGCCGATAGTCCCGGACGGCGAATACGACAGCCTGATCGATATTGACGTCGACGCTCTTGAAGCGGGTTGCCTCGCATTCGCAACGGTAATTGACGGAACGATAGTATCTATCGCGTCGGAAAACCCATACCGCGAGGACGAAAACGTCGTAAACATCGGCGTCGAGACCTCGCCCGGGCACACGAAAAACGGCTACGGTGCGTCAAATATCGCCGCGCTCAGCTATTACCTGCTCGACACGGGAATGACGGTCGAATATACCGTTGATAACGAAAACGAAGTGTCAATACGCTTAGCCGAAAGAGTCGGTTTTACATACGACCGCTTCGTGCTCAACGTATTTGCACATAAACAGGAGTAAAAAATGGCATTTGACGCCGCATTTACCTCGGCGATAGCAGAGGAATTATCACGCTTTTGCGTCGGCGCAAGAGTTGAAAAGCTCTTTCAGCCCTCGCGCGACAGCCTGATACTGAACCTGCGCCTCGACCGCGAGCGCGCGGGCGATACGACACAAAACCGCCGTCTGCTTATAGATTGCGGAACGACGAGCCCGCGTATCTGCTTCACCGAGCGCGAATTTGAAAACCCGAAAACACCGCCGATGCTTTGTATGCTTCTACGTAAGCATCTGACCTCGGCTAAAATAGCAGAAATAAACCAGCTCGGCTTTGAGCGCGTTATCGAGATAGTGCTCGAGAGCCGCGATGAGCTCGGCTATCTGTCAAATAAATATATTTACGCAGAGCTGATGGGAAAATTCAGCAATCTTGTCTTCTGCGACGGAAGCAAAAAGGTTATCTCGGCTCTTCATCTGACTGATCTGTCGGCAGACGTAAAGCGCCCGCTTATAACGGGAATAACCTACGAGCTTCCCCCGCCTCAGGAGGGCAAAATTTCTCCCTTAAACGAAACGGCAGAGGGCTTTATACAGTCACTTCGCGACAGCGGTCTGACACATACGAAATTTCTGCAAAACCGCTATTTCGGTCTATCGCCTCTTATCTGCCGCGAGCTTTCATACCGTGCCTGCGGCTCGGACGAGAAGCTGAGGGATGAATTTTTCGACCTCGTCCGCAGAATAAACGAGCGCGGCTACACCCCCGTGCTTGTAAAGACTCCCGATGGCAAGCCGCTTGAATATTCCTTTATGCCGATAACTCAGTACGAAAACGGCGCACTTTCCGAGGAATGTGAAAGCTTCTCGGCGCTTATCGACGGTTTTTTTGCCGAAAGAAGCCGTGCAGAAAGAATAAAACAGCGCGCATCGGACATTCTTAAATTGCTGACCAACGCCGAAAGCCGACTTACAAAAAGAATATCACTGCAGGAGGACGAGCTGTCGTCCTGCGCCGACAAGGACTCCTTTAAGAGAAGCGGTGATCTGATAACCGCGAACATATATATGCTGAAGCGCGGAATGACGGAGGTAAAGGTCGTTGATTATTACGACGAAAGCTGTCCCGAGATAACGCTAACGCTTGACAGCCGACTTTCCCCGTCGCAAAACGCACAGAGATACTATAAAAAGTACAATAAGTGCAAATCGGCTGAAATTCATCTGCGCGAGCAGATCGACAAGGGTAGAGAGGAACTGCGCTATCTTGACACGGTTTTCGATTCGCTCACCCGCGCCGAAACAGAGAATGACCTGAACGAGATACGCCGCGAGCTGTACGAATCGGGCTACGCGAGCAGAATGAAAAACTACACGGCGGCGAAGATGACCGCCCCGAAGCCGCTTGAATTCCGCACGAGCGGCGGCTGGAGGGTGCTTTGCGGAAAGAATAACGCACAAAACGATTACATCACTCACAAGGTCGCATCTAAGGGCGACATCTGGTTTCACATCAAGGACTACCCCGGATCGCACGTCGTGCTTCTCTGCGACCGAGCAGAGGCCGCCCCCCTTGACTTCACCGAAGCGGCAACCGTCCGGGCGGCCTACTCAAAAGCGCCTTCGGGCGAGCGCGTAACGGTGGATTATACACGCATAAA
>JAZSHF010000007.1:0-25641 GCA_045533115.1 Eubacteriales bacterium
GAAGGAGCAGACGGATGAGGTGTTACAAAGGAATTCTAATTTTTATTATCTTGACCTACGGTTTTCCCTCATCCGCCTCGCATACGCTCGGCACCTTCCCCCAAGGGAAGGCTTCTCACAAGCAATCTTCTCCTTCTTTTACTTCAATTCCGTTCATCGGCAAAACCTACATAGAACCCCGCCACTATGGCGGGGTTTTCGGGGACAAAAACGGCAGACGCCAAAAGGCATCTGCCGTTTTATTATATACCTTTATATGGGAAGATACTGTATTGAAATTACCTTTGCGTCTTTGAGAATAAAAGAAAGCGTAGTGTTTCCGTCGGTATAAGAAAGAAGCGTTGACGTTTCTTCGGTCGCATTGCCGTAAATACCCTTGATCTGATCCGGCGTCATTCCGATATACGCGCCCTCAGGAGTCTGTACGCTGTCGTCGGTGAGCTCGATCGAGTTCACGTAATCCTTCTTGCCGTCGGGTCGGGTAAGCACTCTGTAACCTGCGTAGGTATAGGTCTTGTCAAGACCGTCAAAGGCGCAGGAAGCCGCCTCAAAGTAACTGAGCGGCTCACCGAGCGCGGTCAGCACGTCAGCCATATCGGCGTCGATCTTGACCGCGTAATTATCCTTGCTTTCAACAGTGAAGAAATATTTGCTCTCCTTCGGTGCGCTACCGCCCTTATCGCCGTTATCTGCGGGCTGAAGGCAGGAAGCAAGGGAAAACGTAAGAACTACGCTCAAAATTACAAGTAAAATTTTCTTCATAACTATCTCCTATCAGTCAACTACGTCGTAAGGACAGTTTTCCTTATCGTAGCCGTAATAATTCGGTTTGTCGGTTCTGCTGTCGGAATATTCCTTGACCTCGGAATCAGTCTTCAGGAAACACTTAAACGGATATTTCTTCGAGGTAGGGCAGGTATCGAAATGATACCACTTTTCGTCGATACAAACGATGAGCCAGTAGTGATCCGTCGTACCACCTACACGCTCGATCTGGTAGTTAGGTATTCCCGCCATCGTAAGAAGCGCTCTCGAAGCGGCGGCGTAATTGACGCAGTCACCCTTATTCGTAGTAAGAGCCGTCCATGCGTTTACGATCCAGTTGGGGTCGTCATCTGTCGAGACGTACTTTACTTTATATACCTTATTATATATTGCCTCTGCCTTCTGGCGGTCAGTCATGCCGTCCTTCAGTATGCTGTTAAGAATACTGCTGCAAAGAGCGTCAAGCTCCTCCTTCGTGCAAACGCTCGAATCCTGACCGCCGTCAAGCGGCTCAAGAACCGTAACGTATGATGTCACATTAGCGGTGTTGCCTCTTTTGTCGGTCGCAGTATAGGTGACCTCGTATTTTCCGAGACGGGTAAGGTCAACAGCCGTTGCATCTACCGAAAACTGCACGTTATCATCATCGTTATCGGTAACCGTAACGCCCTCGCGGTAGGAAACGCTGTCGCCAAGATGTACGACGAGATCCTTGATTCCGGAAAATTCGGGCGCGGTGGTATCCGCCGGCTTGACGGTGAGTACGGTAGTGACCGCCTTCACCTTCTTGTTTTTCGCCGTGTAACGAACGTCGTATTCTCCTGCAGTAAAGAGAGACGTTTCTGTATCTGTGCCCTTGTTAAACACCTTAACGACTATTTCGGTCTGCTTTCCGCCCTCGGTGGTAACACCTTCAAGAAGTGCGTTTTGAATAAACTCGCTCGGATCGTCGGCATAAACGGTTATACCTTCCTTAACACCGACAATGATCGGTATCGGCTCGCTCTCGTTGCAGGAAAGAGCAAAGCAAGCGGTAAGCGCAAGCAGAATAATAAATATAATCTTCTTCATATTTCCTCCTTACGCCTTAAGTCCGTAACGCTCGCAAAGCATCGTGACAGTCATAACTATCAGCAGATAATCTATCTCGTAAGCTCCCATAAGTCGGAAATCGTCGGATAGATATACCTTCTTCATTTCGTTGACCTTGTTAAGATCGAATATATCGTACTTCTTTATAAGCGAATCGGAAAGGAATTCGATCTCGCCGTTCGCCTTCTTGACCATCGACGACATACCGGGTGCCTGGAACGGGAACTTTCTTCTCTTAAGTATCTCGTCGGGAACGATTCCCTCTCCCGCCTTTTTGAGAATGTACTTTTCCTTTGCGCCGTTCATCTTGTACTTGTCGGGAATGGTCTTGACAAATTCAAGCAGATCGCGGTCAAGGAAGGGATGACGTCCCTCTACCGAATGAGAGAAGAACATTCTGTCGCCGTGCTCTGTAAGCAGGTGATCGGAAAGACGGAGCTTGTAGTCGATATAAGAGCGGCGCTTCTGCGAGGAAAGTCCCTTGACGCGGTCAACGTTTATCGGGCTTGTCTTGAATGCAGAGAAGCTGTCGATCTCGCCTCTTATGCGGTCACTGTAGACCGTTTCGTGTATCTTTCTTATTTCGGGATGGTTTCTTTCGTAACGGAAATAAGGATCGCCCCAAAGGCGCTCGTTTATTTCGCATTCTTCCTTCGTCATCTTACCCTTCTGCATTTCGCGGAAAAGGTCGACCATATATCCGACGTATCCGCAGAAAAATTCATCGGAGCCCTGACCGGTAAGCACCGCCTTTGCCGGTGACTGCTGAACGAGCGACGAAAGCATATAAGCCGCAACGTCGTAGCTTTCCTTAAGTCCCGACTCGGCGTGATAAACGACGTCGTAAAGGTTTTTCCAGATTTCCTCCTCACCGACCTTCGTCTTATAGTGAGTTGAATTCACGCACTCCTTGACGATCTTCTGGAATCGGCTTTCGTCGAGGTCGGCTTCACCGATCTCGGCGGAGAAGGAATAGTAGCTGTCAAGTAAGAACTTGCCGATGTAGCAAGCTACGACCGAGCTGTCAAGACCGCCCGAAACGTAAAACCCGACGGGAACGTCGGCAACAAGACGGCGCTTGATCGACTCCTTCATCATCTCGCGGAGCTTTTCAACGTAATACGCCTCGCCTCGGTCGTCCTCTTCCTCGGCAGAATAAATGAGATCCCAATATTCAATATCCTTGATTTCTTGATGCCTCTTAATAACGAGCAGATGTCCTGCGCGAAGCGAACGGATGCCGTCAAAGAATGTCTCGGGGGAAACGACACCGGGATAGTTCATAAGCTGATCGACTGCCTTAAGGTTAAGCTTTCTTTCTACCCAAGGACATTCAAGGATTCCCTTGATCTCGGAGCAGAATATGACCTGACCGTCGGCAACCGTATAAAACAGGGGACAAATTCCGATCTGGTCGCGCACGAGAATAAGCTGATCTTCCTTTTTGTCGTAAAGAGCGATAGCGAACTGACCGTTAAGCTTGTTCGGGAAGTCAAGCCCGTGTTCCTCGTAAAGGTGGAGAATGACCTCAACGTCGGTCTGCGTCTTAAAAACGTGACCGAGGGAGATAAGCTCGCTTCTCAGCTCGCGGTAATTGAATATCTCACCGTTACAGATGAGAGTAAGTGTATCGTCCTCGTTCGTTATCGGCTGCATACCGCCGTTAAGGTCTATGAAGCTGAGACGGTTGAAGCCGAGACCGACACCGGGCATTATTTTCATATTTGAGCCGTCGGGACCGCGGTGGCGGATCGCCGTCAGCATCTTGTTTATCATTTCGCTCGTGATAAGACGGCTTCCCGTATTATCGAATATTCCGCAAATTCCACACATTTTAATTTGCCTCTATGTTCATTCCGTATTTTTCGTACTGTGCTTTTTTGTCCGCCTCGTAGAAGGCGATCTTGTCTTCCCAGCGAGTGGCAAGATCACTTTCACCGCGTCTGTCTGTCAGACCCACTGTTTCGGTCAGATACTTTCCGAGCCACGTCGAAAGCTTTTCAGCGCCCGAAAGGTTCATATGAAGACCTGCGTCGTAGGTGTCTTTCGTATAATCAATACCTGTTTCGTCCTGCTTGTTAAGAAGGTTTATATAGGTAAGGTCATGCTTTTCAGCATATTCTACGACCTGCTGATCGTATTCGGGATACCAATAAGGATACAAGCTCGGCGCCTTTATGAGAAGAAGCGTAATTCCCTTCTTCTCGCAAAGCTCGACCATCATATCGAGGTATTTCCAAGCGCGCTCGTCAAAATCGTAATTCGAAAGCGGCTTTCCCGTCGGAACGTCGGTCGCGGGACGGACGTCGACACGCATATAGTAGCCGTTATGCGAGACCTTTTTGGTCTTGAACATATAAGTGAAGTCGTTTTTATTAAGCTCGCTCCAGCGGCTGTGGTAACGGAGTATCGGGAAAACGTAGTCGAGGAAATGCTCCTCTTCCTTCATCGAGGACATAATGGCACCAACCTTTGAAGGAGACCACTTCATACCCTCAATCGACATTCTGTTATACGCTTCGTTATTTGCCTCGGGGAACTGAAGCGACTGAATATTGAAGATAACGACCTCGGGCGTTTCATAGCGCAGAGTGTCCTCAAGCAGATAGTACGACTGGAAGATGTACTGCTCGGCGCTTCCCCTTATATAGCTGTTTATGCCGTAATCGCGCCAGAGGACGATCGGCGAGAAATTCTCGTAGACCTCGCAATCGCCGACGAATATAACGTCGTGATCCTTGACCTCGCCGTAATACTCAGATACAAACGCGCCCTCGACGATGCCGACAACGTACTTCGGCATCAAAAGCGCCTGGAGAAGCGAAAGCGTCACAACGACGATAACGGCAGAAGCTATAAATTTTATCCACTTTTTAGCGGCAGCTTTCATAGTTAAAAATCTTTCTTAGAACTGATTATAGATAAATTGGCTTGCGTCGTAGCCCATTCCGTAAGCACCCATTAAGAGAATGATAAGGAACAGTCCGTAGTATATCATAAATCTTATCGGATACGGACGGCGGTATATCATTTCTCTGACACTTCCCTTTTCCTGAAGCAAGCTTACGGTAAGCATCAGAAGCACTCCGCAAAGAAGAATTATGTAGTCAAGCGAAGTAAGTCCGAGCTTAAGAAGCGAGCCGTCAAAGAGAACGTGATAGTTGCTCGCGCCGAACGCCGAGAAGAAGACCTTGCCCGTCGTTGCGATAGAGACGTAGCAGTCGAACAGGTTGAGCGCGCAAACGAGCGCAAAGGTGCGAAGGATCCTGAAAAGCGTATACGGGAAGCTCTTCGTAAACTTGAATCTGTCGTTGAATTTCTTATAAAGCGGCTCAAACTCCTCGGAGATCATAAGAACGGCGAAGTTTGCCATTCCCCAGACGATGAAGTTCCAGCTTGCGCCGTGCCAGATACCCGTCGAGAACCATACGACAGCGCTCGAAAGGTAGAGAGGAATACGCTTTCCGACCTTATCGCCGAAGACCTTTTTAGAGAATTTCGTAATTCCCTGCATCGGCTTGCTCACCGACACGGGATAGAAAAGGTAATCTCTGAACCACGAGCACATAGAAATGTGCCAGCGTCTCCAGTATTCCTTAAGCGACTTTGAGAAATAAGGACGGTCGAAGTTTTCACTCAGGCGAATGCCCATAGCTTCGGCAAGTCCTATCGTAATGTCAATACCGCCCGTAAAGTCGGCGTAAAGCTGAACCGTATAGAACAGCATAATGACGATAGAGTACGCTCCGTTATAGGTCGACGGATCGGAGATCATCGTACTGACCGCAACGAACAGTCTGTCAGCAATTACGAGCTTCTTGAAGTAACCCCAAAGGACTCTTTCAAGGCCATATCCAACCTGCTTGCTGTCGAATTTATGCGGCGTGTAAAGCGTTTCGCTCATAGCCCCGTATCTTCCGATAGGACCTTGAACGAGCTGAGGGAAGAAGGAAACGAAAAGCGCGTACTTAAATACGTTCTTCTCCGCCGTCACCGTTCCGCGGTAAACGTCGATAAGATAGCCGATCGACTGGAAGGTGTAGAAGGATATTCCGAGCGGAACGATCATATTGACGAACGACAGTACGTTTTTCGAGCCCAACGATGTCAGCGTCGAATTTATATTCGAAATAAAGAAATTTGCATACTTGACGGTCGCCAAAATGCCGAGATTAAGAAGCAGACAAAGGACAAACCAAAAGAGCTTTTTTCTCTTCTGCTTGTCCTTATATATCTTCTTTTCTTCCTTTGACAGCTCTTCCTTGTGCGCTTTAAGATAGGCGCTCTGCTTGTCCGCAATGCTCTGCATTACGCGGGCAGTCAGATAGACCGTCAAGGTCGTCGCCGCAATAAAGGGAATAAACTGAGGCCCTGCTATAAAATAGAACGCATAGCTTGCAGTCAGAAGCAGGGGCCACTGTGCTTTTTTCGGGATTATGTAATAGAGCAGTAAAAGAACTGCGCAAAATCCCAAAAATTCATACGAAGTAAAAAGCATTAGTTAAATCAGTCCTCGTCGGAAAGTCGTTCGATAAGCGCGTAAAGAGCCTTTGCGGAGTTGAAGTTCGCGGGAATGATGTCCTTTGCGGTAATGGTAACGTCGTACTCCTCGCTTATCTCGGTGATGAGACTGATGATGTCCATCGAGTCGAGAATTCCGTCGTCGATGAGGTTTGTTTCGCTCTCGAAGTCAACGTCGGAGTGAAGATCGGTAAGAATTTCAAGAAGCTTTTCCATGATTTTTATCCTTTTCAGTAAATATTATTTTCGAAGTTGTTTTTCAGCTCAACTCGGTTGAGCTTTCCGTTGGCAGTCAACGGAATCGTTTCAAGACGAATAAGCTTGTTCGGTATCATATAGCGGGGCAAGCGCTCCTTGAGCGCGACCGTAAGCTCCTTTTCGGTGCAGGTACCGACGTAGAAGAGAACGATCTTGCCCTTAGTCTTATCGTAAATACAAGCCGCCATCTGCACAGCGTCTATCATATTCGCACTGACCTCTATCTCGCCGAGCTCGATTCGGTGTCCCATGTGCTTTATCTGATAGTCGCGGCGCGAAACGAACACAAGCTCGCCTCGCTCGTTCAGCTTACCCATATCGCCCGTCTTGTAAATGATCTCGGGATATGCGGTGTTAAGCGGATTCTGCACGAACGCCTTCGATGTGCGCTCGGGATCGTTATAATATCCGAGAGTAACGGCGGTACCGCGAATACAGATCTCGCCCTCCTGTCCGTTTTCGGCAAGCTTGTTTTCGTCGGTCAGGAGAAGAATCTCGCGGTTGCGGAAGGGCTTTCCGATCGGGATCGCCTCGCCGTCCTCGAAGTCACGGTCTGCGTGATAGAAGCAGCACATTCCCGTGCCCTCGGTCGGACCGTAAAGGTTGGTAAACGACGCGTTCGGAAGCGCGTTTTTCCAGAGTCGGAACTGCTTTATCGGGAATACCTCGGAGCCGAAGGCAACGGTGTGCAAATATTCGGGCTTTATTATCTCAAAGGTGCCGAACGCACTTACCATAGTGAGAGCCGAAACTACCCAGCAGACGGTGTTTATCTTGTGCTTGTTAAGGTATTCAAGAAGTGCTACGGGCTGTGAGAAGAGCGTTTTCGGGATAAGATAGGTAGTTGCTCCGAATTTGAGCGTCGGGTAAAGCTCCTTAAGACAAGCGTCGAAGTAAAGAGGCGTCTGATTTCCGAAGATCGTGTTTTCGCTGAAAGAAAGCACCTCGGAAAGCTGCTCGATATAATCAATTACCGAGCGATGACAAGCCGCAACGCCCTTCGGGATTCCCGTCGAGCCCGACGTAAACACGATGTATATAGGATCAATGTCAAGCGACCTATCGTAAATTTCGTCAAGGGCTTGGTAATTCGGTTCGGTAGTGAGAAGCTCGTCGTAAAGAACGACCTTACCGTCGGGAATGTCGAAGTTATTTGCCACGGACACCGTGTCCTCGTCGCAGATAATAAGAGGCGAACGCACGTTATTGAGAATCAGCTGAATACGGTCGCGGGGCATTTCCTCGTCGATTGGAACGTAGAAGCAGCCGCCGCTGATAACTCCGAAAAAGGCAGTTACCTCACGCGGTGATTTTCTCATAAAGACAACGACGGGGCGCTTGTAGATGCCGTTTTCGCTAAGATACGAGCCGATGCGGCAGGCACGGTCGTAAACCTCTTCAAAGGTGAGCGAAAGCTCGCCGTCGGAAAAAGCGACCTTATTCGGCTTTTGCGGTACTATGTTACGCAGATATGCCAAAACGTTATGTATTCTCTCCAAAGACACTTGTGATCCTCCATCGGTTCGCCGTATAAGTATTTTTGGGCGTGCAAACAAACGGGTGCCCAAACACCCACTGTATAATATCATACATTATATAAAAAGTCAAGCAAAGACCCAAAAAAAGGACGGTGGCAGCCGTCCCTTTTTCATTTATTCTTTATTGCGTTGATTATATCACTTTTACCGATACCGAAATCGGAATAGATATTCCCCGTAGCAAGGGGTGTATCAAAGACGTCGTCGATTCCGAGATGGATATAACGGCAATTATCGGGAAGCAAAAGCTTCTGCCCGAACACCATTCCCGCACCGCCGTTTTTTATCCCCTCCTCGAGGAAGATAACGGTTTTTGCGCCGCCGATGATTTTGCTTACAGCCTCGCAAACGGGCTTTGCGGGCTTGAGCTGTTCGATCAGTATAACGCCGCAGGACGGCAGCAGAGATGCCGCCGCAAGTGCCTCCGAAACGATCTTACCGTATGTAATAATAACCGTCTCACAATCGTTTTCAAAATTCTTATATACGAAATCGGAAACGGGCGAAAACTCGGAAAACACCGAAATATCGCCGCAGTTTGCATATCTTACCGCGACGGGCGAATCCATATTAACCGTCTTTTTCATTACCGTTTCGAGCGAGGAAAACGAGGCGGGGGCAAATACCGACATATTCGGTATCTGCATAAGGAACGAAACGTCAAAAATCCCGTGATGCGTCGCACCGTCGCCCTCGCTTATTCCCGCGCGGTCAACGAGCACCGTAACGGGCAGATTCTGAAGTGCAATATCGTGAATGAGGTTATCGTAGCCCCTCTGCAAAAACGAGGAATAAACAGCAAAATACGGCTTGTAGCCGTTTGCGGCAAGTCCCGCGCAAAACGTAAGCGCGTGCTCCTCGGCAATACCGACGTCGAAGAATCTGTCCTTGTGCGCTTCACTAAATCCGGCAAGCCCCGTTCCCGAAGCCATGGCGGCAGTAACCGCGCAAACCTTTTCGTCATCATTTGCAAGCTCGGTCAAAATATCTCCCATTTTAGACGAGAAATTCTTGACCTTTTCGCTTCCCTTCGGAGAAACACTGTGGAACGCACCCGGATCCTTTTCCGCAGGCATATATCCGAGGCCCTTGACGGTACGCAGATGAATTACAGTGCTTTGCGAAGCGTTCTTAGCTTCATTAAGCAAACGCTCCACCTTTGTCAGATCGTTTCCGTCGGCAGGGCCGAGATAGTATAGTCCGAGGTCCTCAAAATAGTTGCTCTTGTAGAGCTTATTTTTCAACCCCTGCTTAATCTTTTTGATAAGACCGAAAAGTCCTTTACCGACAAGCGGTATCTTTTTTATGACCTTGACCGTCCGTCTTTTGGTCTTATAATAGCTCTTTGAAGCGCGTATCTTTGCTATAAGAGAAGCGAACGCGCCGGTGTTTTTCGAGATCGACATCTCGTTTTCATTCAGAATGATTATGAGCTTAAGGTCGGGGCGGCAGTTATTGAGCGCCTCGTGTATCATTCCGCCCGTAAACGCACCGTCGCCGAGAACCGCAACGGTATATTTCCCGCTTCCATTCATTCTTTCCGCTTCTGCAAAGCCGATAGCGGCAGAAACCGACGTACTGCTGTGACCCGCGCCGAAGCAGTCATATTCGCTCTCCTCGCGCTTTGTAAAGCCCGACATTCCGCCTCGCTTCCGAAGCTTGTCAAATCCCGCACGTCTGCCTGTCAGCAGCTTATGAGTATACGACTGATGACCGACGTCGAAAATAAGATGGTCGTTCGGGAAATCGAACACCCTGTGGAGCGCAACGGTAAGCTCGACGACGCCGAGATTAGAGCCGAGATGTCCGCCGTGCTCGGTCACCTTTTCGATAAGAAACTCCCTTATCTCGGAGCAAAGCGGGAGAAGCTCGTCCTTGCCCATTTTCTTGAGCTCGTCACTTTTTTCCGCGCGAGCAATAAGCGGATATTTTTCCATACCGTTACCTCCTTTCGACATTCGTTAGATCAATTATATCCCGATTCGGCAAAAAAGTCAAGGAGTTCGGTCGTTGACACCGTAAAGCGAGCGTGGTATAATGAAGATGCTATGAAGAACGAAAACACGATAATCTCCGATATGAAGCTTGAGCTTCCGTCTCACACACTTAAAACCTATACCCTATACCGCTGTGACAAGCTCGCAAAAAAGACGGCAAGCGGAAAAATGATACCCGCAAAAAACCGCGCCGAAGTGAAGAATCTTCTTTCATCAATGGCATCATCGCTCGGCGTTTCGGTGAGCGAAGCCGAGATAAACACCTTTGCCGAAAGCGAAAACGGGCTTTATCTTTGGGACGATAACGGCGTTTGTGCCATCGCGCGCATCGCCTTTATAAACGGTAAGCACGCGAGGATAAACACGGTATTCACCTCACCCGAAAAGCGCGGTCACGGCTATGCAGGAGCACTCGTTTCGGCTCTTTGCGAGGAAATTATGAGCAAAGGGCTTATCCCGACGGTGCTTGCGGACGAAATAAACCCCGTGTCAAACAAAATGTATCTTTCCCTCGGCTTCACCCCCGACGGAAAAGTTTACGAATATCAAAAAAAGGACGCGCCGAAAAACAAATGTGCGATATTTGATCTATATGGAAAACGTAATTGAAATCAAAGACTTAAAAAAATATTTCGGCGACGTAAAAGCCGTAGACGGAATATCTTTTTCCGTCAAAAAGGGCGAGCTTTTCGCCTTTCTCGGGCTTAACGGCGCGGGAAAATCGACGACCATATCAGTTATATGCGGATCGCTCAAAAAGGATAGCGGAAGCGTAACGGTATGCGGAGAGGATATCGAGAAAAATCCCGATGCCATCAAGTCGCGCATCGGCGTCGTGTTTCAAAATTCCGTCCTCGACAAGCCGCTTTCGGTATACGAAAATCTGAAAAGCCGCGCCTCGCTTTACGGGATCACGGGCAAGGAATTTGAAAAACGTCTGGCTGAGCTTACCGCGCTTTTCGATTTGAAAGACATTCTGCGCCGTCCCGTCGGCAAGCTGTCGGGCGGTCAAAGACGCCGCATAGACATCGCTCGCGCAATTATCCACCGCCCCGAAATACTCATTCTCGACGAGCCGACAACGGGTCTTGACCCCCAAACGAGACAAACGGTATGGGCAGTCATAAACGACCTTCGTAAAAACGAGGGAATAACTGTATTTTTGACGACGCATTATATGGAAGAAGCCGCGGAAGCGGATAACGTAGTGATTCTCGACGCAGGAAAGATCGCCGCCGAGGGCTCGCCGCTTGACCTCAAAAACCGATACGCGTCCGACACGCTCACGCTCTATTCAGTATCCGAGGACGAGGCAAAAACGCTCGGTACGCATTACACACCGACACACGACGGCTTTGCATTTACCCTTTCGGGGACCGCCGATGCAACTGAGCTTATTATAAAGCACCCCGAAATTTTCCGTGATTACGAGTTGACAAAGGGCAAAATGGATGATGTTTTCCTTGCCGTAACGGGAAAAACGCTGGAGTCGTAAATATTACTTTCAGAATCAGATCAACGCCATCTTGCCTTCCCCTCAGGGGAAGGTGGCTGAACGGAGTGAAGCCGGATGAGGTGTTCCACAGGTAATGCAACTAATTTGACTTATTCAGATTTTTCGCGTTCAATACACCTCATCCGTCAACCTTTCGGTTGACACCTTCCCCAAGGGGAAGGCAAGCTTTCGTCCCGAAATTTTTTCAACATTTTTAACATTTTTCTAACGGAGACATCATGTAATGAAAACCTTCCGCGCACTTGTAAGACGAAACGTAAAGCTTTTCTTCAGCGATAAGGGAATGTTCTTTACGTCAATGATAACTCCCCTTATACTCATAATGCTCTTCGTCACCTTCCTCGGTGAAGTCTACCGCGACGCGTTCGCATCGGCAATTCCCGAGGGCGTGAGCATATCTAAATCGCTCGAAAACGCATTCGTCAACGGCTGGCTTTTCTCATCGCTCCTCGGAGTTTGCACAGTTACGATATCCTTCTGCTCCAATCTCCTTATGGTAAACGATAAGGTGAACGGAAGCCGCTCCGACCTCGACGTTTCACCCGTTTCTTCGTCGGTGCTGTCGCTCTCCTACTTCGCCGCATCGGCAATTTCGACGCTGATAATTTGCTTCTCAGCACTTGCGGTATGCTTCACGATACTCGCGTTCACGGGCTGGTACCTATCCCTCTACGACGCAGTAATGACCGTCGTTGACACAAGCCTGCTCGTCCTTTTCGGAACGTCGCTTTCATCAATAATAAACCACTTCTTATCAACTCAAGGTCAGGCGTCGGCGGTCGGCACAATAGTGAGCTCGGTATACGGCTTCATCTGCGGAGCGTATATGCCGATATCGGAATTTGCCCCCGCGATAAGAACCTTTATCTCCCTACTTCCCGGTACCTACGGAACCTCGCTTTTGCATCTTCACTTTATGCAGGGCGTATACTCCGAGCTCGAGGGCAAAATACCGTCGGAAGCCATAGATGGACTCAAGACCGCCTTTGATGCAAAGCCCGAGTTTTTCGGCACCAATTTATCCGAGGGCGTAATGCTCGCGATCATTTCAGGCTCGGTCATCATACTCACGGCACTCTATGTTGTCATTTGCCGCAAGAAGTTTAAGAAAAAGTAAAAAAGCTCCCGAATGTTCGGCATTCGGGAGCTTTTCATTATTCCTTTTGCATCGGTTTTCTTTTTAGTATGTTTCGGAAAAATGCGTTCACAACAGCGACCGTGACAGCGATTATTCCCGAAATAATAAGAGTCTTCGTGCCCTCGGCGGCAAAGCCGCTCATATCGCTTCGAACGAGGCAGAGCATTGTTCTGTACAAACCCAATCCCGGAACCAGCGGTATGACCGCAGGGAATATGAATATCGTCGCGGGCATTTTGCAGACGCGAGCCAGCACCTCTGCGCTGATGGCTGCAAAGCAGGATGCGGCGAGGTAGCCCATATATTCCGAGTCGATCGAAAGAAAGACGAGTCTGTATATTATGTAGGTAAATGACGCTGACAGCGATGATATCCACAGCGCTTTTTTCGGAAGCGACATTATGATACAGTAGAATATCGTTGCGCCGAAGCAGGCTACGAAGTCGCGGAGGTAGTAGATAAACATCAAATCACACCTCCCGTATTCATATATGCGATAAGCACGACGCCGACGCCGCCCGCAATTCCGATTGCGATAAGCAGGGTTTCAACTACTCGGACGGTTCCCGAAATTATGTCGCCCATTACCGTGTCGCGTATCGCGTTCGTAAATGAAAGACCGGGTAGAAGCGGCATTATCGAGCCGATTATAATGCAGTCAAAATTGCCTATTCCCGAAAAATGAACCGATGTAAGCGCTATAAGCGCAATTATAAGCGACGAAACGAACGTCACCGTAAACTGATACGCGTTTTTGAGCCGCGAGGAAAGACCTACCAGCTGCGCAAGTCCCGTTGCGGCGAAGGCAACGAGCATATCGAAAAATATCGTCCAGCCGAGATCCGCCTCAAAAAGCAGGGTGAAGAGCGCGGCTGAAATACCCGACGCGAGAATGACCGCCGCCTTTGAATAAAGCGCGCTTGAACGGAGCTTCGAAAGCTTTTCGTAAAGCTCCTCGAGGGTTATTTTTCCCGCCGAGAATTCACGCGAATAGGCGTTTGCCCTTTCCACCTTATAGAGGTTTACTCCTCTGACCTTGATTCTCGCCGCGGCGGATATTTTCTTTCCCTCGCAATTTTTGACCGTCAGAAACGCTCCCGTAGGGAGAACTATCGCCTCGGCATCTCTCCCTCCGCTGTTACAAATTATCGTTGCGATCTCCTCTGCACGCGAGGTCTCGCCGCCGCTTTCAAGGACGATAAGCGCGGCAAGCTGTGCCGTATCGAGAAGAAGATCGGTTTTTTCTACGCAGTTACTCATATTGAATCCGCCACCGTTACGCTTTTAAGCTTATTTGCAATCGTGATCGAAATTTCGTCGAAAACGCGGTTGAAGAAGCAGTCGCAATGCTCGTTTACGCCGTCGTGACGGCAGACGAAGTCGTCGCCGAGGCATTTTGACATTACGATAGGACCTTCAATTACCTCGAGGATATCGAGGAGCGTTATCTCTTTCGGCTCGCGTGAAAGCATATATCCGCCGTTCGCGCCTTTTTTTGACACGACGAGACCGCTTGTGACGAGCTTGCCGAGGATTTTGAGGGTAAATCTTTGAGGCACTGCGGCGCTTTCTGCGACAGTTGCCGCGTCGGTTACCTCTCCGCTCCGTGCAAGCGACCGCATAATGCGGAAGGCGTAATCTGTTTCCATGTTTATTTTCATTTTTTGCGTCCTGTTTTTTGAAATATGTATGCAGTATGATTATATAATCAGCGACATAATTTGTCAAGATGGAGTTTTTTATGCGCGGTCATCTGCCCGATAGCATTTTTACATAATTTTCATAAAACCCGCCGATAATAGTTTTAATAAATTCAAGCGAAAGGGTACCTTATGAAAAACCGCCGCATAAATATAAAGCTTCTGACACGTTCGCTGTACAAAAAATACGGAAGCTCCGAGATATTTTCTCTCATACTTCCCTACACCGAAGGCCTGAACGGGAAAATAAAGCACCCGCGCTTTTTTGACGCGGTAAAAAAGACCGTTTACCCGCACTTTGTCACTTCTCCCGAGGAAATAGCAAAAGCTATCGGCACGAATATACGCTACCGCGCCCTCTCCTGCTTTTACACATACGCAGTGATAAACGCGCTGAAGGTGCTGAACGAGGCACCGCCCTCGGAGGAAACACTTGCAAAGACGGTCGATTACCTCAAATCGCTTTACTCGCTTGAGATCGACGAGCTTTATTACAAGCTGTCAGGCGCCGAAAGAATCCTCTCGGAAAGCAAATACTTCAGCGGCTGCGACGCCGAAACGAAAAACGAATGCCGCCGCCAAGTCACCCTGTCGGCAAAAAAACGGAAAATAACCGAAAGCGAAGCGGCAACGCTGTTTCTGACCCGCGATCCGTTTGAGCGCGAGCCGAGCATAGCTTCGCGGCTGTATTTTCCCATTCTCGGAATAATGACGGCGGTGTTTTCCGTAATCGCGCTTATCGTCACGAAAAATCCCGCCTTCTTTTTCTTTACGTTACTTCCTATGTCGGAGAGCGCAAAGATCGTAACCGACTATATCTTTTCTCATTTTGTCAGAACCGTTCCGATACCGAAGAAAAAGCTGAAAAAGCTGCCTGATCACGCAAAAACGCTGACGGTCATAACCGCACTTCTGACAGGCAGGGAAAGCGATACCGAGCTTTGCAAAAAAATACGCGACTGTGCCTTTGCAAACAGAGACGAAAACGCGGTCTTCGGGCTTCTTTGCGACCTGAAGGAATCGGAAGGTCCGACCGCTCCAAACGACCGCGAGGCAATAAACAGAGTAGCCGACGCCGTCGACGAAACGAACCGAAAATTCGGCATAAATATCCTTTTGTTCCTTCGAGACAGGCGCTATGCGCCGAGTGAGGATAAGTATATGGGCTGGGAAAGGAAGCGCGGAGCGATAATAGAGCTTACGCGTTACCTCAAGGGTAAAGACACCTCTATCCAAGTGCTCTGCGGTAAAACGGAGCCTCTTAACGGAATAAAATACGTTATCACTCTCGACACCGATACGCGCCTTTACACAGGTGCCGTCCACGACCTCGTCGGAACGATGCTTCACCCCTCGAACACCCCCGTTATCAAGGACGGGAAGGTCATAAAGGGACACGCGATACTCCAGCCAAAAATGGAGCCGTCGCTTCTTACCGCCGAAAAGACGCCGTTCACGGTGCTGACCTCTGACGGCGGAGACGATATATATGCAAGCGCATCATACGAGACCTACCAGAGCATATTCGGAGAAGGCATATTCTGCGGTAAGGGCATTTTCGACCTCGACGCCTACTCTCTTCTCATCGACGGTGCCTTCCCCGACGGTGCGGTTCTGAGCCACGATCTCATCGAGGGAAGCAGGCTTCGCGCAGGTGCCGTGACCGATATAACGCTGACCGACGATATACCGAAAAGCCCGATGTCGCACTTTGACAGAAGCCACAGATGGATAAGAGGCGACGTTCAGGCGCTCGCCTTTGCGGGCAAATACGTCAAGGACGAAAACGGGCGTCAGTACAAAAATCCAATATCACGGCTTTCGGTCTACAAGATATACGACAACGTAAGGCGGGCGCTCGTACCTGTCTTTGCATTTGCCGCACTGCTTCTCTGCGTTTTCCGCCCGCCCCATCTTTCACCGTTTATCGCGCTTCTTGCCCTGTCATACCTTATAATTCCGTTTATCCTTTCGCTGATCGGCACGCTGGGGAGCACGGGCAGACGCTTCTTTTCGCGTCTGATCCCCGCCTCGCTGTCAGCGGTACTGAGCTTCGTTTATTCCGTTTCTTCCCTCGTCCACACCGCAGTGAGAAACGCCGACGCCGTTCTCCGCGCGGGCTACCGTATGCTCTTTTCGCGGAAAAAGCTGCTTGAATGGAAAACGGCGTCGGAAAGCGACGGAATAAAAGGACTTCCCCTTGTACTCTATTCAATGCTTCCATCTATTCTGGTCGGGCTTTCGCTTCTTATCTTCTGCCCTCGTTTGCCTCTCAGAATACTCGGCGGACTGACGTTCATCTTTCCGTTCGTCTGCCATTTGCTCGGCAAACCGTTCGGGGATCTCGGCAAAATCTCGGAAAGTGATGAAAAAGTGCTCCGCTTATACGCCCGCGACGCTTGGAAATTCTTTTCCGAGCGCGTGAACAAGGACGAAAACCATCTTCCTCCCGACAATATCCAGTTCACCCCCGACGAGCGCGTCGCACACCGCACCTCACCGACGAATATAGGACTGTATCTGCTCTCGGCAGGTGCAGCGTCAAAGCTCGGACTGATAAACGAAAAGGAAGCGCTGTCAAGAATCGACAACACTCTGAGTACCGTGATTCTTCTGCCGAAATGGCGGGGGCATTTGTATAATTGGTACGACACCGAAACGCTCTTCATTTTAGGACAAAGCTACGTGTCAACCGTCGATTCGGGAAACTTCATAACCTCGCTCGTTGCGTTAAAGCAGCTTTTAATAGATGATTTTGAGGCAGACGGACGACGCGATGCCATAATAGAAAAAATCGAAGGACTTATATCCGACACCGACTTTTCGGCACTTTATAATGATAAGAAAAAGCTTATGCTTATCGGTCTGAATCCCGAAAAGCCTGATAACGACCCGCCCTGCTACGACTTCTTCACAAGCGAGGAAAGAACGACCTCGTTCTACGCGATAGCAAAGGGGGATATACCCCGCGAGCATTGGAAACACCTGCGCCGTGTTCCGATAATCATAGGCGGATATACCGCACTTGCCTCGTGGACGGGAACGGCGTTTGAATATCTTATGCCGTCACTCCTTATGCCGTCGATACGCGGCTCGCTTTCGTTCGAATCGCTTTGCGCCGCGGTAAGAGAGCAAAAAAGAACGCTTTGCCAAGGAGTATGGGGAAGGTCCGAGAGCGGATATTTCGATTTCGACCGCGACCTGAATTATCAGTACAAGGCGTTCGGCGTGCAGCCGCTCGCCTTAAAAAACGGTATAGATAAGGATAAGGTCGTATCCCCCTATTCTTCATTCCTCTCCCTGCCGTTTGACCGAGGCGCCGCGCTTTCGAACCTTAAGCGCCTATATAAAAAGGGAATGTACGGTCAGTACGGCTTTTACGAGGCACTCGATATGACGCCCGAGCGCGTAGGACAAGGCTACGCGGTCATAAAAAGCCAGATGTCGCATCATATCGGAATGTCGCTTGTCGCAATAGCGAACGAAGTCCTTGACGGAATATTCGTCCGCTCGTTTATGCGCGACCCGTGCTGCTCGTCAGCCATTGAACTGCTGACCGAGCGCGTACCGAAAAACGTCGTTTCAATAAAGCGCAAAAAAAGCGTCCCGAAAGCAATTCGCCCAGAGCCGCTTCCGAGGCTGTTTTCTTACGAAAGACCGAACGAAAAGGAAAGCGCGTCGCTTATTTCCGAGGGCGGAGCCTCGGCTGTTATGATGGGCGATATGCTTCGCCTCTCGGCTCTTGGCGGAGAGGTAAATATCGACCCGTTTGCTTTCGGACGGATATACCGCCCGAGGCTCATTATGTCGGTCGACGGTATGATCTTCGACCTGACAGGCGGCAGGAGCCGCGACAGTCAGGGGCGCATAACGAGGATATACGATACCAGACGCTTCACCTCGGAAATGTCGCTTTCGCTCATAACGGGAGCAAAAACCTTCGTAATCAGCGTATCGGCAGAGGGGGCCTTCAGCTCCGTCACCCCGATGCTCGTCCTTTTCCCCGCCCTGTCAAGCTCGTCGGAACGGCTTTCACACCCGACCTACTGCGACATAACGGTCGTTTCTGAATACTGCGAAAACGAGCGTGTGCTGCTGTTCCAAAAGCAGGAAAGGAGCGAGGGGGACGGCGAAAAATGCCTTGCCGTGTCCTTTGAAACGGGAAGCGGCGGCGAAAGCTTTATAGCGGGACGGGAGTATCTTCCCGAGATGTTCGGCGACGGCGATATAGAAGCGCTTGTAAATAAGGAATTTGACAGTAAAACGGGCACGTTTTCAGAGCCGTTCTGCGCGGTAAAAAAGACATCGCAGACGAACGGAAAATATCTTGTCAATATCCTTATCAGCGTCGGACGGAGCAAGGAAGAAGCGCTGAACCGAATAGCGATAGGCCGCGCGGAGCTGAAAAGAGGCAAGGGCAAAAACGGCGCGTATATCGCCGAGAGAATTCTGAGGGCAAACAAGAACGGAATACCGCTTATGACAAACGACCCGCGCTATAAAACGCTTCTTTCAGAAATCCTTGCCGCCGTTCTCCTGCCAAAAAAGAAAACGCCGCAGAAAATATACGGCTTATCCGATTTCTGGCGTCACGGAATATCCGGCGATAACCCGATAATGACGGTCATTGTAGGAAACAAGCTGATAAAAAATTCACCCGCATACAAATGGCTCAAGCTTTTCGTTCTCTGCCATAAGCACCTGAATTTAAGCGGAATTAAGCTCGACACCGTTATCCTCTACGACAGCGGCGGCGGTTATATTTCTGAAACGAGGGAGTCGCTGACCGATGCGGTAAACGAATGTGCCTCGGGCTTCTTCTTGAAGGGCGGAATATATCTTATCGACGGCTGTGACCGTGATCTGCTTGAAAATACGGCGGCGGTTACCGCCGAGCTCGATACCGCCTTCAGCCTTGACTCCTTCATTTCCAAAAACAGACGGCAAACCACCCCCGAAACTCAACCGATAACGGCGGTTTCAAGAGAAAAAGGCTATCCTCCGAAGGACGCCATTACCGTTTACGGCGGATATTTCACCGATAACGGCTTCACGTTAAACAAATCCGAGCGGGGAGATAAAAAGCTTCCGCATTCCTACGTTTACGCGCTAAACCACTTCGGAACGCTCGTGACCGATTCGTCTCTCGGATATACATGGATAGGCAACAGCCACGAAAGACGGATAACGGCATTTATTCCCGACCTGCGCCGCCATCTCGACGGCGAGCGTCTTATCGCGACCGTCGCCGATGCCGAATACGACCTTATCGCCTGCTCGCACACGGTATCGTTCAACCGAGGGGAGGCGGTATGGATAGGCAAGGCGGGGCCCGTTTCCTACACCGTTACGGCAACCATAGATACAAAGCTTCCCTGCAAGGCGGTAACGGTGACCTATGTCGGCGACGCCGATATAGGGACTGAGTACCGTATCCACCCCGTCCTCGGTGACGCCCCTAAGCGAAACCGCCCGATAAGAGTTGAAACGCGGTCCGACCTTACCCTTTATATCCCGACGGTATCAGACTGCTCCGACACCGCGTTTCTCTTAAAACGCGTCCTTGACGGAAGCGTTTGCTTTCTCCTCGGCGCGTTTCCGAGCGGAAGAACGAGGGTGCTCGACACCGTCCTTGAAAAATACAAAACGCGCGACGATTTCCGCGCCTGCAGCGATGAATACGAAAAAGCGCTGTCGGCACTCCTTCCGTCGCTGAAGCTTAACGCCCCCGACCGATATCTGTCCGTAATGGCGGAATACTATCTCCCGTATCAGTCACTCGTCTGCCGCTTTTTCGGGCGGACGGGCTTCTGTCAGTCGGGCGGTGCCTACGGCTTCCGCGATCAGCTTCAGGACTGCCTTTCCATTATGCTCTCAGCGCCGAAGATAGCGAGAACACACATTTTGCGGTGCGCCTGCCGTCAGTACGAGGAGGGTGACGTTAACCATTGGTGGCACGTTATCCGCGGCGTCTGCCGAGGCGTGAGGACAAGGTACTCTGACGACCTCTTGTGGCTTCCCTACGTTGCGTCGAAGTATGCGTCATTTACGGGTGATTACGGCATATTCGATATCGAGCTTCCCTATATTTCGTCGCCCCCTCTCCGTGAGAACGAGCGTGACCGTTACGAATGTCCCGAAAAAAGCAAATACCGCTCGTCGCTATATATCCATTGCGTAAAAGCAATAGAGCGTTCGCTTGAAATCGGCTCGCACGGGCTTCCCTTGATGCACGGCGGCGACTGGAACGACGGAATGAACGAGGTCGGTCGCGGCGGCGGTGAGAGCGTATGGCTGGGAATGTTCCTTGCCCTCGTTCTCGACAGCTTCATTCCTATATCAACAAAAACGGGCGACCTGTCGGGCGCATCAAAATACCGCGCTCACCGCGACGCGCTTATCGCTTCGGTCGAAAAATGCTATGACGGCGGCAAATATCTCCGCGCCTTCTTCGGCGACGGCAGGCATATCCGTGATAACGGATTTATCGACATTCTCCCGCAGGCGTTCTCGGTCTTCTCCAAATGCGACGAAAAACGGTCGATAATTGCACTCAAAACGGCGTTTAAGCGTCTGTTTTTACCCGAAAAGGACACGTTTTTGCTCCTAAATCCGCCCTTTACGCGCCCGAGTGAGCGTGAAGTCGGGTATATCTCGTCCTACCCGCCCGGCATACGCGAGAACGGCGGGCAGTACACTCACGCCGCCGCGTGGGCAGTAATGGCTATGGCTGAGATTGGAATGAACGACGAGGCATTTGAGGTGCTGTCGTCAATTAACCCCGCGTCGATATGTAAAACACGCGAGGGCGCCGAGCGTTACCGAGGAGAGCCTTACTTTGTCGCAGGCGACGTATCCGGCGCCTCTGGCAGCGTCGGACGTTGCGGCTGGTCGCTCTATACCGGCTCGGCGTGCTGGCTCTTTAACGCCGTGTTCGCATCTATACTCGGCATCAGAATCGAGGACGACACCTTTACCGTAAATCCAACCCTCTCCGCCGACCTACCCTGCTACACCCTCATTTTCGAGCATCGCGGCACGACTTACGAGATATCTGCCCACCGAGGCGAAAAAAACGGGTATATCCTCGACGGCAAAAATGTAAACAATTTATTTTATTTTGATAAAAATTACCATTTGCTTGAAATAACGGTTGAAATTTCTTCCGATTTGGAGTAAAATGAATAGAGTATAATATTTGGAGTAATTTTGTATGCTGCCGATAAGGAAAATGATAGGTGACGGCGTCGCCTTAAATATCATTCCAACCGATAAATTCAAGACGAACTGTATAACCGTCCGTTTCCTCTGCCCGATGGCAGAGGAAACGGCGGCTCTTAACGCACTTTTACCGTCTGTGCTGAAGCGCGGCTGTGAGCGTTTACCGACTATGGCTGATATCGTAAAGGAGCTTCAGATGCTCTACGGCTCGGAGCTTCAATCATCCGTCGGACGCTTCGGCGACACGCAGTATATCGGCTTCACCTCATTTCCGCTACGCGATTCCTATACCGAGGGAACAAACGTTACCTCTGATATCCTTTCGCTGATCTCCGAAATTCTAAATAAGCCCCTTCTTGAAAACGGCGTTCTCAAATCGGATTACGTCGAAAGCGAAAAAAGGACTCTTACCGACCGCGTTAAGGCCGCGATAAACAACAAGACCTCTTACGCTATCAGACGCTGTACCGAGGAAATGGGCAAGGGAGATCCGTCGTCAATTCCCGACACGGGAACGATAGAGCAGATAGCGGCAGTTACTCCGGAAGCACTCACAAAGCGCCTTGATGAAATTATAAAAACCGCGCGCATCGAAATTTGGTGCGCGGGGGTATTTGACACCGCTCAGCTTGAAAACGACTGCGCTGAATACTTCGTTTCCGCAAACCGCACCCCCATTCCGAAAACCGAGGCCGCGCCTATTGCGCCTACGGATAAAGTGAACACCGTGACCGAGGACCAGCCCGTAAAGCAAGGCAAGCTCTCCCTCGGCTTTACGACCTCGCTCCGCCCGACGCCCGAGGTTTCGACCGCTTTCAATCTTTTCCTCGGCGTGCTTTCAAGCTCGCCGACGTCGAAGCTTTTTATGAACGTCCGCGAGAAGCTTTCGCTTTGCTACTACTGCTACGCGATCCCCGACCGTCAAAAGGGTACTATCGTTATTTCGAGCGGAATTGAGGTTGAAAACAAGGACGTAGCCGAGCGTGCCGTCATAGAAGAAATCGCCGCTATAAAGCGCGGCGAGGTTTCGGACGAGGAGCTGACCTCGGCAAGAAAGTCGCTTATAAGCGGCTGGCAGAGTATTTGCGATGACGAGATGGCGATGATAAACTGGTACTTCTCTCAGATATTCTGGGACAAATTCATTTCCCCCGAGGAATACGCCGAGAACAGCGCGTCGGTCACCGTTTCCGATATTGCCTCGGTCGCCTCGACCTTAAAGCTTCACACCACATATTTCCTTAACGGAACGCTCAAGTGCGAAAGCGAGGAGGACGACTATGAATAATCCGATAACGATAAAAAATGAGCTTCTTCAGGAGCAGTACACGGTCGTCACTCACAAGAGCGGTCTTAAAATTTACGTTTTCCCAAAAAACCTGACCTCGTCCTACTGCCTTATCGCGACGCGGTTCGGCTCGGTCGACAACACCTTTAAGGTCGGAGACGAAAAGGAATACGTTACCGTCCCCGACGGAGTTGCCCACTTTCTTGAGCATAAAATGTTCGAAAACGAGGACGGTGAGGATACCTTTGCGAAATTCGCCCGCACGGGCGCAGATGCGAACGCTTACACATCGTTCCGCGTGACCGCTTATCTCTGCTCATGTACCGACGAGCTTTACCCGTCGCTTGAGATACTGCTCAAATCCGTGTTTTCTCCCTATTTCACCGAAGAAAACGTCAGAAAAGAGCAAGGGATAATCGCTCAGGAAATAAGAATGGGCGAGGACAACCCGTCAAACGCCGTTCAGTACGGAATGCTCGAGGGTCTTTATGAAAAGAACAGCGTCCGCATCGACATCGTCGGCACGGTTCCGTCGATAATGGAAATAACACCCGAAACGCTCTACCGCTGTCACAAGGCGTTTTACAATCCCTCGAATATGGCGCTCTGCGTCTGCGGTCGGGCGACACTTGATGAAGTGCTTGCGGTTGCGGACAAATGCTTACACGGTATTGAGCCTATCCCCGTCGTCAGCAAGACAGTGACCGAGGATAAAAAGGCGTTTAAGAAGCGTATTAACAAGAAGATGCAGGTTTCAAAGCCTCTCGTTTGCATCGGCGTAAAGGACACCGACATCTCGTCCGATCCCGAGGAAAGGGTCAAGAAAAGCATCGCGTTCGATATCATTTCGGCTATCTGCTTTGAAAAATCGTCGGATTTCTACTCGTCGCTTTACGAAAGCGGACTGATATCCCCCTCGTTCAGCATTTGGCACGAGCATAACGAGTCGTTTTCATTCTTCTCGGTGTTCACTGACTGCGGCGACCCGGAAGCACTCTATGAGAGATTTGAAAAATACACTCAAAACGAGCTGTATGACGCGATAACCTCCGAGAGCTTCGAGCGATGCCGACGCGTCCTTTACTCGTCATTCATCAAGAGCTTCGACAGTACGGAGGATATAGCGAACAATCTCATCGTCGATTTCGTGCTTGAGGGTGCCGATATTTTCAAATACACCGAGCACGTTAAAAATATCACCGCCGACTACGTCAGATCCGTCGCGAAGGAGCTTTTTACTCCCGAAGCGTACACGATGTCGGTAGTAGAACCAATATGAGGTGTTTATGAACCATATATCTTTCCCCGGTCTGGGGATAAAAGAATTCAAGCTGAATCCCGTTGCGTTTGAGCTTTTCGGGCGTCCCGTAATGTGGTACGGGGTTATCATTTCGGTCGGAATGATACTTGCCGTGCTGTACGTTCTCTACCGCGCTAAGCATAATGAGAATATCAAGACCGACGACGTTTTCGATTTTGCAATATGGGCTATCCCACTCGGCGTTATCGGCGCACGTATTTACTACGTTGCGACCAAATTCGAGGACTACAAGGCGGAAACGCCGCTTGAGACCTTCAAAAACTGTATCGCAATATGGGAGGGCGGAATCGCCATCTACGGCGCGATAATCGGCGGCGCACTCGGTCTTGTTATCGTCTCGATGCTCAAGAAGATCAAGCCGCTCAAGGCTTTCGATATGGTCGCACCGGGCGTTATGATCGCGCAGGCGATAGGCCGTTGGGGCAATTTCTGTAACGCCGAGGCATACGGCGGTCAAACGTCGCTCCCTTGGCGAATGGGAATCCGAAACGACGAGCATATAAGCACGGTATTCGTTCACCCGACCTTCCTTTACGAGTCGCTTTGGAATATTCTCGGCTTTGTACTTATCAACCTCTTTTATAAAAAGAAAAAATATGACGGACAAATTCTCGTTATGTACCTGACTTGGTACGGCTTCGGAAGAATGCTTATCGAGGGGCTCCGCACCGATTCCCTTTACGTCGGCTCCTTCCGTATCTCGCAGGTCATCGGCTTCCTCTGCTTCTTTATCGGAATATGCTTCCTTAACGCTATGGAGATCGTGCGTCACCTTCGCAAAAAGGACGCCGCCGCAATAGCCGAGGCAGAGGTAGCGGAAGAACCCCCCGAGGTAAAAGAGGAAGCCAAGGAAGAAAAGAAGGTCGACGGAATTTTCGAGATCGCCGACAGCTACGGCGACGATGACGATGAATGAAAGGACAAATATAATGAACATAATCAACGGTAAGGAAATATCGGCGTCTATCCGCGCCGAGATCAAGGCAGAAGCAGAAAAAATGACAGTCAAGCCCGGTCTTGCGGTAATTCTGGTCGGACAGGATCCCGCGTCGCAGGTCTACGTTCGCAACAAGAACAAGGCGTGCGAGGAGGTCGGCTTCTATTCGGAAATGTACACTCTTCCCGAGGAGACAAGCATGGAGGAGCTTCTCGGTCTTATTGATCAGCTCAATCACAGCCCGCAAATACACGGTATCCTCGTTCAGCTTCCGCTCCCGAAGCACCTCGACGAGGAGAAGGTCATTCTCGCAATCAGCCCCGAAAAGGACGTTGACGCCTTCCACCCC
>JAZSHF010000057.1:0-30920 GCA_045533115.1 Eubacteriales bacterium
CAAGCCGCCCTTTATGCCGACGCATCCGTCGCACGACCATCAAAACGATACGCTTGCAAACGCGCTTGCTTTCTATTTTGAACGCAAAGGAATACCTTTCGTTTTCCGCGCTGTAAACCGTCTTGACCGTGACACGAGCGGCGTCGTTCTTGTTGCGAAAAGCAAAAATTCCGCATTTGTTCTTGCAAGGCAGATCGCCGAGTTTCGTGTCGAGAAGAAATATATTGCGGTCGTCGGCGGAGATATTGAGAAATTCGGACGTATCGTGGGCAACATAAGACGCGTAGAGGACGGTAAAATGAAGCGCGGAGTTTATCCCGACGGGCAGTACGCCTTGACGGAATACGAGGTTTTAGGCGCCAAAAACGGGCTTTCTACTCTGCTCGTCACGCCGAAAACGGGGCGGACACATCAGATACGCGTACATTTATCGCACATCGGTCATCCGATAATAGGTGATACCCTTTACGGCGACGAGATCGGCTCCCCGCTTATCTGCCGTCAGGCGCTTCACGCTTATTCTCTTACCTTTACGCTTCCCTCAAATAACGAAATGATAACTGTAACTGCACCGTTACCTACCGATATGGCGGCAATAGGATGTTTATGAGTACAATTAAGAGCTACTTCAAAAAAGCAATAAGGAACACGCCTTTATGGGCAAGGATATCGCTTTGCCTCGGTTTGTTTTCGGGAATACTGTATCTTATTTTTTTGATCTCTCCCGAATTTTCCGATTTCTTCAACAGGTACCCTGCGGCGTTTTTGCGCGCGCTTATTGCTAAAATAACGGGCACCCTTCCCTTTTCGGTCGCCGAGACGGTAATTATGCTTCTGCCGATAATAATCACGCTCGTTGTTATCAAAATAATAAAATCGGCAAGGGGAGAGCTTAAGGAAACCTTCAAGATGTTCGTTTCGATGATCGCGGTGCTTTCGCTCTTTTTCACAAGCTTTTCTCTTATGTTCGCGTCGGGCTACCGCGGATCGACCCTTGATAAAAAGCTCGGGCTTGAAAGAACTGCGGTGAGCGCTGCCGAGCTTGACAAGACTGCAAGGGTTCTTCTTTCCGAGCTTACCGAGCTTGTACCGCAAATTGCGTTTACGCCGAGCGGAAGCTCCGCTATGCCGTATTCGTTATTTGAAATGGACGACAGGCTTCAGGACGCTTATATCAAGGCGGGCAATAAATACGACTTCTTACCGACGTTCCGAAGCACCGTAAAGCCGATTATTCTGAGCGAACCGATGACATACACTCACATTTCGGGAATTTACACTTTCTTCACGGGTGAAAGCAATATTAACACGAATTTCCCCGACTACACGCTCCCCTACACCGCCGCTCACGAGCTTGCACATCAGCGAGGAATCGCGCGCGAGGACGAAGCGAATTTCGTTGCGTTTCTCGTTTGCATTGAAAGCGATGACGTCTATATAAGATACAGCGGATATATGAACCTGTTTGAGTATGTTCTGTCTGCACTTTACGAGGCGGACAGCAAGGCTTATAACGCGCTTGTGGGCGAAATGGGTAACGCACTCATCGGTGAGATCGTCGCTTACAACAAGTTTTTCGACAAGTACCGCGACAATATTGTTGCCGACGTAAGCGGCTCTATGAATGACAATTATCTGCAATCACAGGGACAGGCGGCGGGATCACGCAGCTACGGAATGGTAGTCGATCTTGCGGTGGCGTATTATAAGGGTAAATAAATGAAAAAAGCAAGAATGTTTACGTTCTTGCTTTTTTACTAACTTTTCTTTTCTCGTGAAAAGAAAAGTTACAAAAGAAACCACGCCAAGGGGAAAACCGTTTGAATTTTGCAAATGCAAAATTCTGCACACGTTTTCCCCCTTGGAACCCCCTTTCGATTTAAGGATTATTTGAAACATCATTTGTAGGGTGCGCGGTATAAAGCTATTAACTTCATATTGTCAAGGAAATTTTATGATATTTCTGCCTTTCTTTACAGTATAATCAAGCGCGAGCTTTGTTCCGCTTTTCCGCGTAGTAGGAGCGCAGGCTTCGTCATAGTAGACTACGCAAACGCGGCTTCTGTCTATCATTTCGCGGTTACGCTCAACGTATGCGGTTCTGCCCGCACCTATTACTTTTTCCGGATAATAGGTTTCATCGTAAAATTGAAGAAGATACGCCGTATAATGATCGTCAATATACGGAAATTCCGCCCGCACATAAATTCTCTTTATATGCTGATATTTATCTTTGATTTCGGTCACTATTTCAAGACATAGTTTATCAAAGCGGCTGCCGCTGCCAAATAAAAAGGTATCGACTTTTTCTTCAGTAATCAGTCTTTCTATCGTTTCTCTTAATTTGGATTTAAGTCCTTCGGTTTCGTTTATTTCTCTGTGACCGATAAAGCAACAACTGTTTTTCATAGTAAATACTTCTCCCAAGTAAATGTTTTTTTACTTATTATACATCATCTTTCACTCAAAGTAAATACTTCTGCAATTATGGACTATAATAATTAGCTCTTATTTTCGGTAAAATATACTTATGAACGAAAAGGGGCAATAAAATGAAAACTGAATTTCCTGATAAGTATATTACTCTTGGCTTGAAAATCGCATATTACAGAAGAAAAGCCGGATACACGCAGGAATATTTTGCGGAGCTTATAGACAAAAGCGTTAGTTTTGTTGGTCAAGTCGAAGGCACCGGCACTGTGCGCGGCGTTTCGCTTGAGACATTATTCAAAATTGCTCAGGTATTAAAAATATCCCCTGCAAAGCTTCTTGAAGAAGATTAATTCTAATAATTAAACCTCTCTGTTTTAATTGACAGAGAGGTTTTTCGTAGGGCGTGGGCTTGCTCACGCCCTACGATGTGTCAAACGGTCGCCGTATACCGAATAGATGGAACGTGATGGGGTTGACTTTAACCTTTTATTATGTTACAATGTTCGGGTGTGTAAAAAATGAAATGAGGATATATAATGATTACAGTTACTGATCTCAGCTTTCAGTTTGGCGGTCAGCTTTTATTTAAGGACGTTGACCTCAAGTTTACCCCCGGCAACTGCTACGGTATAATCGGTGCTAACGGTGCAGGAAAGTCGACCTTTCTCAAAATTCTTTGCGGTGAGCTTGATCCGACGAAGGGTGCAGTTTCGATTCCCGACACGGTCAGAATGTCGGTATTACGTCAGGACCACTTCGCGTTTGACGAATTTACCGTTCTTGATACCGTCATTCAGGGTAACAAGCGTCTTTACGACATTATGAAGGAAAAGGACGCCATCTACGCAAAGGAGGATTTCACCGACGAGGACGGAATCCGCGCATCGGAGCTTGAAGGCGAGTTTGCCGAGCTTAACGGCTGGGAGGCAGAGTCCGACGCGTCGAAGCTTCTTCAGGGCTTGGGTCTATCCGATGCTATCCTTTATGATTATATGTCGACCTTGAAAGAAAGCGAGAAGGTCAAGGTACTTCTTGCACAGGCGCTTTTCGGAAATCCCGATATTATTCTTCTCGACGAGCCGACGAACGGTCTTGACATTGACGCCGTCAGATGGCTTGAGGACTTCCTTGCCGACTATTTCGGTACTGTGCTTGTCGTTTCTCACGACCGTCACTTCCTTAACAACGTCTGTACCAACATCGTGGATATCGACTACGGCTCTATCAAGATGTACGTCGGTAACTACGAGTTCTGGTACGAGTCCAGTCAGCTTATGCAACGACTTATAAAGCAGCAGAACAAGAAGAACGAGGACAAAATACGCGAGCTTCAGGCGTTCATTTCGCGCTTCTCGGCAAACAAGAGTAAATCCCGTCAGGCAACGGCGAGAAGAAAGCTGCTTGACAAGATCGCGCTTGAGGAGATTCCCGCGTCGAGCAGACGTTACCCGTTTATCGGCTTTGATATGGATCGCGAGGCGGGTAAGGACATTCTTTTCGTTAACGATCTTACAAAGACCGAAAACGGCGAGATAATGTTCAAAAACCTGAGTTTCACCGTCAACAAGGGCGATAAGATCGCGTTCGTCGGTAACGAGCAGGCGATAACCGCGCTTTTCCGCGTTCTTATGGAAGAAACCGAGCCCGACAGCGGCTCATTTAAGTGGGGCATCAGTATCACGAAGTCCTACTTCCCTCACGACAACTCCGAGTATTTTAACGGCTGTCACGATTCCATTCTCGACTGGATGCGCCGTTATTCAAAGGATCAGACCGAAACGTACTTGCGCGGCTTCCTCGGCAGAATGCTTTTCTCGAACGAGAGCGTTTTCAAGGAAGTAAACGTTCTTTCGGGTGGAGAAAAGGTCAGATGTATGTTCTCGCGTATGATGCTTTTCGGCTCAAACGTACTTCTTCTCGACCAGCCGACTGACCACCTCGACCTTGAATCCATTACCGCAGTCAACCACGGTCTTGATAATTTCAAGGGCAACGTGCTTTTCACATCTCACGACTATGAGATCGTTAACACCGTTGCGAACAGAATTATTGAGATACGCGACGACGGCACTTACGTTGACCGTCAAGGCAACTACGACGATTTCGTAGAGTACAAGAAGGCACAGGGCATACTCAATATTACGCTTTGATACAAAAAACAGCCACTTTGGCATACCTGCCATAGGGCAGGTATGCAGTTATGATCGCCTTCGGCGAGTTTAGAGTTATAATTGGCTACGTCAAGTTATGATGCGCCTACGGCACAGTTTGAAGTAATCGGGCGATCATATCATAACGTTTGCAAAGCAAACTCATAACGGCGAGTTAATAACGAGCCTCATAACTCATAACTAAAATCGCGTTTGTGTCCACAAATGCAGTGCTTGTCAAGAAAAAAAGGACGAGGAATTTTAACAATTCTTCGTCCTTTTCCTGTTGGTAGGGCTATCCTGCTCTATCGCGGGCACCCCCTCGGGGTGTTTTTTTCATTTAATTCCGATTGCCTCGGCGACTGTACTGTTTACAGAAACGCCTTCAGTTTCATAATTGTAGTAACGAACGGGGGTATCGTATACGTAAAGCCCGAAATGGAGCGTGGTTCCCGTACAGAAGCCTGTGCTTCCAACGATACCGAGAACCGTTCCCTTTCCTATCTCCTGACCGACCGTTACGTTAGTCGAGCTAAGGTGAGCGTAAAGCGACTTGAGTCCGCCGCCGTGCTCAACTATGACCGTTTTTCCCGAGAGAGTCGTTTCGCCGACGTATACTACCTTACCCGGCAGGCACGCCTTGACGGAATCGCCGTCCTTGACGTAATAATTTACACCCTCGTGCTGATATTTTATTCCCGCATAGGAGAGAATTATATCTATTCCGAAGCCGCTTCTGATCTTTCTCGTCGTCGGGTCGATTATCAGGTTGTCGCTCATCCAGTAGAGCTTATCCTCGTGTGCGGTAAGATACGGTGCTACCGCCTCGTTGAACGCGGCGATTGTATCTGCGTTACGAAGCTCCTCGACGGTTTCCTTCGGGATATTCTGGTTATCCTTACCCGTCGCTCTCTTGGTAAGCGCTACCGAAAGGTCACGCGAGGTATCGCCGTAGGTAAAGGTAAAGGTGTAGTTTAGCGCACCGCCGTTTTTAGCCTCGTCCTTAAGTGAGAACGGAATAATTGCGTGGTAATATCCGCCGTACTCATAGAACACCGGCTCGGCACTGAGCGCGGGCTGAGAGGTGAAGCCGATGAGCGAGGGATCCACTATGTTCTTTGCGGATACGATGACAAAATCGCCGTAACGCACCACGTTATGCTCGCTCAAATAGAACACAGGGGGAGACTGTACGTTTGCGGTAAATAGGTACTCGCCCTCTCCGTAATTGTTCTTGTTGTCGGATTTGTACCACTTTGCAGTAAGCTTTACGTCATATACGGTATTATCCGCAAACAGGTTAGGATCGATATTTTCGTAGACGTCGTCAAATACCGTCTCTCCCGCCTGATTTTTGATCACTGCATAAATATAATCGGGGGCAATATTGAATTCGAGCTGAAGTCCGCCCGAAACGACGCAGGTCTGGCTTCCCGTCGCCTTATTTATATCACCGTCGGCATAAGAGCCGTTTATGCCGATATACTTCCAGTTCATCGAAGACGGAAGCACGTTGTTTGTGGTTCCGACGTTGAGGATCGGCTGAGAAGCATTCGGGAATACGTCGGTTGCGAATTCGGTTTTAAGGAATTTGACCGCATTTTTCTTTGCAATCTTGAAAAGCTTGCCGTTTCCGTCGCGGTAGTAGCAACTTGACGGATTCGAGCTCATATAATAGGTGTACTCCGAAACGTCGTTGTAGCTTGAATATGCTACCTTATACACCGCATAGCTTGAAGCTCCCGACGGAAGCGAGGAAACTCTTTTTGCGCCCTTATGCATACCGATAAGCGCGCCGTAAAGCTCTTTGCTTCCTTTATCAGACTTATTGAAGGTATCGGCTTCACCGCTCGGGGTAGTCATCACGAGCTTCGACACCGAACCCTCGGTTACGGGATTTGCCTTTGAGTATATATAAGACGACAGCGCTATTAACGTAGGCATAACGAGTATTGCCGCGACTATCGCGAGGGTTATGATCTTATTCTTCATATTTTTACACCTTTCGGGTTATTTTCTTACAAGTATATATATTTCGACAAGTATATTATACACCACTCTCCCCCCTCGGTCAAGACATATAACAAAAAATATTATCGAAGAAATTTCGTGATTACTGTTGGAATTGGCTGCAAAATATGATATAATGATATGAATACCTTTTCAGGAGCCTTCCGATGAACAAAAGTGTAACCTTTGCTCGCCCGCAAAATTTTGATCTCGATCTTATATTCGACTGCGGCCAATCCTTCCGCTTCGTTAAAAGCAGCGACCGTTCCTACTCGGGAATTGCCTTTGGCAGAGTTGTTGATTTTATTCAGGAAGAGGACACCATAACGATCGTCGGCGCGGACGAATATGATTTTGACCGCATATGGAAGCGTTATTTGGCGCTTGATATTGATTATTCGGTTTTGAGAAGCGAGATAATCTCCTCGCGCCCCGACGACGAGGTCTTAAAAAACGCTATGGAATACGGCGCAGGCATTCGGCTTCTCCGTCAGGAAAAATGGGAAACGCTTTGCTCCTTTATTATTTCACAAAACAACAATATTCCGAGAATTAGATCGCTTATTGAGGCGTTATCAAGGGAATACGGTGAACGGCTTGAAAGCTACTCTGTCGGTGAATTTCACGCCTTTCCGTCGGCAAAGACGGTTGCCGATATAGGAATAGAGAAGCTCCGCGAGCTGAAGGTCGGCTTCCGTGCCCCCTACATACACGATGCGGCAACCAAGGTCGCGTCGGGAAAGCTTGATCTCGATATGCTCGATGATCTTCCGACAGATGAGCTTCTGACATCGCTTATGAGCATAAAGGGTGTCGGGCTTAAGGTTGCTTCCTGCGTTGCGCTTTTCGCCTACGGGCGGCTTGACTGCTTTCCCATTGACGTTTGGGTAAAGCGAGTTCTTGAGAAATATTATCCCGACGGCTTTGACCATACGGCTCTTCCCAACACGGCGGGGCTCGTTCAACAGTATCTTTTCTATTACGAAAGGTTCAGACAATGATAGGGCTTTTGGCTAAAATCTTCATCAAAAATAAGGACGCTTCCGATTCATCTGTGCGCTCTAAATACGGTATACTTTGCGGTGTCGTCGGAATAATTCTCAACGTTATCCTCTGCATAGCGAAGCTTACGGTATCGCTCATCACCGGCTCGGTCGCGATAAGCGCTGATGCGTTTAACAACCTTGGTGACGCGGGCTCGTCGGTCATTACACTTATCGGCTTCAAGCTTGCAGATCAGAAGCCGGACGAGGGACATCCGTTTGGTCACGGCAGAATGGAATATCTGTCGGCACTCGTGGTTTCGATGCTCATTATGCTGATGGGCTTTGAGCTCGGAAAGACCTCTGTTTCGAAGATAATGGGGGGCAACAGTCCCACATTTAGTTACGTTGCCATCATCGTGCTCGGACTATCAGTTTTAGTCAAGCTATACATATTCTTATACAACAGAAATATCGGCAGGAAGATCAATTCCTCCGCTATGAAGGCAACTGCCGTCGATTCGCTCACTGACTGCATTTCGACGGGCGCAGTCCTTATCTGTACCGTTCTTTCTCGCTTCGTCGATTTCAACTTCGACGGTTGGTGCGGACTCGTCATTTCCGCGTTCATCATTTTCTCGGGCATCAAGGCGGCAAAGGAGACAGTTGATCCGCTGCTCGGTACGCCTCCCGAAAGTGAGTTTGTCGATAAGGTCAAGGATATCGTTTCCTCCTACCCAGAGATAGTCGGCATACACGACCTGATCGTACACAATTACGGCCCCGGCAGAGTTATGATAAGCCTGCACGCCGAGGTTTCACAGTCGATAGATATCTTGATTGCTCACGATATAATCGACAATGCAGAGGTTCGTCTTGCCGAGGAGCTGAACTGCAGCGCGGTCATACATCTCGATCCCATCGCGACCGACGACGAAAAAGTGAACGAGGTCAGACGTCAGGTTTCTGAGCTTGCCAAGGCGATAGATCCCCTTATTACGATTCACGACTTCCGTATGGTCGTCGGTGATACTCACACTAATTTGATCTTCGATATGGCTGTTCCCTTTTCTCTGAAGAAGAGCGACGACGAGATCAAAAAAGAAATGGCTCGGCTCGTTAAGATAATCGACGAAAAGTATCTTACCGTGATCTGCGTTGACAAAGAGTTTATTAAGGACGGAAAGTAACTGATGGATTTTTGGAAGGAATTTTCTAAAACGGTGACAAGTGCCGCCGAGGGCACCGTCAAGGGTGCCGAAAAGCTTACCGATATGGCAAAGCTAAAATATAAGATCTCGTCCCTCAACACTAAATTGACCGACGCTTATACCGATCTCGGCAAGCTTCGTTACTCCGAAAAAAACGGCACTGCCGTTACCGATGAAGCCTACTCCGAGCTTTTTGATAGGATCGACGAGCTTAATATTCAGATTGCCGAGGCGGAGACCGAGCTTTACGATCTTATGAATTTTGTGTCCTGCGCCAAGTGTGGAACAAGAATGAAAAAGGATTGCCGATACTGTCCGAAGTGCGGCGAAAAGCATTAAAATGATAGCACTGAACTGTGAAAGCATCTCGCTTTCCTTTGGCATTGACGAGGTCTTGAAGGACGTTTCATTTGCCGTTAAGGAAGGCGAAAAGCTCGGAATTATCGGTGTCAACGGCGCGGGAAAATCGTCGCTGTTCTCGATAATTTCAGGTAAGCGCGAGCCGAGCGGCGGCGCTTACTATATTGCAAAAAATCATACCGTCGGTATGCTTGAGCAGAATATTTCTTACGAGAGCTCAAGAACTATTCTTGAGGAAGCATACTCCGCATTTGCCGAGCTTATCGAGGACGAAAAGCGTCTTGAGGAGCTTCGGGGTCAGGCGGAGAAAAGCGGCAGCGAGGAGGATGCGAAGCGTTTTTCGTCGCTTCAAGAAAGCTTTACCCGACGCGGCGGCTATGAATTCCGCTCGCGCTGTAAGGGTATCCTCAAAAACCTCGGACTTCCCGAGCAGCTTTGGGACAAGCCCGTTTCGTCGCTCAGCGGCGGACAAAAGACGCGCCTTTCACTTACCTGTCTGCTTCTGACTGATCCCGACATTCTTATGCTTGACGAGCCGACGAACCATCTTGACGTCTCGGCTCTCTTTTGGCTTGAAAGCCATCTTAAGGCAAGCAAAAAAACCGTTCTTATAATTTCGCACGACCGATATTTTCTTGACAGTATCGTCGACTCCGTGCTTGAGATCGAAAACTGCAAGGGCAAGGTCTATAAGGGTAATTACACCGACTACGTCAAGCAAAAGGAGATCGACCGCGAGCTTGAGGAGCGTCACTACCGCAATCAGCAAAAGGAAATCAAGCGTATTGAAGCGTATATTGAGCAACAGAGGCGATGGAACCGCGAGCGCAATATAATTGCCGCGGAAAGCCGCCAGAAGCAGCTTGACAAGATGGAAAAGCTCGACCGACCCGAAAATCTACCCGATTCCGTGCGTATGCGCTTTGAGCTTTCGGGCGAAAGCGGAAACGACGTTATGTCGGTCAGCCGTTTGCGGAAGTCGTATCCTTCAAGACAGCTTTTTGATAACGTGACATTTCAGGTCAAAAAGCACGACCGTCTTTTCATCACCGGTGAAAACGGCTGCGGAAAATCGACTCTCATCAAAATTCTTGCAGGGCGTCTTTCCGCCGACAGCGGCTCCGTTCTTCTCGGTTCAAACGTAAAGATCGGTTATTACGATCAGGAAAATCAGGATCTTCATCCGTCAAGTACCGTTCTTGACGAGCTTTGGAATACTTACCCGACGATGACTGAAACGGTGCTTCGTAATACGCTTGCACTCTTTCTTTTCAAGGGTGACGACGTTTACAAGCGCGTTTCCCTGCTCAGCGGTGGAGAGAAGGCACGTCTTACCCTATCCAAGCTGATGCTTTCCAAGATGAATCTTCTCATCCTCGACGAGCCGACGAACCATCTTGATATCGTTTCGCGTGAGCGTCTTGAAAAGGCAATCTCCGATTTTGAGGGAACCGTTATTGCCGTATCGCACGACCGTTATTTCGTCAACAAACTCGCAACCCGTATTGCGGATTTCGGAACGTTTCAAAGCGGAAGCGTGTATGTTTATGAGGGAGATTACAAATCGTTTCTCGATTACAAAAACAGGCTTAGCGCCTCTGAGTCAAAGAATGCTAAGCCCGAGGTAATGACCGCGTCGAAGGAGCAGTATCTTAACGCTAAGCGCGATCAGGCTGACAAGCGCAAGCAGGAGCGCAGGATCGTCAAGGCAAAGGAGGATATTGAGCGCCTTGAAAAGAGAATTGAGGAGCTGAATGCCGAAATGTCGGGCGACGTTGCATTTGACTACGTTAAGCTTGCCGCTCTTTCATCGGAATACGACGAATGCGAAGCGAAGCTTATGGAGCTTTACGAGCTTCTTGACTCCTTATCCGAGTTATGAAATTATAACCTGCGGAAATTTCCGCAGGTTATAAAATATTTTGCAAAAAGCTATTGACAAACGGTTTCGAATCTGTTATAATATCAACCGTTGACGCTGCTATGGCTCAGTTGGTAGAGCACATCCTTGGTAAGGATGAGGTCATCAGTTCGACTCTGATTAGCAGCTCCAAAAATCCCGTTCACAAATGTGAACGGGATTTTTACTTTACTCCTTCACTTCAAGCTCATCTTCAACAGTTCCGTTGTAAATTTCAGTCGCAACCTCGCGGAACATCTCGGTAACGGTATCAGCGTCAACCTTACCGCCCTTGTTGTTATAAACCTTCTCGAACATCTCGCGGTACTTCTTCTCGACGTTCCCGTACCACGCTTCGCTTCCATACGCACCGATTATGCCGTTAAGAAACTTTCTCACGGACGAGCCGTCAATGTGCTTACCGCGTTCATTAAGGAATTTTTCGACGAGAGCCGCGTTACTCTCCTTGTTTGCTCTCGTTTCCGCGATCATATCAGCGAAGCTTTGAGAATCGCTTCCGTCGAGGACTTCTTCGGTGACGGACATACGACCGTCGGTATCATTTTCGGAATTTTGCATAGACTGGGTATTGACAACGCCATCGTCTTGTGTTACAATGGGTTTGTCAATCAAGGCATTGCCCGAGTTATTCAGGAGAGCTTGTCCTCTCTGTATCGGGGATGCCTTGATATTTTTATTTTCACGAAGTCTTATTGTATAAACGTATCCCTCGTCTCCTCCGTATTGCTTTTTAACATCGGCGAGAAGATCAAAAACTTTACCGTCTATCTGCACCGTCTTAATAAAGTAGTCAAAATAATCAGTGTTATTGTGACCTTTTTTATCCTTCCCGCTACCGTCATAGTTTGAATTTTCGACAAGTTCAAAAACATAACCGTCCGCTCCCGTGTTAATCAGAGCATCGCGCCCCGCATCATCAGAACGTGAATCTCCGAATATAGCTTTTGAAGCATTCTGCCGGTCAAATTCTGCATAATAAACGTGACCGTTTCTTTCAAATTTTGCCGTTCTTCCGCGATATTGTTTCTCTATAAATGACAAATAACGTTTCTTACGCTCTTTCCAAGGAAGGTTTAACACCTCTTCGCTCGTCTCGTACACTTCGATTCCGTCAGCGGTATATCCCGACAAGCTGTAACGTATATCCTCATTCTCCGCGTTGAATCTCTCCGAAAGCGGGATAACGTTTCCGTTGTCGTCGTAGGTTACGGGATCGGCGGATTTGACTTGTGACGGAGAAAATACCGAATACTCGCCCCAGCCCTCGCTATCCATATCGGCACACCAACCTTCATATCCTCGCTCTTTGAGCCATTCAACTTGTTGCCTTTTGTCCCTGAGTTTGTAAAATTCTGTCGGTTGATTGTCGTAATCAGCGAGATTCCTGTCGGTCAAATAAACCTCATATATATTCTTTCCGTAAGCCGCTGCGTCTTCGCGGTTTTCTGCGAAGAAGTAAGAACCCTCACGCGGTGACATTTCGTCGGGATCGAACTGCGTAAACCTTGCGCTCGTGCCGTGGTATGCTTTTATCGTATACCCCGCCGCTTTCGCCGCTTCGTCAACCATTCTCTGCGCGGTCTCCATATCGCCGTTTTCAACGGCGGAGAGGTAGTCGGAATCGGTTTCGGGGGAAAGGGAAAATTTATTGCCGCTTAATAACCCGTTAGCAGTCTCTTTGCCTCCTCGTCCTGTTCCGGTGTCAGTTCCACGTATTCCTCGTCCCCTGTGTACTCCGCGTTCGGATCCAATTGACCAAGAGCCATCATCCTGTCCATCTTCGCCCACCCCCAGTCTTCCTTCACGGGAAGGTTCAGTGCTTGTCGAGATATCAGGTTTTCTCGCATCTGTTCGTTGGTTATCATAAGAATCAACTCCGTATCTTTTGAATTTCCTTGCTTCATTTTCAGTATAACCAATTTCTATAAGATTGTCAATAAACTTTGCATCTTCCTCCGCTCTGTTATAGATCTCTCCATTATTTTCTGCACGATTTGCGGCGAGGTCTGCTTCGGTCATTTCTCTTCTTTTTTTATCTGCGGTGTTTCTTGCTTCTATTTCTCCATAATAATTCGAATAAGCAAATATTGATGCGGTTTCAAAGTTTCTCTCGAACCCGGGCTTAAGCTCAAGCCCATTGGTATCAAGATAATCACTAAACCTACGCTCGACCTCGCGCACAACATACTTTCTCTTTCCTTCAGCAGATTTTATCGCGTTGAATTCGGGTTTGTTTTTGACCTCGTCATACGCTTTGTTGAATAGATAGTGCCCTGCACTTTCTCTATTCATACCGCCTGTAAGCTTTTCTATATGTTGGATTACATGCTGAATTTCGTGAAGAAACGCCTCTTTTGCCTGATCATCATTGAGGTCTCGTTTAATCTTTATCGTTTTACTCTTATGATCGAAAGAACCGAGTCTGTCTCGCACCCCGTCAACTATATCGAGAACCTGAACCTTATAATCTCTAATTTCGGGGTACGCCGAAAACAGTCTGTCGTGCTTTACATAATCCTTTACATATTGGGGTTGCTCTACATAACCGTTGAGATCGACGTCCATTTCACTGTCGCTTATTTCGTATCTGCGTTTACCGTCTTTGCCGATAAACCACCAAGCGGGATTTAGTTCATCAGCAATCAATGCGCTTTCGCCAACGACGCTCATTTTTGTGTCGCTTTCCGCGCCGTTTTCTCCCTCGGTGACCGTTTGCTCATCCTTGACAGATTCGTTCGTCTCCGTTGATTTCTGCGCCTTTCGCGCGGCTCTTGCTCGCTCTCTGCGCTCTGCTCTTTCTGCCGCGTCTGCCTCGCGGGTTTCCTTATCACGTGCGGCAACCTCTGCCTTCTTTGCAGTGAGCTTTTCCTGGCTTCCGTAGGCACTGTCGGACATGCTCTTGAGCTTTTTAGCGAGCAAATCAACACGCTCTTTTCTGTCAAGTCCGCTTTCGGAGTACTTATGAATGATAATTTTGCAGTTCTTGACAATACGGCCGTTTTGTTTTATAATGTTATTACAATCATTTTTAAGGCGGTTTATTATGGGACACTCATCAAGTCATCACAAAAAGGATAATGAAAATATTTGGCTCGGCGCTCTCGGAGCGTTTCTCTTCTCGCTTATCGGTGCGGGTGTATATTTTCTTCTCAATGCGGTCGGGCTTATTGAGGCGATCGGCGGATTCATCGCCGTCTATTGCGCGATTATAGGATATTCGATATTTTCAAAAGGAGAGAGTAAAAGGGGCATTATCATATCGCTTGTTATTGCCGCTGCGGTGATAACCCTATCGTGGTTCTTTTGCTTCTGCTTCAACGCTGTCGATCAGATCAACAAACAGGCAAGTGCACTCCCAGAGGAATTAAGGTACACTATCTCGATCGCCGACTTTTTTCCAAAAAGCTTTGCCGTGATCGCAAAGCAGCCTTCGATACTTATCTCCCTTGCTCTTGCGCTCGTTTTCGGCGCACTCGGTTATTTTAGCTATGCAAACGGTCTTTTCTACACAGGCAAGTCGAAAAAATCAAAGCATCGCAGTCACGGTCATCAGAGTCACGAATAATAAAACTCCGTCCGCACCGATTTCGGTACGGACGGCTTATTTTTACTGTTCAGCTTTTGCCTCGGGCTTTCTTTCGGAAAATCCTACCACCTTGTCAACGGGAAGCGCAATGGCAATTCCCTGCCCCGGAGTATTAAGACCGACCGCATTATAGAGGGCGTGAAGGATAGCATCTCGGTTTTCCTTTTTCACGATTATCATAACGATCTCCTTTTCCGGCTCGATCGTTATATTAAACATCTTTTCCGCTTCGATTCCCGCCGTTCCGCGCGCGTGGATCACCGTTCCGCCGCCCGCGCCCTGCGCTCTTGCCGCGTCCATTGCGGTCTCGGAGAAGCCCGAGTTTACTATACATAAAATTACTTCATGTGTACTTTTCATTGTCTTTCTCACTTTCCGCTATTCGATAGGAACTGATATATTGCGACACCGATAACTCCTGTCATCGGAACCGTGAAGGCGATGCCCTTGCCGTTTCTGACTGTCTTGAATTTATCTTCAAGGAAACGGAGCGCCATATCTTCCTTATCTTCTCTTATCACGCTGAATATTACCGTTTTGTCTGTATCGGTGAGACCGAGATAGGTGAGCATATCGGAGCTTGCCGTTCCCGACGCCGCCATCGACATCTGCATATTCACTTCAAAGCCGCTAATATAGTCAAGGAACAGCTCGGTTTTTGAACGGTTTACTATCGTAACGAGCATTTTTAGCTTCGGGGGGAGCAACTTTTTCTGTCTTGAAACAGGCTTTTTTGTCTGCTTTTTATCCATTTTTCAGCCCTCCTCACATAAAGTTGATTATCTGCTCGTCATCGGAGCTGAGAATACGCTTCATCGCGATTTTTTCTCTTACGCGCTTGCTGAGTATCGCTCTGAATCCGAGCGCCTGAATCGTGATAAGGGGCGTCATTGCGACCATTGCGACGATACCGAACGCATCGGTCATTACCTTATCTCCGCCTTGGAGCGTCATACATACGCCGACGGCAAACGGAAGAATAAAGGTCGAGGTAAGCGGTCCGCTTGCAACTCCACCTGAGTCAAACGCTATCGCGGAATAGAGACCCGGAACGAAGAATGAAAGACCGAGTGCGATAAAATAGCCGGGGATCATATAGTAAAGAATGCTGAAATCGAAGACTATTCTTATCATCGAAAGTCCGATGGATACTCCGACACCGATTGAAAGCGCAAGCATCATTGATTTCTTGCTGACCGCGCCGCTCGTTATCTCTTCGACCTGACGGTTAAGGACGTGTACCGCCGGCTCGGCAAGAACAACGACCATTCCGATAATAAATCCGAAGATTATTACGAACGCGGGATTTGAACCGGATAGCTCGGTTCCCATCTTGTAACCGATAGGCATAAAGCCGATCGTTACAGCCGTGAGGAATATTACAAGACCGAGGACTGTATAGAAGATGCCGACGGCGATAGTCAGCAGCTTTTTCTTCGGGAGCTTGAGCACGAATATCTGAAGAACGATGAAGAAGAGGACTACAAGTCCTATTGCGATCGCAACCTCCTCCGTTACCGAAAGCAGCGTTTTGAAGATATTGCCTCCGAGGTTATCGGCAACCGTCGAATAGGTCGGTACGGGGGGCATTTCGTTTCTTGCAAAGATTCCGAGGATCATAACCGCGAGGATCGGTCCGATCGAGCACATTGCTATAAGACCGAAGCTGTTTTCACCTACGTTTTTACCGCCTAGAGTTGCCGCGATACCGACACCGAGCGCCATTATGAACGGTACCGTTACCGGTCCCGTCGTTACTCCGCCCGAGTCGAATGCGAGGGGAAGAAAGGCGTTATTACCGTTGATTATTACGAGCGAGGTTATCGCGAAAAGCATCATATAGAAGAATATGAGCAGAGAGGAAAGCTGCTTACGGAAAATGATTTTCAGTACCGAAAGGACAAGGAATATTCCGACGCCAATTCCGACGGTCACAATAAGCAGGGTCGGATTTATCATTTCCTTTACCTGCCCCGCGAGCACCGAAAGATCGGGCTCTGCAACGGTTATCAGAAGTCCCATAAGGAAGCAAACCGAAAGGAGCAGCATTATCTTCTTTGACTTTGCAAGACCCGCGCCGATATGCTCGCCCATAGGCGTCATCGCGATGTCCGCGCCGAGATTAAACAGACCTATTCCGAGAATGAGAAAAGCTGACGATATAAGAAAGACCGTCATTTCGGTGCCAGTGAAATTTACTATCGGTGTCAGGTTCAAAAGAAACACGATCGCACTTACCGGAAGTACCGATACAAGCGCTTCGTTCAGCTTTTTCAAAAGTATTTTATGCACTTTTCTTCTCTCTTTCGGCTTTAATTCATTATCATAATAAATTATATCATAATGACGGAAAAAATGCAAATGAAATCAGTTAATATTTTGTAAAGAATAAGCGCCTTTCAGGTGAAAGGCGCTTATTCTTCTTGCTTTCAGAATTTTCCGCTTCGTCCGCCGCCGCGCGAACCGGCTCCCGAGCGTCCGCCGGAATTATTATCGGCGCGCCTGGTGCGTGTGACCGTGCGGTAGAGGTAGAGATCAAGGTCCTTTGTCAGCATAAAGCTTCCCGAACGAACGTAGTTCGATGCGGTTTTCTGCGGACGAACGCTCTTGAGCTTGCTTTTCATCGAAAAAACGATGATGAGCGAAACTACTGCGCCGGCAACGGCAGCTATCAGCAGACTGCCCGCAAGATCAAAGTCAAATGCTTTGTCACAGGCGTTCAGGTATGCCTTAAAGCCCTTATAAAACTCGTTATTTTTCAGATGAGGAATCATAGCTTCCTCGATATCGTCGAGAGCTCCGCTATCGAACACATCCTCGGCTTCGCCGTATGTATATATACAATAATCGCGCTCACTGTTATGATCGTATTCGGTCGAGATCAGAAGAAGAATTCCGCTTCGGTCTTCTCCCTCGCCGTAGCCGTTATCGTGGTAATAAGCGTCAGCGTAGGAGCGCGCTGTCTTATAGCCGAGGTCTGTGACGGTCACGATAACGAAGTGCATCTTATGCTCTTTTATGAGCTTTTCTATTTTTTCTTCGAGTAACGATTCCTCTTCGTCGGTCAGAATGTCTGCTCCGTCCACTACGAAGTCGAGATCATTTGAGTTAGCAAAAGCAGACGCCGGAATTGAAAGGAAAAACGAAAGGACAAGAGCCGATATAATAAGTATTTTTTTCATATCCGTTCCCTCCTCACATCAACCATACGAGGTACGAGAACGCCATTACAGCCGAAAAGATTCCCGCAAACCAAAGACCGAGGTACTTGAAGAACGCCTTTTTGTCCATTGGAAGATCACCTACGAATTTGCCTGTTTGACCGTTCATTGCAAAGGTGTAATTTTTTCCGTTCCAGTTCGTCGTCATAAGCCACACGGGAAGAAGCGCGTAGCGTATCCTGCCCGAGGTGGTTTTAATGAACGAACGCTCGGGAACGACCGTTGCGTAGCCCATCGTCGTTGACATAAATGCGTTTTCGGTGCTTCTCTTTATTCGCTCGTTTGCGCGCGGCTGGCTTTGTTCGGACGATACGTCGTACTTGTCGGCAAGGAATCCCGAGAGGTACGCGGTCTTGAAATCGACTGCCTCTGCGAAATTATACGGCTCGATGGATTCCATCAAGGTATCGTCGAGCTTTTCCGAGCCGTCGACGGGGACGTTATCGAATGAGAGATTTCCCTCTCTGATAAGCGCGTAGTGACTCGTTTCGGTATAGTTATAGTTACTGTCGCTCCAGAAGCGAGTGCGCGTTGCGTGGTAGCGTATTTTTGCATCGGCATCGGTGTCGAACAGCCAGAACGGAGCGTAGATACCCTTGACCTCGTTTATGCGGTTCTCGTCCTTAAAGACCTTCGGAAGCAGCTTTTTGCCGCTCAAATGGCGTTTAAGTCCCTCTTTTGCCGCATTTTTATCAAGCTTGAAGGGGATAACGAGGTCGGGCATCAGCTCGCCGCTGAGGTTTCCGACGAACACGACGGGGTTTCCGCAATACGGGCAGGAGGTCGCGGCGGTAACGTCCTCGCAGACTATCTCACCGCCGCAGGAATTGCAGGAGTATACTGCCATTCCGTCGTCCTCGCTCCATTTGTTTTCGCTTTCGTTTTTCCAGTCGAACTCGTCCTCCTTGTCGTCGCTTTCAGCGGCAAGGTTTTTGACGCTTTCGACGTCAAATTCCGTGTCGCAGTAGGGGCATTTCATATTCTGCCCCTTTGTGTTGAACTCCAATTTTCCGCCGCATGACGGACATTTATATTCGAGAATTTCGTTTTCCACTTGTTACTCCGTGTTGTCAGATCATATCTGCGGTGTTAAAGGGATCACCGCACTGAGGACAGAACTTGGGGGGATTCGACTTATCCTCGGACTCCCAGCCGCACTTGTTACAGCGGTAGGAAGCCGATACAGGCTTCTTAGATCCGCAGTTTGAGCAGAAATTGCCCTGATTTACCTGTCCGCAGGCACATTTCCAGCCACTTTCGGGCTTTTTAGAGCCGCAATTTTCGCAGAAGTTTCCGCCGTTTACCTTTCCGCAGGAGCATTTCCAGCCGTTTGCGGGGGCGGGTGCAGGCGCCTGAGCCTGGTGCTGCTGTCCCATAGCGAAGAGATTGCCTGCGTTATTTCCGCCTGCGTTCATCGCCATTCCCATACCGACAAAGCCGTTCATAGCACCGCCTTCGTTGTTTGCCGCCGCCTTCATTGCGTCAGCCTGTGCGCCGACGAGAGTTGCCGCAGCCATCGTAGGATCGCGCATAATTGCAACGCGCTGTGCGTCCTGAATGAGCTTTTCCTCGTCCTCGGGGAGCGTGATCGGATTGAGCGCGATGCTCTTTACCTTAAGTCCGCGAAGTTCCGCCCATTTAGCGGAAAGCGCCTCGTTTATCGCATTTTCAAGCTCGGTCGTATATGCAACTATCTGGTTCGGACGAATACCGAGAATCGAAAGCTTTGCAAGAGCCGGTGCAAGGGAACTGATAAATTCGGTTTTGAGTTGTGTATCAAGCTCGCTTCTTCTGAACTCGCGCTCAACGTTTCCGCAAACGTTCGTATAGAAAAGAAGCGGGTTTACGATACAGTAGGAGTAGATACCCGAGCAACGTACCGATACGTCGATATCGAGACCGATCTTATTATCGACAACTCTGAACGGGATCGGATTCGGGGTGCCGAACTTGTTATCGTAAAGCTCCTTGGTATTGAAGTAGTAGACTCTCTGATCCTTTGCGGTATCTCCGCCGAAGGTGAAACGTCTGCCTATCGTCTTAAAGGTATCGATAATACTCTGACCGAGGCTTCCTGCGAAGATGCTCGGCTCGCTCGAGGTATCGTAGGTATACTGACCGGGCTCGGCACATACCTCAACTACCTTTCCCTGCTCGACTATCATCATACACTGACCGTCGGCAACCGCAATTCCCGAGCCGTTTGAAATCACGTTATCGCTTCCCTTTTTATTCGAGGAGCGGCCGCTTACTCTCTTCTGTCCCTTTACGACGAGAACGTCGCTTTCAAGCGCATCACAATAGAAAAATTCCTTCCACTGATCGGCAAGTGTTCCGCCGATAGCACCTATACCTGCTTTAATAAGTCCCATATTATTTCTCCTTTTCGGATTTATTTCGGTTAACCGTTTACTTTATTATATCAAGTATTTTACGATATTTCAATGGTAATATGAGTGTTTTTAGGGCAACTTCGGACGCTTTTGAGCAGAAATTGGGAATTTTTTATTCGATTTAGAGGTTTTTTCGGTCGTTTCTTCAAATTTTGAAGGGTTATGAAAAAAGTTTGGTGACTTTTTTGCAAAAGCTATTTATTTTTCTATATATCTATGATATAATATAATACTAAAATGAATTTCGGAGGACTGTATGGCAAAGCTTTATTTCAAGTACGGCGCGATGGGGTCGTCGAAAACGGCGCAGGCTCTCATCACCAAATTCAATTACGAGGAGCGCTCGATGAAGGTTTGGCTTATCAAGCCCGCCATCGACAACCGCGACGGCGAGAGAATTATCCGTTCAAGAATAGGCCTGAGTGCTACCTGCGAGATAATCTTTGAAGGCGAAAATATATATGACATTTTCGTTTCAAATCATTCCGACTGCGACGTCATTATCGCTGACGAATGTCAATTCTTCACCGCTGAACATATTGATCAGCTTCGCAAAATAGTTGACGAATTAAACATTCCCGTTATGTGCTTCGGGCTTCGCGCAGACTTTATGTGCAAGCTCTTTACGGGAAGCAAGCGGCTTTTTGAGCTTGCCGATTCGATTTCCGAGATAAAGACCATTTGCTCATGCGGCGCGAAGGCGACGGTAAACGCGCGTCTTGACGCTGATATGAACATCGTAACCGAGGGCGCGCAGGTGCTTCTCGGGGGTAACGACCTCTACATAGCTATGTGCCACAAGTGCTGGCAGGAAAAGATCAAAAATCAAAACAAGTAACATATAAGTGAGGTAAAAAACAATGGAACTTTCTGCTATTCTTTCTAAATGCGACCATACTCTTCTTGCTCAAGGTGCGACTTGGGCTGAAATCAAGGCAATTTGCGACGACGGTATCAAGTTTGGCACTGCATCAGTCTGCATTCCCGCTTCCTACGTTAAGCGCGCAAAGGAATACGTAGGCAACAAGCTCGCTATCTGTACCGTTATCGGCTTCCCGAACGGCTACTCGACGACCGCTACAAAGGTTTTTGAATGCAAGGATGCGCTCATGAACGGCGCTGACGAGATCGACACCGTTATCAACATCGGCGACCTCAAGGACTGCCGTTACGACGAGATTCTTTCTGAGCTCAAGGCTCTTAAGGAGGCTTGCCAAGAGAAGATTCTCAAGGTAATTATCGAAACCTGTCTTCTTACCGACGATGAAAAGATCAAGATGTGTCAGATCGTAACCGAATCGGGGGCAGACTATATCAAGACCTCGACCGGCTTCTCGACTGCAGGTGCTACCCGCGAGGACGTTAAGCTCTTCGCAGAGAACATCGGCGAGAACGTAAAGATCAAGGCTGCGGGCGGTATTGCTTCCCTTACCGACGCTGAGGATTTCATCAAGCTCGGCGCTGACCGTCTCGGCACCAGCCGCATCGTCAAGATCGCAAAGAACGAGCAGCACAGCGGCTACTAATTCAAAATACAGGAGATATAATTATGTCTAATCATCATACACCTCATATCAAGGCTACCCCCGCGGATTTTGCCAAGACCGTGCTCATGCCCGGTGACCCGCTTCGCTCGAAGTTCGTTGCCGAGACCTTCCTTGAAAATCCCGTGCTTGTAAACAACGTGCGCGGTATTCAGGGTTATACCGGAACCTACAAGGGTGTTCCCGTAAGCGTTATGGCAAGCGGTATGGGTATGCCGTCTATCGGCATCTATTCCTACGAGCTTTACAATTTCTTTGGCGTTGAGAATATAATTCGTATCGGATCGGCAGGAGGTCTGGCTGAAAACGTACAGCTTCGCGACGTTATTATCGGAATGGGTGCTTGTACAAACTCTTGCTATCAAGAACAGTATAACCTCGGCGGCAACTTCGCTCCCATCGCCGACTTCGGTCTTCTCCGCAAGGCGGTAAACGAGGCAGAGGCGCTCGGTGTCCGTTATCAGGTCGGCAATCTTCTCTCCTCCGACGTATTCTACAATGCTAATCCGTCCTTCAACGACGGCTGGCACCGTATGGGCGTTCTCGGCGTTGAGATGGAGGCGGCGGCTCTCTATATGAACGCGGCTTACTCGGGCAAAAAGGCACTGGCTATCTGCACCGTTTCCGACCACATCATTCGCGGTGAGGCACTTGACGCTGACGCGCGTCAGAGCACCTTTACCGATATGATGACCATTGCACTTAATATCGCGGCATCCGAAAACTGATTTTCAGGGGTAATTTATGCCTAAATACGAAGAAGTAAAAAAAGAAATTGCCGATCAGATCGAAAGAGCTAAAAGAGAGCACTGCTATCCCGGAACGGCGTTCCCCGATTCGGGAGCGATCCGCCGCCGTGACGTTGCGCGCGACCGCGGAAGCGTTTGGCGTCCGACCTTCGTTCACGACGTTGACAAGATAATGCACTGCCCTTACTACAACCGCTATTCCGATAAGACTCAGGTATTTTCTCTGACAAAAAACGACGATATTACAAGACGCGCTCTGCACGTTCAGCTCGTATCGCGCATTTCCCGTACCATTGGTGCGGCGCTTCACCTTAATCTTGACCTGATAGAAGCCATCTCCCTCGGTCACGATATAGGTCACACGCCCTTCGGTCATACGGGCGAGCATTATCTTGACGGGCTTTATAACGCCTACACGGGGCGACATTTCTATCACAATATTCATTCCGTCCGCGTGCTTGACGGAATATTCCCCTACAATATAAGCCTTCAGACGCTCAACGGCATCGCCGCGCATAACGGCGAAATTGAGTGTGAGGAGTATCATCCCGTTCCGCTTTCGTCTTTTGAGGAATTCGACAGGATGATTGAAAAGTGCTATCAGGATCGTGCGGCGGCGGCTGAGCTTATGCCCTCAACCCTTGAAGGCAGCGTCGTTCGTCTTGCGGATATAATTGCCTATCTCGGCAAAGACCGCCAGGATGCTATCATACGCGCGAAGCTAGCTGACGAGAGTATGTTCGTAAACGAGGAAATCGGCTCGATCAATTCCGAGATCATCAACAATCTCGTCGTAAACGTAATCGAAAACAGCTACGGCAAGCCGTACATCAGTCTTGACGCTAAGCATTTCAAGGCATTAAGCAAATCTAAGATGGACAACTATGCCCGTATTTACAATCGCGCGGCGGCGCTCGCTCATCTCGACACTTCCGTTAAGCCGATGATGGCTGAAATTTACGGACAGATGCTTGACGACCTCAAAAACGGCGTAAAGACCTCTCCGATATTCACTCACCACATTGATTACGTCAATGCGGTCTACTACAAGAAGCGCAAGGTTCCCTATGAGAACAGCGAACCGAACCAGATCGTGGTTGACTACATTGCAAGTATGACCGATAACTATTTTATCGAGCTTCACAATTACCTTTTCCCCAATAGTGACCTGAAGGTCGAATACGCGGGCTACTTTGATGAGGAGCTTCGCGCAAGAGAGGAAAAGAAGAATGTTTGATAAGATACTCGATTTAATTAAAAAATACCCCGTTATCGTGATCCACCGTCACAAAAATCCCGACGGTGATGCGCTCGGCAGCCAAATCGGTCTTAAGCATATTATCCGCGACAGCTTCCCCGACAAAACGGTTTACACCGTAGGTGATATGACGCCGCGATATGCGTTTATGGCAGACGAGCCGATGGACGATATAAGTGACGATCTTTATAAGAACGCTCTTGCGATAGTCCTTGACACCTCCGCAAAGGCACTTATAAGCGATGATAGGTATACTATTGCCTGCGAAAACGCCCGCTTCGACCATCATCTTTTCGTTGAGGAAATATGCGGTGTCGAGCATGTTGACACGAGCTTTGAAAGCTGCTGCGGTCTTATTGCGTCATTTGCAAAGGAGTGTAATCTTACCGTTTCGGAAACCGCTGCAAAGGCGCTCTACACGGGAATGGTCACCGATTCGGGACGCTTCCGTTACGATTCGACAACGTCGCAGACCTTCAAAATGGCTTCCTTTCTTATTGAACGGGGCTTCGACACTAACGAGATATTCAGAAATCTCTATTCGGACGAACTGTCGAACATTCAGTTGCGGGCGAAATTTATGCTCAAAATTAACGTCGCAGAAAACGGCGTTGCGTACATATACACGACTCTTGAAGAGGCAAAGAGCTATGGCGTTGACAATTTCACTATATCGCGCGGAATGGTAAACACGATGTCGGAGATCAAGGGGATCGACCGTTGGGTTAATTTTACCGAGACCGATAACGGCGTGCTTTGCGAGCTCCGTTCGTCAAAAATGAACATAAATCCCATTGCCGTAAAGTACGGCGGAGGAGGTCACAAAAAGGCAAGCGGCGCGACGCTCAAAAATAAGGACGAGGCGATGGCGCTCCTGAATGACCTCATTTTCCTTTCGGAGGATAACAATGAAGCTTGAAAATATGACGGCTATACTTAATAAGATCAAGGAATACGACTCAATCGTAATTTTCCGCCACAAGCGTCCCGACGGTGACGCTGTCGGCTCGACAAAGGGACTTCAGAGAATTCTGCGTCTTTCCTTCCCCGAAAAGACGGTGCTTCTTTCAAACGCCGATTATTCAGATTACGTGAGCTTCCTTGGCGACGAGGACGGCGTTATTTCCGATGAAATTCTTAAAAAGTCGCTCGGTATCGTCATTGACACCGCAACTACCGAAAGAATTTCCGACAAGCGTTTTACCCTCTGTCCCGAGCTTATAAAAATCGACCATCACATAAGTGTCGATAATTACGGCGATCCCGAATGGGTCGTCGAGGAAAAATCGTCGTCTTGTGAAATGATCGCGGAGTTTTACTATGCGTTCCGCGACGAGCTTAAGATCGACACAGAGGCGGCAACCTACATTTACGCCGGAATGGTTACCGACTCGGGCAGGTTCCGTTTCCGTTCGGTTTCGGGCGATACCATGAGATATGCAGGTATGCTTCTCGATCTCGGAGTTGACACCGATCATCTTTACGCGAACCTTTATATGAAGGATTTTCACGAGTTCAAGTTCCACGGTTACGTTCTTGACAACATCAAGATGACCGAGAACGGCGTTGCTTACGTCAGAATTACTGCTGAAACGAGAAAAGAGTTCGGTCTTACCTATGAAGAAGCAAGTGCTTGCGTTTCTTATATGGATTCGATCAAAAATTCGCTCATCTGGATCGCATTCATTGATGCCGACGACGGCGAAATCAGAGTTCGTCTGCGCTCGCGTTTCGTTACTGTAAACCCGGTAGCTGAAAACTACCGCGGCGGCGGTCACGACTGTGCAAGCGGTGCGACCGTATACAACGACGAAGAAATTTACGCACTTCTCTCCGATGCTGACAAGCGCCTTAAGGACTACAAGGAAAATAACGAGGGCTGGTTATGAAGATACTTATAGTAAATGACGACAGTATGTCATCACCCGCCCTTCCCCATCTTATTCGCTGGGCAAGAACGCGCGGTGAGGTCACGGTAGTCGTTCCGAAGGTCGAGCAAAGTGGCATGAGTCAGTCGCTTGAATTTGTCAAGCCCGTTGCGCTTTCAAAGGAATTTATTGCTCCCGATATCGAGGTTTATGCGCTTGATTCCACGCCTGCCGACTGCGTTCGCTACGGCGTGACGGGACTTAAAACGAAATACGATCTCATCATTTCGGGTATCAACAAGGGCTACAATCTCGGCGACGATATTGCTTATTCGGGTACCGTCGGCGCAATCCTTGAAGGCTCACGACTTGGTATCAAGGGTATTGCCCTTTCGGCAGATCACGACAGATTTGTTAGTGCGTCAGAAGAGCTTGACCGCATCTTTGATTACGTTCTTAAAAAGGATCTGCTTTCAAAGGGCGATCTCTACAACATAAACATTCCCCACGAGATCAAGGGCTTCAAGATCACGAAGCAAGGCGGTGAATTTTATACCGATGAGTTCATTGACTGCGGCGACGGAACGGTTCTTCAGACGGGCAACCCTGTTGAACGCGAGTTTAATGATCTGACAGTCGATATTGACGCGGTAAGGAACGGTTACGTTTCGATAACGCCGATAACGGCTTGCAAGACCGATATGACGGTTTTTGAGAGTATTAAGAACATATAACAAAGCAAAAAGCACCGATTACTCGGTGCTTTTCGTTATCGGCAGAGGCAAAATTAGTTAAGCTAATTTGTATAACAAGATTTCATTAGTTCAATTCACCTCATCCGTCAACCTTCGGTTGACACCTTCCCCAAGGGGAAGGCAAGAAAACGTGCCAAAGTTTCCTTAATTCGAAAGGGGTTTCCAAAGGGGAAAACGTGTGCAGAATTTTGCGGAGGCAAAATTCAAATGGTTGTCCCCTTGGCACGTTTCTTTGCAAGCGTTTCTTTGCGTGAGCAAAGAAATGCGGAAAAATAATAAACAAAAGAAAAGCCACCCGAGGGTGGCTTTTCAAATTTTACCGTGAATTGATTAAGCAGCAGTTACGCTCTTAAGATCGCCTTGGTTGACCTGTACCTTGCCCTTGTATGCGGAAACAGGGCCTTCAACAGTGATGGTATCGCCAACCTTGATGGTGTCGGCACCGTCGCCCTTAAGACGGAAGCACTGGAATGCCTTACCCTCAACGTCGATGGTAACGGTTACATTTCCGTAGCCAGCATCGTAGGGAGTATCAACGGAGGTAATTACACCGGTGAGGGTGTACTTGTGGCCGCCGGAGAGGAGTGCGTTGTCAGCGAGCTTTGCAGCTTCGTCGTAGATCTCTGCGATAGTGTCGTAGATAACTACTTCGTCAGCGGGTTCAAGCTTTGCAACGTTTTCCTTGGTGATGAGGTTACCGGGGAACTGAGTTACGCCAGTAGTCTCGGCCTTCATATAAGAACCGTCAGAAATACAGAACGTATTGAAAGAGTTGTAGGTGCCGAGGCAGTATTCGCCGCCGCTGATCATGGTAAACCATGCCTTGCAGTCTTCCTTGTAGTACCAAACGGTGCCCTCTGCTGCGTCATACTTGAGGCGCTTGGAGGTGCCTTCGAGGTAAGCGAGAACGTAGGACTTAGCGCCGTCGATCGTGGTGTAGAACTTGTAGCCACCCTCTACCTTCTCTGCGTAGAAGTCGGGAGCTGCATTTACGTCTTCGGTAGACGCATAGTACTTGCCGCCGCTAATCTCGTGAGTAGCGAAGAGATTCTTGCCACCGAGGTTGCCCTGAGTAAGCATAAGCTTGAATGCAGTGTTTTCTGCGGGCTCAGACTCGTAGGGATCGAAGATGATTACGGGAAGAGTAAGATTGAATTCCTTAGTCTTCTTCTGTCCGCCAATCGAAACAGTTGCCTTAAGAACGTAGGTAGTCTCTGTGTCGTTTACGTCCGGAACGTCGATCTTAACCATCTTGCCGTTCTTTACGACCTTGATAGCGGAGTTGCTAACGGTCCAAGTAACTTTAACGGTCTTGCCGTCAATCGGAATGCTGCCAACGAGCTCATAGTCAGCAGGGGTTCTGTTCATGTCCTTGTAATTGATATTGAGCATAGAAATGGCATCGTCAAGAGCCTTGCTATGATCCTCACCGCCACAAGCAACCATGCCGAGGCAGCAGATTACTGCCAAGATAAGTGCGAGAAGCTTTTTCATTGTGTTTTTCTCCTTATATATAAATATTTTTTGGAATCAATGAATCAGTGTACTACGACGTCGTGTACCGAGAAGAGCTTTATCTGATAATCGCCCGAGAAGAACGTGATTATGCCCTTAACGTCGATCGTCTTGCCCATAAAGTAATCCTCGGTCACAAGCGCGCCATCTTCGTCGTAAAGAACGATGGTACGAACCTGAACGGACTGACCGTCGGGTGTAGTACAGGTAAGAGTGATAGCGCCCTTGGAGGAGCTATCTTCTTTTGTAGTCGTGTAACAATCGGTTACAACAAGACCCTTCATCTCGATAGTAGTATCGAGTGCGAGATTTGCGTACTTGAAGGTCTTGGAATCCGCATCCTCAAAATCAACAGTAACTTCCGACTTATAGGTCGCGCCGTCGGTAAGCTTGAAGGTCGGAGTATGTCCCGTGCTTATCAGCTTGAGGTTATTCGGGTTGTTCGGTCTCATTGACGAATACTCGACGCCCGATACCTGATAGTATCCGCCCGTCTCGTAATAGGTCACAGTACCGACTACGCGGACACGGTTACCGACGCCGAGAATTTCAAGTCCGTCGCCGTTAAGGCCGTAGCCGTAATAAACCGAGATTCCGTAATAAAGTCCCGTTTCCTCGTCATATTCCTCGATGTATGCGGTATTCGCGTTGTTCATCGTAACGATGCCTTCGAATGCGACCTTTGCGTTATCGTATTCGGTAACGTTTGTACGGAGCTCCTTAAGAGTGAGCTCGGTAGCTTCACCGTAGGGGAAAAGCGGGTCTTTTTCGGTAGAATGAGAATGTAGTGCCTCTTCCTTAGCCTGCGCGATAGCTGCCATACAGGTCTCACCGTAACGGTTATTAGCAGAGTTTGATGCTATTGCAAGACCGAGCTGAAGTATCTCGATATTGAGGTTACGGTAGGTATCGCTGTCTGCGGTCTTGTACCATACCCAGACAAGATATCTGCCGCCCGTCGAATCGGCGTTCCACTTATTGTCATCGCTCTCAATTATAATCGAGGTAGCATTCTTAAGAGTGTTCTTTGTATACTCGGACGCGGTCTTACCCCACGGCTCGATCTTACCCGTCGACTCAGGCGTGTTTATTGCAAGGTATCTTGCTTTAAGAACTCCGCCCGGCATAACGGATTCGGGAACGTTGAAGTGTGTAGTATCGCCGTCGATATATGCGTGAACGGTTACTTCCTGTTTGAGGGTTTCGCTTGACGTCATATCAAGCTTAACGGATGCGGCGTAGTCCTTGTGCTTCGGCTCTTTATCGCCGTCGGCCTTACCCGTGCAGGAAGCACAGGCAAGGATAACGGTGAGAAGCGCGAGAAGTAGCGCCGCAATTTTTTTAATATTCTTAATAAAAGTCTTGTTCATAGAAATTATTTACCGATCTGGTAATTACATTCCTTAACAGCCTTTGCAAATTCGCTCTTGATCTTTGCTTCGACCTCGGAATCCTTCCAGTTTTCAACGAGACAGGTCTGAATGAGGTAACCTACTTGGTCACGAGCTACAGAGGAGCCGTTGAATGCGGGAGAGGTGTAGTATGCGTGCTCCTGATCGAGACATACCTTAGCAGAGAGAGCCGCGATACGGTCGCCGCCGTCTGCCTTGTTAAGGAAGTCAGCATATACCGGATGTTCCTTGACGCTCTTGATTACGGGAACGTAACCGGACGCCATCGAGAATTCTGCCTGAAACTCAACGGTAGTAGTAAGGTACTTAACGAAGAGCCAAGAAGCGAGAACTTCCTGAGGATCTGCCTTCTTGAAGATGCAGAGAGAGGGTCCCTGAGAGATGACCTTCGGATTTTCTGCGTTGATCTGAGGAATGGTTGCGATGCCTACGTCGAAGGGATACTGGCCGTTTACCTTTTCGGGGCGCTGGTGAGTAGCACCTGCGGACGAACCGATAGACATATAGCTGTTACCGACCTCAGTAGAGGGCTTAACGAAGAGCTCGGAGGTGTAACCGCCGGAGATCTCCTGGGTCGTTACGTAGCCCTTCTTGTACCAATCTCTGAACTTAGCAACAAAGTTTCTGTTGGTCTCGTTATTGAAGATAAAGTTGTTGTCGCCGGTAGCGGTAGTGTAGTCGGAGCCGAGCTGCTCGCACATGGTGATGAACCAGTTGGACTCAGAGTCGTAACCGAGCGGAATGCACTCGGGGTCGATCGTCTTGATCTGCTCGCAGAGAGCTTCAAGCTCGTCCCAGGTCTTGGGAGGCTGAAGTCCGTTTGCCTCGAAGAAGGTCTTGTTATAGTAAAGAACCTCGGTAGACTTCGACAGAGGCAGAGTGTACATCTTGCCGTCGCCGAACTGCATACCTTCTTCATAGTAACCCTTGATGAAGTCGTCCTTCTGTGCCTGAGTAAGGCCGATAACGGTCTCGTTTCCGAGAGCGTCCTTAACTGTCTTGTCAGCATCGATGAGAACGTCAAGGGTCTGTACTGCCTTCGACATATTGTAAAGGGCAACGTGGTCGGGGTAGCAGTAAGCGATGTTGGGCTGGTTACCAACGGTGATCTCGGTAGAGATAGTCTTACGAACGTCGTCGTAGCTACCTACCTGCTCGTGCTCGATAGTAATATTCGGATAGAGCTTATTGAACTCTACGATATACGCATCGAGAACGTCACGAAGGTTGGAGCCCATCGTGTGGTAGAAGGTGATTGTGATCTTTTTCGAAGTGTCAAAGCCGTTTTCCGGCATTACGAATTCGGGTGCTACCTTGTTCCCTCCGCAGGAGAAGAGAGTAAGCATACTCGTAAGCATTGCAACAACGAGGAGCACAGAGATGAGAATTTTTCTGAGTTTCACGGTAAAAATTCCTTTCTTAATTAAAGTTTTATGATATCGGTTTCCCGAATTATCAACCCTTGATACCGCTGCGCGATACACCCTTCATAATGTACTTACGCAGGAAGAGGAATACGAGGAAGAGCGGCGCCGATACGATAGCAACAGC
>JAZSHF010000019.1:0-3304 GCA_045533115.1 Eubacteriales bacterium
AAGGGGATCCCCACCCCGCGGAGAGGCGGCGTGGAAAAAACGCAAACACGGCTTGGAAGGGTGGCTCCCAATCCGTTTTGTATTATTTGATCTCCTGTTCCAAAGCATCGAACTCCGGAGTGCTGAAAAACTCACCCAAGGTGATTTCCAAGCCGTCACATAATTTCTTTATCGTGACCGCGCCCGGATTTTGACTTTTTTCATTCAAAATGCTATATACGGTCGAAGGAGAAATTCCGCAAATGTTCGCAAGCTCGTTAATAGCAATATTGCGCTCGTCGCACAGTTGAAGTATTCGATTTGCAATAGCTTCTTTGGTGCGCACAATTAATTCCCCCTCTTTACGATTTATCGTAAAAATATTTTACCCGAATTTACGATAAATCGTGTGGGATATATCGCAATTTTTGTCAAAACGTGGTATTATTACGATATATCGTAAAGAGAGGAGCTGAAAATGTGGTTTGTACCTTTTTCGGTCATAAAGATCCCCATGGATTAAAAAAGGAAGCACTGCTAAATGCTATTGAAGATCTCGTCAAAAAGGGTGTCGATACATTTTTTGTAGGACATCAAGGCAATTTCGACAGCATGGTTTACAGTTGTCTTTTGCAACTCAAAAAAACGCACCCTCATCTATCCTGCTCGGTGGTTTTGGCGTATTTGCCTGCACAGAAAAACGATTCCTATTCCGATTGCAGCATATTTCCCGAGGGTTTTGAAAGCGTCCACCCAAAATTTGCTATCGAAACAAGAAACAAGTGGTTAATTGACCATGCGGACTATTGTCTTTGCTATGTCAATAACACTTGGGGCGGAGCATACAAATTTGCACGTAAAGCAAAAAGGCGTGGGCTTATCACGATCAATCTCGGCAGCGCAGAATTGTAAAGAAAAAGCGGCTTGGAAGCAAACTCCAAGCCGCCTTACGTTATTGTTTATTTTTAAGCGTGGTTATTGAGGAAACGAGCATCCTGCGGATCTCTATACACTTATTTTGAAAATTTTTGAACTCCGCTTCGGACAAAGAGTTCGTTTCAAACAGCAATTCCAGCCAATATTCGCTTTCGTTACACTCTTTGAGCGCAATTTCAAACTTGGAAATAAAATCCTTTGTGCCTTGTGCATATTGCGCTTCGTGAACGTTAGCACCAACGGAGGTTCCGCTGCGAAGAAGTTGATTTACCAAAGCGTTTTCAATACCGGACTTTTTCATTTGACGGCAAAGAAAAACTATATGTTTTGCGAATTCTTTTGACCTTATTCTCAATATGCTGTCAGACATAAACTATTCCTGCTTGTTTTAGTTTACAGTTATGGGTTTTGCTCTGCAAAACGTTATGAGCGTGGCTTCGCCAAGCGTTATGATATGATCGCATTCATACTTAAGCGTTGCCGTAGGCAACTCATAACTGCGCGAAGCACATCATAACTCATAACTCGCCGAAGGCGATCATAGTTGAGTTTTGCTACGCAAAACTCATTCCCACTCTATGGTTCCTACGGGTTTAGGCGTCAAATCAAGCAAAACTCTGTTGATTCCCTCGACCTCTGCCGTGATGCGGTTCGTGATCTTGTGAAGAACTGCGTAGGGGATCTCTTCGATCGTCGCGGTCATTGCGTCGGTGGTGTTTACGGCGCGGATGATTGCGGGCCAGCCCTCGTAACGCTTGCTGTCGCGGACGCCGACGCTTTTGAAGTCGGGAACTGCGATAAAGTACTGCCATACTTTTTCACTGAGGCCGCAGTTGTCGAACTCCTCGCGGAGAATAGCGTCTGCCTCGCGGAGAGCGTGGAGACGGTCACGGGTGATCGCGCCGAGGCAACGGACGCCGAGACCGGGTCCGGGGAATGGCTGGCGGTATACCATAGCGTGCGGAAGACCGAGCGCCTCGCCGACGACTCTTACCTCGTCCTTATAAAGGAGCGCGATAGGCTCAACGAGCGACATTTCCATATCCTCGGGAAGTCCGCCGACGTTATGATGCGCCTTAACGCCGTCACTTTCAAGTATGTCGGGGTAAATAGTACCCTGTGCAAGGAAGGATATTCCGTCGAGCTTTGCCGATTCCTCGTCAAAGACCTTGATGAACTCGTTTCCGATAATCTTTCTCTTCTTTTCGGGCTCGCTTACGTCCTTGAGAAGATCGAGGAAACGGTCGGTCGCGTCAACGTAGATAAGGTTGGCGTCAAGCGATTTACCGAAGACCTCGATAACCTGCTCGCTTTCGCCCTTTCTCATAAGACCGTGGTTAACGTGAACGCAGACGAGCTGCTTTCCTATCGCCTTTATGAGAAGTGCCGCAACGACGGAGCTGTCAACACCGCCCGAAAGCGCGAGAAGTACCTTTTTGTCACCGACCTGCTTGCGGACCTTATCGACCTGCTCGTCGATGAATTTGTTTGCAAGCTCAAAATTCGTTATGCGCTCCATAGAGCTCGGACGTACGATTTTTTCCATAAAATCCTCCGAAAAGAAAGTATATGAATATTATAATTCTTTTCGCGCCGTTTTGCAATAGAAACAACGCGAAAAATTGAGAAAACTTGCATATTTCCGCTACGCGAAATGTTGTAAAAAATGACGAAAAAATTTACGGTTCCGCTTTACAATGGGTAAGGGGTGTGTTATAATGGCGTTGAAAAACACGTTTGGAGCAAGCAAAATGACAATGGTACTGCTAACCGCCATAGGTGTTGGCGGCGCGTCGGTCATCGGCGCGGTATTCGGTTTTTTATTCAAGAAAACAACGCACAAATTCAGCGATATAGTCCTTTCCTTTGCGGCGGGAGTAATGCTCTCGGCGGCGGTGATAGGACTGATATTGCCGTCGGTCGAAAAGGGCGGAAAATATGGGCTTCTTATGGCAGTTGCGGGCATGTTTTGCGGTGCGCTGTGCATAAACCTGATAGATAAATTGACCCCTCATCTCCATAAGCTCAGCGGAGGAAACGAGGAGCTTCATCCCGAGATGCAGGCACGGCTTCACAAGGTATTGCTTTTCGTTATCGCGATAGCAATTCATAATCTGCCCGAGGGAATCGCGGCAGGCGTCGGCTTCGGCTCGGGCGACGTTTCGCACGCATTATCTATCGCGGCGGCTATCGCGCTTCAGAACGTTCCCGAGGGAATGGTCATAATCGCGCCGATGCTGGCGGCGGGAATGAAGCCCGGAAAGACCTTCCTTATCGCGGTTATGACGGGCGTCATTGAGGTCGTCGGAACGCTTCTCGGCTACCTTGCGGTGTCGGCGGCGACGGTGATCTTGCCGTTTGCGCTTGCATTTGCGGGAGGCACGATGCT
>JAZSHF010000080.1:0-3756 GCA_045533115.1 Eubacteriales bacterium
CGTAATTCGTAACCTTTTCAGGGTTAGCGAAATGTATTGCGACCAAAGCGTCAGGACAGACCTCGCGTACCGCGCGTGAGCCTGACGACATAAGCTTAGTTATTCTTTGCCAGCCTCCGAGAGCGCTTGCGTTTTCTCCGCACATCGCCCCGTTGGTCTCGTTACCGACCTGAACCATTCCTACGTCAACACCCGCATCCACAAGCTTTTTAAGGCAGTCCTTGGTGTACTGATAGAGGGCCTCGGACTTTTCGTCGATGCTCATTCCCTTCCATGCCTTAGGTACCATCTGCTTTTGTGGATCTGCCCAGAAATCCGAGTAGTGGAAATTGACCAACAGCTTCATTCCGTTTTCCGTTGCGCGTTTGCCGATAGCTACCGCGTTTTCAATATCGCAATTGCCGCCGCCGTATCCATTGCCGTCCTTATCAAAGGGATCGTTCCAGATACGAACACGGATATAATTTACACCGTTTTCCGAAAGGATCTTGTAAACGTCCTTTTCGTTTCCCTCATGGTCGTAATATTTTACTCCGCTCGCTTCAAGGGAAGGAACGCAGGACGCGTCCATTCCCATAATAAAGTCATCAGGCAGATTTTCTACCTTCTTGACGTAAAGCGAATCGGAGGAAGCGTTTAAATTCATATTGTTAGATCCCCCGTCGGAATTCATATTTTCATCTCCGCCCGGAGTGCAGGCAGAGAGCGTTTGAACAGCGATCAACAGAGCCGAAAGCAATATCAAAACCTTTTTATTGATCTTCATAATGCCTCCGTCATTCTGCCGCGTTATCAGTGCCAATAAGAGCGTCGTTTACATAAACTCTGACGCTTATAGACTCTGCCGTAACGCTTCCGCTCTCGCGTGCGATGACCTCTGCTCCGGCGGACGATCCGTCAGACACAAGATTCCACTCGCCTTCAAGAGTGTAAGGAAGATTGGTCTTGTGAGGATTGATAACGACCAGCGCCTTGCCTCCCTGTCCGTCGTCAAAGGTGACGGTAAGAAGTCCGCTTCCCAATTCCGTGGGAGTTACCTCTGCGTCAGAAGACGTGAAGATGCCGTATGCCTTACGCATCTCGATAAGTCCCTTGTAATAGAGCATCGTCTCGTACTGACGTGTGCCTTCATTGAGTACCGACCAATCGATATTGTTTATAGCATCGCTCGACTTATAGCTGTTTTCGTCTCCGTCCTTGGTGCGGAGCATCTCCTCGCCCGCCTGCCAGAAGGGTGTTCCCTTCGATACCATTATAATAGCCGCGCCGAGATTATTCATCTTGTTGCGATCATCCTCGCTATCGTCGGGATTGGAAAGAAGCAACTTATCCCAAAGGGTATTATTATCGTGGGCACTCATATAGTTGATGACCATAGCGTTATCAACTGCCCAGCCCTGTCCTGTGCCTGCTCCACCTTTGATACCGAAAATTACCTTCTTGACCGTTGACTTGCTCGATCCGCTGATATATCCCTTTGCGGTCTTATCGAACACGCTTCCTTTAAGTCCGTCGCGGATAGCGTCGTTGAACACCGCAATACCGCCGATAGCGTCACCGGTGGGAACTATCTCGCTTATATTGGACTGATTTGCCTGCTTGCTTCCGTCGATCGTAGCGCCCATAGTCCAGCCCTCGCCGTATATGATCGCCTCGGGGTTGATTGTATGGACTGCACTCTCTACCTCCTGCATTGTAGCAAGATCGTGAAGTCCCATAAGGTCAAAACGCAATCCGTCAAGCTTGTATTCCTCCACCCAATAAGCGGTAGACTCTACCATAAACTTACCGTACATATATCTTTCGGACGCCGTATCGTTACCGCATCCGCTTGCGGAGGAGTTCGCTCCGCTGGTGGTATATCTATAATAATAGTAAGGAACTATTCTGTTAAAGGAACTATTTGCGTCGTAGGTGTGGTTATATACAACGTCCATAACGACGCCGATACCTGCCTCGTGCAGAGCCATTACCATCTGCTTGTATTCCTTTATTCTCACCTCGCCGTTATAGGGATCGGTAGAATAGCTTCCCTCGGGAACGTTGTAGTTCTTGGGATCGTATCCCCAGTTGAACTCGGAGTCGGGGTTAGATTCGTCAACCGTTGCGTAATCGTATACGGGAAGCAGGTGAACGTGGGTTATACCAAGCTCAACCAGATAGTCAACTCCAACCGCCTGACCGTATTCGTTTACAAGTCCTCTTTCGGTAAACGCAAGATACTTGCCCTTGTACTGCGAGGATGCGATCTTATTGGAAAAGTCTCTTACGTGTACCTCCCAGATCACAGCGTCGGAATAGCTATCTATTCCCGCCGAGAAGTCTGCGTCGTCCCAGCCCTCGGGATTGGTAAGCGAAAGATCGACTACCATGCTTCTGTTTCCGTTTACACCCGCCGCCTTTGCATAGGGGTCGGTAGCGGTCTGAGTTCCAACCGACGTGGTTACGGTGTAGGTATAGTACGTACCGTGACCGCAGGATTCGGTATGCGCCCATACGCCCTTTTCACCCTTTACCATATCAACACTCTTTATAAGAGATTCGGTATGTCCGTCACTGTAAAGATTGAGAACGACCTTTGACGCGGTAGGCGCCCATACCTTAAACGTAGTACTGTCGCCGTTAATAACGCTACCAAGATCGGTTCCGTCGTAGTGGTAGTTGTCTGCAAAGAACTGACTGTCAAATATTCCTGTGGGAACTACGGGCTTTGATCCGTAGCCCTCGATCTCAACTCTGTAATTCTTTGAAAGATCAAGGCTTTCGTCTACCTGAATATATCCGCTTGCCGCCTCTCTGCCGAGAGTGGATACCGAGGTGACCTTTATCTCTCTGTCACCCTCGTAGACCTTGACCTTGCTAAGGTCAGAAATATTGACCTTAGGTGTTACTCTGTATTGGAGCTTATGCTCGTCAACCATTCCTGCAATTGAGAATTTCTTTATCATTTCGAGAGTTTTTCCTCCGTCGTTGCTCATGTACTGGGATGCGTCACCCGATTTCAGATATATAAAGGTCTCTTTTCCCTCGATGATCGCAAATCTGTCCTGATCGAAGTCCTTGGTTGCATTTCCCCACGAGCTTCCGCCGGGCTCCGAGCAATCTCTACGGACTATAAATCCTACCTCACTTACGTCCTCGGGAACGTTAATGACCACCTTTGCACCGTAGGCGCACTCATGGAAAAGGTAGCCCTGACCTGCCTTGTCGCCCCACCAGATCCAAACGTCGCAGTTTTCATACGATCCGTTATAATTCCAGTAAAGCGTAAGCTGATTGTAGCCGTCCTCCAAGGGCAGTTTATACTCGTCCTCGGGAGGAGTGCATTCACCGTTGCCCGATCCCGATGAGCTGCTTTCGGAGCTACTCTCCGAACCGCTCTCAGAACCGCTCTCCGAGCCGCTGCCCGAAGGTGTAACGTTATTTGGCGTACAAGAACCCAAAATTACGGTCAATGACATCAAAATAACGAGAAACAAAGAAACAAAACGCAATGACTTTTTCATAGCATCCCCCTTGTATGGTTTATGTATTTTTGTTTACGATCCGCAGCAAAAACTATAACTTAGTTTAAGTATTGCGGCAGTCTCCATATATTATATCATCAAATAATACAAATTTCAAGCGGTTTTATCAAGTTTTTTTGTTAATAAATGTAGTGTTACAATAGATGTGAGACCGAAATAAAAAAAGAATAGAAAAAGTGATTGAGTTCTGTTAAAATAGAATTACCCCTAACTCATCCCAACAGAAAGG
>JAZSHF010000050.1:0-38765 GCA_045533115.1 Eubacteriales bacterium
ACAAAAAGTGCCAAAAAGTGACGCTAAAATGAAAAAGAAGCCCGAAAAGGGTATGTTTTCTGTCTTTATTTTTGCAATATTCTGAGCGTTGATTATTCCATTACCGTTCCGTCGGGATGGAAGAGGGGAAGCTTTTCAAGATATACTATGTCGGGGCGGTCCTGTGCATCACCCTCGGCGAGGATACAAGCCTTACCGACGATGATTCCGCCTGCCTGTTCAACGAGAACTGCAAGTGCGTTAAGCGATTCGCCCGTCGATATAACGTCGTCGACGAGCAGGATCTTTTTACCCTTCATTCTCTCGGCATCCATTCCGTCGAGGTAAAGATGCTGATCGGCATCGGTAGTGATAGAACGGACTGGAACGTCAAAAACGCTCGTCATATAAAGCTTCGGGTGCTTACGAGCGACGAAATAGAAATCGTCCTCGCGCTGTCTTGCCATTTCGTGTGCAAGCGGGATACCCTTTGCTTCAGCTGTAATAAGATAATCGTATTCGGGAACGATTTTAAGAAGGTCGCGTGCACAGGCAACGGTAAGCTCCGCGTCTCCGAAAATTACGAATGCGCCAATGCTGAGATTTTCGTTTACGGGACAGATGGGAAGATGTCTCCTGAGCCCCGCAATGGTCATTTTATGTGTGAGCATGATAGTCATCCTTTCCATAATAACTCTATATTAGATTATAGCCCGAAAAATGAAAAAGTCAAGATAATTTACTTCCATTCTTATAATAATCTATAAAAATACTTGAATTATTAACAAGGATTTGTTATAATGTATTATGTATAGCTGTATAATGGGAGTAATTGCTGATGAAGTCTTCTATATAACCGCCTGGCTTGAAGGCGGAGAAATGGGAACTGTCGAAGCAAATAAGTTTGCTATCGCAACCGATTTTCTTGACTGCATAAGAAGCGGTGACGCTCAGAAGCCCGATTTTGCCGACGGTGCAAGAGTGCAGCTTATAATGGAAAAGGCATACGAGCCGAATAGTAACGGCTCGGTTGGTACACCTGTTTGACCGATCGGCGGCGGTATCCGTCGGAGAATGAGGAACTATGCTTACAGTAGGACTGACGGGCAGCTCGGGAAGCGGTAAGGGCTACGTATCCGACATAATGAAAAGTGTCGGCATACCTTGCCTCGATACCGACAAGGTCTGCCGTGACGTCTATATGAAGGGCAACGAATGCTACGATGATCTTGTTCACAACTTCGGTGACGATATTCTTGGCGGCGACGGTGAGATTGACCGCAAAAAGCTCTTCAACCTTACGTTTACCGATAAGGACAAATATAATACACTCACCTCTATTGCCTTCTATCACATCATGAAGCAAACGAAAAGATGGCTTGACGAGAGGGAAGCGGAGGGGGTCAAGATCGCGGTTATCGATGCTCCGATGCTTTACGAGAGCGGATTTGATAAAATGTGCCAAAAGGTTATTTGCGTTACCGCGGATACGCCGACACAGATAAGCCGTATAATGAAGCGTGACGGCATTTCGGAGGAAGAAGCGCGCGTTCGTCTCGGCAAGCAAAAGGCAAATATATATTATACGTCAAGAGCAGACTACGAGCTTAATAACTCTGTTCGCAACGAGCATAATATTTATACCGACACAACACGTCTTATCGGCGTTTTGAAACGCCACGAGGCGAGACTGAATAAGTAAATATAATTCTTAAGGAGAATTTGAAATGGACGTTAAAGAACTTAAATCACAGCTCGAATACAAGAACAAAAACGTATTCGACGTAATTTCCGAGGACGAGCTTGAAAGATCGTTTGCTTATGCCGAGGCGTACAAGCTTTTCCTTGACAATGCAAAGACCGAAAGAGAAGCGGTGAAGTATGCAATCGCTATGGTCGAAAAGAAGGGATATACCGAATATCATTTCGGTGACGAGCTTAAGGTTGGCGGCACCTATTACTATAACAACCGCGGCAAGATGCTTATCGTATTCAAGGTCGGTGAAAACGACATTGAAAAGGACGGCGCGTATATCGTTGCCGCACATATAGACTCCCCCAGAATCGACCTCAAGCAGAATCCTCTTTATGAATCTGACGGCTTCGGTATGTTCAAGACTCACTATTACGGTGGTGTTAAAAAGTATCAGTGGACGACGGTACCGCTCGCGCTTCACGGCGTAATGGTAAAGCGTGACGGCGAGGTTGTTGACATCTGCATCGGAGAAGATGAGGACGAACCGATCTTCTATATCTCCGATCTTCTTCCTCATCTTGCAAAGGATCAGATGACAAAGTCGCTTGCAGAGGGAATCACGGGCGAAGGTCTTAACATCATCGTCGGCACCGAGCCCTACCGCGAGGAGGAGACCGACGGCGCTATCCGTCTCAACCTTCTTCGCATCCTTAACGAAAAGTATGGCATCTGCGAGGAGGACTTCATCTCCGCAGAGCTGACTGCCGTACCCGCACTTAAGGCAAGAGATATCGGTCTTGACCGTTCTCTTATAGGCGGTTACGGTCACGACGACCGCGTTTGCGCATATCCCGCAGTCACCGCGCTTCTTGATAACCCCGAAACGAAAAAGACGGTATTTGCTATCCTTGCCGACAAGGAAGAGGTCGGAAGTGACGGCGTAACAGGTATGCAGAGTCTTGCATTCACCGACATTCTTTCCGAGGTATGTGACGCTCTCGGCGCAAACTACCGTCTCGTTAAGGCAAATTCGAAGTGCCTTTCTGCCGACGTTAACGCAGCGTTCGACCCCAATTTCCCAGAGGTTCTCGAAAAGAAGAACGCTTGCTACGCTAATTGCGGCGTCGTTCTTTCGAAGTTTACAGGTTCAAGAGGTAAGTCCGGCACCTCCGACGCTACCTCCGAGTTTACCGCTTACGTCAGAAACATGCTTAACGAAGCAGGTGTTGAGTGGCAGATGGCTGAGCTCGGCAAGGTCGACCAGGGCGGCGGAGGAACTGTAGCAAAGTTCATTGCAAATCATAATATCGACACCCTTGACGTTGGCGTTCCGGTCATTTCGATGCACGCTCCATACGAAGCAATATCGAAGCTTGATCTCTATATGACCTATAAGGCATTTGCCGCTTTCGTTAAATAATGTTTGACAAGCTGAAGGAGGCGGAGCTTTATTACAGCGGTGTATGTCATAAGCTTTCGACACCTGAGGCGCTGAGCGATCCTTCAGAGCTCCGTCGGCTTATGCAGGAGGAAAAAAAGCTCTGTCCGATAATTGAAAAATACCGTGAACTTAAATGTGTGACCTCGCGCCTTGAAGAAGCGCTTATTCTTCAAGGCGAGGGTGACTCCGAGCTTCAAATGCTTGCCGAGGAGGAAATCAAGGTCTGCCGTCCCCTTATTGAGGAGATAAAGAAGGAATTGACCGTGCTTCTTCTTCCTCAGGACCCGAACGATGAGAAGAACGTCGTCGTTGAGATCCGTGCGGGAGCGGGCGGTGAGGAGGCGGCGTTGTTTGCCTCTAACCTTTACCGTATGTACAGTATGTACGCCTCGCAAAACGGCTTCAGGCTCGAAACCGCATACGTCAACGAAACCGAGCTTGGCGGATATAAGGAGATATCCTTTACCGTCGAGGGAAGCGGTGCATATTCGCGCCTGAAATACGAAAGCGGTGTTCACCGTGTGCAGAGAGTTCCCGATACCGAATCGCAGGGCAGGATACACACCTCGACCGTCACGGTCGCCGTGCTTCCCGAAGCAGAAGAGGTCGAGCTTGAAATTAACCCTGCCGACATTGTCGTTGAAACGATGAAAAGCTCAGGTGCGGGCGGTCAGCACGTCAATAAGACCGAAAGTGCCGTCCGACTTATTCACAAGCCGTCTGGAATGGTCATTGAATGCCGCGAGGAACGATCGCAGTATAAAAACCGAGACAAGGCTATGAAGCTTCTTCGAACGCGTCTGTACGATCAGATGTGCCGTGAGCAGGCGGGTAAGCTTGCCGACGCACGACGCACGCAGGTCGGAACCGGTGACCGCAGTGAAAAAATTAGAACCTATAATTACCCGCAAAGACGCGTGACCGATCATCGTATCGGTTACACACTTCATACGCTCGACGCGTTTTTGAACGGAAACATCAGTGCGTTAATTGACGCGCTTGCGGCGGCTGATACCGCCGAAAAACTTAAAAATTCAGGTGAAAAATGAAAACTCTGATAATTCGGTATGAGGGCAAGGATTCTCTTATACCGGCGGCGGAGATAATCAAAAAGGGCGGGATCGTCGCATTCCCGACCGAGACTGTATACGGCCTCGGCGGTAATGCGCTTGATCCAAGTGCTGCGTCGAAGATTTACGCGGCAAAGGGACGCCCGTCCGATAATCCGCTGATAGTACATCTAAACAAATATGAAAATGCAGGCATTTACGCGCACACGACCCCGCTTTTTTTCGAAATAGCCGACGCCTTTATGCCGGGACCGATAACCGTTATTCTTAAAAAGCGGTCTTTAATTCCCGACAGTGTAACGGGCGGGCTTGATACCGTAGGACTTCGCGTTCCGTCAAATAAGATCGCAAGAGAGCTTATAGAGCTTTCGGGAGTGCCGATTGCCGCACCGTCGGCTAATATTTCGGGAAAACCGAGTCCAACGTGCTTTGAGCACGTCTATCACGATCTAAATGGCAAGGTCGATGCGATAATCGACGGCGGTAGCTGTGACTACGGTGTTGAAAGCACGATCATAAAGCTTGATGACAAGACGGTGCAGTTGCTTCGCCCGGGTGCGGTAACGCTCGAAATGCTATCCCTCTTTGGCGACGGGCTTTACGTTGACCCAGCGGTTACCGAGAAATTTGACGGCACGCCCCTTGCGCCCGGTATGAAATACCGTCATTACGCGCCGTCAACGCCTCTTACCGTTCTTGACGGAGATGATAAGTCCGTTTATTCGTATCTTTCCGAGCGTCCTGACGTTGGAGTTATCTGCTTCGATCAGGATTTGCCGTATTTGAATAACAAATTCGTTATCTCGTGTGGCTCGGCGTCCGATACCTTGACGCAGGCGAGGATGCTCTTTGAGTGCCTGCGAAAAATGGACGGCAGAAATGATCTTAAACATATCTACGCAAGAATGCCGTCAAAGGTTGGTATTGGTCTTGCGGTATTTAACCGTCTGATAAAGGCGGCGGGCTTCAGCGTTGTAACGCTTAAATAAAATAGAACAGGATAAGAAAAATGGCAAGAAGAAAAGCCGAATCCCGCGTATCTGTTCCGACCGTACAGGCGGAGATACGCCCCCAGCTCATAACCGAAACCATTGAAAAAAACTTTATGCCTTACGCGATGAGCGTCATCGTGTCGCGTGCGATTCCCGATATCGACGGCTTTAAGCCGGCGCACAGAAAGCTCCTTTACACTATGTATAAAATGGGCTTATTGACGGGTCAGAAGGTCAAGAGCGCGACCGTCGTCGGCGAGACGATGAAGCGCCATCCTCACGGTGACCAGGCAATATACGCAACGCTCGTCCGTCTGACTAGAGCTAACGAGTCGCTTTTGCACCCCTTTATAGACTCAAAGGGAAGCTTCGGTAAGCATTACAGCTCCGATATGGACTATGCGGCACCCCGTTATACTGAATGTAAGCTCGATAAGCTCAGCGCAGAGATATTCGCGGGAATCGATAAAAATGCGGTTGACCTTGTTGACAACTATGACAACACGCTCAAAGAGCCGACCTTGCTCCCGACGGCGTTTCCGAATATCCTCGTTTCGCCAAACCTCGGAGTTGCTGTCGGTATGGCTTGCTCGATCTGCTCGTTCAACCTTGGCGAGATATGTGACGGTACGATCCAGCTTCTCAAGAATCCGAATACCGATACCGAGCGTCTAATGAGCATTATTAAGGCTCCCGACTTCCCGGGCGGCGGTAATCTTATCTATGATAAGGAAAAGTATAAGGAAATTTTTGAGACAGGTCACGGTTCTCTTAAAGTAAGAGCTAAATACGTTTATGATAAGAGCGCAAACTGTATCGACGTTCTTGAAATTCCGTATTCGACCACGATCGAAGCAATAATCAAGAAAATAACGGGTTACATCAAGGAGGGAAAGCTCAAGGAGATCGTTGACGTTCGTGATGAGATCGACCTTCAGGGCTTTAAGCTCACTATCGACCTTCGCCGCGGAGTTGATCCCGACAAGCTTATGACTAAGCTTTACAAGATGACGCCCCTTGAGGATTCCTTTGAATGTAACTTCAATATACTCGTTCACGGTACGCCTCAGCTTCTCGGCGTTAAGGAGATCCTTACCGAATGGATTGACTTCAGAATGACCTGTCTTCGCCGTGAGCTTACCTATGACCTCGGCAAGAAGAAGGACAAGCTGCATCTTCTTCTCGGTCTTGGTAAAATTCTTCTTGATATCGACAAGGCAATAAAGATCGTCCGCGAGACCGAGAAGGAATCCGATGTTGTTCCGAACCTTATGAAGGGCTTCAGCATTGATGAGATTCAGGCGGAGTATATTGCCGAGATAAAGCTCCGTTATCTTAACCGCGAGTATATCATCGGCCGTATTAAGGAAATCGAGTCGCTCCAAAAGGAAATTGCCGACCTTGAGCAGCTTATCGCGTCGGATACGAGAATGAAGAACCGTATCGCATCTCAGCTTAAGGAGATCAAGGAAAAGTACGGCAAGCCTCGTCTTACACAGCTCATAGGTGCTGATGACATTGAGATCTACGACGAAAGCGAGAATATTGAGGATTATAACGTTAAGCTCATCTTTACTAAAGAGGGATACTTCAAAAAAATCACTCTCCTCTCGCTTCGCGGAAACGACGAGCAGAAGCTTAAGGATGGCGACTATATAACCGATTCTATCGACGCGTCAAATACAGACGAGCTTATATTCTTCTCTGATAAGGCGCAGGTATATAAGACGAGAGTTTGCGACTTCGATACGACTAAGGCGTCGCTTCTCGGCGACTATATCCCCGCAAAGCTCGGATTTGAAGAGGGAGAAAAAGCGATAGCTATGAAGAAGCTCGTTAAGGGCGATCCTTATAGCGGATCGGCAGTCGTTATCTTTGAAAACGGTAAGGGAGTTCGTTTCTCTCTTGCTTCCTATGAAACGAAGGGCAACCGCCGTAAGCTTACGGGCGCTTATTCCACCGCTTGCGCGCCCGCGGGCGTCATAGTCTGCGAAAAGGACGAGGAGAAGGATATTCTGCTTGTTGCCGACAACGGCAGAGTTATGACGATTTCGACTTCTCTCGTTCCCGAAAAGGCAACGAGAACCTCGCAGGGCGTAACACTTATGCAGGTCAAAAATGCAAAGGTCGTATTCGTTACGACCGATATCGGCTCCTTCACACCGTCGGGTAAGAGCTATAAGAAAAACAAGCTTCCGACGACCGGTTGGACTATCTATGATGAGGATATTTCCGCTATGCCCGACGGCGTAAAGGCAGCTCTTTCGTAATTATAAAGAGGTTTGCTGTGTCTATTGCGGCAGCTCCTTTTAATCTGAAAATTGCGGGCTTTAGGGGAATAGATATCGAAATGATCGGAATTCATTCGCACAGCGCTGAATAAAAATGAAAGGAAATCACGATGAGGAACCTTAAGAAATCTATAATAGTCTTCACCTTGATCGTAGCACTTTTGACATTTGGAGTTTCTGCCGATGAGCAGTATTCGTCTAAAAATGACCCACTTGTGTCACTCAGCTACGTCAACGACGTGCTCGGTCCGCAGATCATGGCACAGGTGCTTGAGAAAATCGAAAGTCAATACGTTAAGATCTCCGATCTTACCGATATGTCGTCGGCTGAGCTTACGCTTATTACACTGAGCAAGGGCGATACCCTTATGTGCAAGGGTGTATGTGAGATAATACTTCTTTCGGGTAACGCAACAACTATTATTACCTCGTCATCGAATATCGAGGCGGGTCAGGGTCTTATAGACGTGACCGACGGAACGATAGTAACTAACGGTGCTCTTATCAAAGCAAACCACAAAATAATAATTCCGAAGGCAGACGGCAGAGGAATTATCGTAACAGGTGACAGCGTCACCCTGCTCGTGAGAGGAGCGTACACCATTGCGGACTGATAACCGAGAAAAAAAGAAGAGCTTTAAGCTCGATTCGCGCTTTTGGGCGCGTGTATTGGTCGTACTTTTAGTATTTTCGATGCTTGTCGGTACGTTTTATTATGTTCTCTTATTCTTTTCGATGAAAACGGTTGCCCTTGACGGTGCCGTGTCGACTGTTGAAGATGAGAGCTCTTGGAACATATATATGCGTATTGGTATATTCTACGACGACAAGACAACCTGTTCGGTGCGCTTGACGGCTGAGCAGGGCTTTGATGTGGGATATAATCACATGGGCCGTTCCCCGAGAACCGTTGATTACATTGAGCAAACGGAGATACTTGTTACTCGTCATGTGAATTTGAAGTACGTAGAAACGAAAAACAGCAGCGGAGCAGTTACGACCAGAAAGTATGAAAAAGCGTCGGGAGCGAGCGACACAAAGGTTGGGTCATACCACATCGACGTTCTTTCTGACGAAAATTACAGAGAAGATATTGCATTGATCGAGGAGCTTTTCCCCGAATATAATGCGTTCCCGGCATATTTGTATCAGGAGCGTCACATATTTATCGGTCAATTCGTGACGGCAGAGGAGGCTGAAACCGCCTTAGCCGCCATCAAATCTGTCTTGACTCCTCCGTTACCGCCCGAAACTGAGCCCGAGACAACACCGGATTCGTTGCCCGAAACGACGCCGGAGACAACGCCTGATACGTCTGAGGATACGACACCCGAGGCGTCAGATAGCACGGACACGCTCGAGCCGGAAACTACGACAGACGCTGTCATCGAAGATACGACGGAGGAAACGTCGTCTGATACGTCTGCAAGTGATACTACAACTGAAGATACTACTACGCAAGAAGAAACCACTACACCCGAAGCAACTACTACACCCGAGGAAACGACGACTCCCGGGATCACGGAAGAACCGTTTGTTTCACCGCTCCCCGCCGAGCTGACCGAAGCCATCCTCGCGTCAAGCGTCCGAGCTCCGTTGAATAATGATATGATCATTATTGATCCTACGACACATAAGATCGTATGGCTTCACGCTTCATCTGCAACGTATATCCTTCTTGCCGTAACGGCGCATCAGAACGATCCCGATACAAAGATAAATATGCGATGCTACCATGGTTCGAGCAAACGAGTCTACGACGGTTATTTTGAATTTCAGCATTTCTCGCCGAGCGGATATTACGGCGTTGTTACCTTAAACTTGGTGCGTCTCGAAAACTACGTAGCGGGAGTATGTGCGGCTGAGATTCCTACCTGGTGGCCTCTTGAAACGCTCAAGGCGTTTACAATCGCCGTGCGAAGCTATGCGATCAAGCGGCTGAACGGTCACGGCGGATTCAGCGGCGACCTTTGTAACGAGGCGTGCTGTCAGGTCTTTAACGGCTACGGACCGACGAATGACCGAGTATGGAGAGCGGCACTCGAGACCCGCGGAGTAATAGCTACGTCAAACGGTATTTTGTGCGGAACCTACTACTCATCAAGTACGGGTGGCTGTACCGCCAACTGTACAGACGTTTGGGGAAGCAGCCTTGCCACCTATCCGTATCTTAAGGCGGTTGCTACACCGTGGGAAAAATATACGACATACAGCAGAGGTCAGAAGACCTCGACGGTTACCGGTACCGCACTGTATAATCTTCTTGAAAATAAGGGATATACCGCTCTCAGCGGCGCCGTTACGAAAATTCAGATAACGAAAACAGGTAACAACACGAGTTACGTAACGGAGATCAAATTTTACGACGCCAAGGGAAACTGTCAGACGGTTACCCGTGCAGATAAAATTAAGAAGCTTCTTTCAAGCTATATTGATTCGGCGAATTTCGTTGTTACAAAAGCCGGCGACAGCGTGACGAGAACCAAATACACGATGTTGGGCTTCGGTGCTACAAATCCGAACCCCGCAGAGGGCGTTGACGTTCTCTCAAACCCGTTTCTTAACACCGTTCTCGGGCGTCAGCAGTTTTTTATCATTACCGCTGACGGCATCAAGACCTTCTACGACGGACAGGGCGAAAATGTTATGACGGGAAGCGGGGTAAAGGACTTTGATATGTCTTTTGCTCTCGATTCTCAGATATATCCGACAACGATCGGTGTTAACGGCGAGCTTCTTCCGGATATAAGCAAGCTATCCCCGATTCTTGAAACCGAAACCTTGACGACAACGTATCAAGCCGACAGCTTCACGTTTATCAGCAGAGGCTGGGGACACGGCGTCGGAATGAGTCAGTACGGAATTTATGAGCTTGGAAATCTCGGCTACGATTATAGATATATCCTGAAGGCATATTATAGCGGAATAAGCTATACGACCTATAAGGAATATCTCGGTAAATGACATAAAAAAGAGGTAAATATTTTGAAGATCACAGTTATTGGATGCGGTAGATGGGGATCATTTATCGCCTGGTATTTGAATAACCAAAAGCACGACGTTACCGTATACGGTCTACCCGACGCAGAAAGCTTTATTCAGCTTCGAGATACAAGAACGAACGGACTTATTACATATCCGGATGAGATAAAGCTGACTACCGATATCAAATCGGTGCTTGATGCTGAAACCGTTATAATTTCTATCGGTTCTCAGGGACTTCGCGCCCTTATAAAGCAGCTTAACGGCCTCGGTGTCAAGGGAAAGAACTTCGTTCTTTGTATGAAGGGTATTGAAATCGGAAGCGGTAAGCGCCTGAGCGAGATCGTTGAGGAAGGACTTGACCCCTCGAATACCGTTTCGGTTTGGATAGGCCCCGGACACGTTCAGGAATTTGCGCGCGGAATACCGAACTGTATGGTTATTGACAGTAAAAATGAAGAAGTTAAGAAGATGCTTGTAAACGAGTTTTCAAGCCCCGTTATACGCTTCTATTACGGAACCGATCTTATCGGAAATGAGATAGGTGCTGCGGCTAAGAACGTTATCGGAATTGCTGCCGGTATGCTGGACGGACTTGGAATTTCCTCGCTCAAGGGCGCACTTATGTCGCGCGGAACGAGAGAGATATCCCGTCTCATTGAGGCGTTCGGTGGAAACCCGATTTCCGCTTATGGACTTTGCCACCTCGGTGACTACGAGGCGACCGTTTTCTCAAAATATTCGCATAACCGCGGCTACGGTGAGCTGTTTGTAAAGGGCGAGAAGTTTGACAAGCTCGCAGAGGGATACTATACCGTCCGCGCGCTTATGGATATGAGCGAAAGGAGCGGCGTTGAGCTTCCGATCTGCCATGCGGTCTACGTTGTTTTATATGAGAATGCCGACCCCAAGGCAACTCTTTATTCACTCTTTGAAAGAAGCTTGAAGCAGGAATTTTAATATGCGTGCCAATTTTTACGATATTCTTTCTTCACATAGCCGTGCATATCCAAAAATGACGGCAGAGGACTACTATATACTTGCGTACGAGAGCGAATTCGGCCGCGTTTATGACGGAGACGACGATGTCGAAGCACTTTTGAGCGAACTAAAGCCGATAAAAAGCGATGCTCTTGAGCCGTTTACGGTGACGATAGGCGGCGGTTATGCACGAATGAATCTTTCGCCCGTAAAGCCATACCTGTCTGCACAAAACATCTTATCTCTTATGGCATTTACGCCCAAATCGGGAAGTAGTGAGGGGCTTGACCGAAAGTTGTCATTGATTCGCCGTTCCGGCGTTATGGGAATACTTCCCCAAAACGCGTGCGACGTTGACAAGCTTCAGGGTAAGGTATGCCACAGTGCGATATATAAGCGCCTTTACGGAGCCTCTTACCGTATTATTTCGGTCGAGACAGCTCCCTTGATTCCGGCACTTTGTCTTATTTCCGAGGCGCTTGGTAAGGCTGAAAAGGTATCCGTTGCCCTTGACGGACGCAAGGCATCTGGAAAGAGCCATGCCGCGACGATTATTTCGTCCGTTTTTGCCAATGAGATAGATGCGGGTATGCTATTCATCTCAGATGCGTTCGGTTCGTTTGGCGGCGGTGAAAGCTACGATATTAAGCTTTATTTTGATGCCGACGAGGAAACGCGCAGAACGAGAATAGCTCTGCTGGGCGGTGAGAACGCATTGACAAAATACGAAAGCGAGATCAGACCGACAGAGGACGCGTATATAGAAAAATACGAGCCGTTAGTAAACTGCGACCTCGTTATAAGAACGTAATAAAAAAGTCGTTATCCGAAGGGATAACGACTTTTTTCATCTGAATTGCTTTTTGTAATTCGCCTTTTTGGTTACCTTCTTCTTTTTCGTTGCCCTTCTGATTATAAGCGCAACGATCGCACCGACAAGATAAAGCAGGGAGAATGCGGCGAGAATGCCAAAGAAGTTTGTCATTTGACCTATGAAAATAAAGGATATAATAACGTTGAGTAAGAAAACGACGAAGTGAATAAAATGTGCTGCGGCGAACGACATTTTATCGTCGTTAAATAGCTCCTTTGACCAGCAAAGGATAAGGGAAAATACGAAGAACTGTATGAGTGATATAAGGTTGTATGCCGACGAGCGGTTAACATCCACAAGCTCATACATGAGCGAGAAGAAGAAAACGATTGCCGTAAAGATAAGGCAAGCGGGATATAGTGTTGTTTTTACAAATTTCTTGAATCCTTCCAAGACAGTTCCTCCGAGATTTTGATTTACTCTATTATACATTACTCTGACGAGGAATTCAAGAATAATTTATGAATTTAATCGGGAATATCGTATATAATTACGTCCTTTTCTGCGACGCGGTCCTTGCCGTTACTTGCAACGACGACACTCATTCGGTTTTGCGAAAGAAATTTCGTTATCTCGTAGCAGTCTATCCAGATCTGGTTATAGCCGTCCTTTTGACTTTGATCAAATATTAACTGAATACCGAAGTGAAGATGCGGAGTTTTTATGTTGTTGACGTTTTCCTTTGCGCTGTATCCCGTCTGACCGAGGTAACCGATCACCTGACCTGCGGTGACGATATCGCCGACCTGAAGATCGGTTACGTATGGGTGATCCTTTCTTAAGTGAGCATAGTAATAATACCGCTTGTTATCAAATGAACGTATTCCGATCCTCCAGCCGCCGTACTGATTCCAGCCGAGCGCCTCAACGTACCCGCTTTCGATTGCGATAACGGGCGTACCGACAGTTCCCATAAGATCGTGCCCGAGGTGTTTTCTTGTGTAACCGTAGCTTCTTTTGTTGCCGAAATCATCGGAATGATTATAATAATATCCCTTTGCGATCGGCGAAAAAACACGCAGTCCGTAATATTGCTTTCCGTCAATATAAAACTCGCCGACATATTCCGAAAGGACCGCACCGTATGCTTCGAGATAGTATGGATAGTAATTGTATTTTGCACCTAATGTATCAATTTTTTCGCCGTTTTTGATCTTATCGTAGAGAGCGGTTAAATCCGATTTTTTGTAGTGCTTGAAATCGCCGCCGTATTTTGCACCGAGGTATGACAGAAGCTTTACAAAATCGGCGTTATAGCCCTTTTCATAGGCGTCAAGTGATATTTCGAGCGCGTCGTTCATTGCCTCTGAGGTCACACCGAAATCGACCCATTTTATATATTCGCCGCTCGTCATTCGATACATTTTTTCATTATTCAAAAGCCGCGCGACGCTGAGCATAATAACCGTTATTGCTATCAAAAACGCGCCGAAGCGCAGTCTTCTTTTAATCATATTTTTTCGCCTCAAAAAAAGAATATTCACAAGTATGTATATGGCGTAAAGGCCGCGAGTATTCCGTGCCGAAGAATCAGCGCGTATATTATACAATATATAAGATGTAATTTTTTCACTTAAAAAGTGTTGTTTCCGTTGACAAAGTAAGGAAAAAAAGGTATAATGTATAATTGCAGTAGTAGTACTGTATATACTGCATATTCATTCAAAAAAATTGACTTGAAAAGGATCGGTTATGGAAAGACGTAAGGCGCGCGAAGCGGTAATGGAGCTTCTTTTTGAGAAGGAATTTAATATGGACGTGACGGCAGAGGAGACCTATCGCCTTGCCGAGGAGATGAGAGAGCTTGAAAACGACAAGTACCTTACCGAAACGTATTTCGGCGTTCTCGATAATCTAAATGAGATCGACGGCGTTATTTCTCAGCACGCGATCGGCTGGAAGACTAAGAGAATGAGCAAGGTGTCTCTTTCGGTTATGAGAATCGCGGTTTACGAAATGACGAAGACAGACGTACCATTCAGTGTTTCCATAAACGAGGCGGTCGAGCTTTCAAAGAAGTTTGACGATGATAAGGCACCTGCCTTTGTAAACGGTGTCCTTAACGCCGTAGCTGAACAGCTCGGACTCAAAAAATGAAGCCCGTTCTCGGAATAGACACAAGTAACTATACGACATCGGCCGCGATCTCGCTTGACGGTAAGATTGAGCAGAATTTGCGAATTCTGCTTTCGGTCGGCGAGGGAGAAAGAGGTCTGCGCCAAAGCGACGCTGTGTTTCAGCATACGGTAAACCTACCTAAGGTTTTTTCCGAGCTTGGAAAAATTTCTCCCCGAGCGGTCGGAGTTTCGGCGACCCCCCGTGATAACGAGGGCTCATATATGCCGTGCTTCCTTTCGGGAATTGCGGCGGCGACGGCAGTTGCATCTACGCACGGCGTTCCGCTTTACCGCTTCAGCCATCAGGCAGGGCATATAGCGGCGGCTTTGTATTCGTGCGGACGCGAGGATTTGCACTACTCGACGTTTATTGCCTTTCACGTTTCGGGCGGAACAACGGAGTTGACGCTGGTTGAAAACGGTAAGATAACGCTTCTCGGCGGAACGAAGGATATTTCCTGCGGAAAGGCGATAGACCGCATAGGCGTTCTTATGGGACTCAAATTCCCTTGCGGAAAGGAGCTTGATGCTCTGTCCTGTGATCCCTCGGCAGTTAAGCCGGGAAAAATCACGGTCGACGGCTTTGACTTCAACCTTTCGGGACTTGAAAACAAGGCAGAGAAGCTTCTTCACGACGGAGCAGAAAAGAGCTACGTTGCTGACTTCGTGCTTTCACACATAACGGCGGTTCTTACAAGACTTACCGAAAACGCTCTTGCCAAATACGGAGACCTGCCGATAATATATGCCGGCGGCGTAATGAGCAACAGATATATAAGTAAAAACCTGACCGCGCGCTTCGGCGGACTTTTTGCCGAAAGCCGTTATTCCTGCGACAATGCGGCGGGGATCGCTCGGCTGACTGAAATGAAAATAAACGGAGAACTGTAAAATGCCCGATGAATCAAGGATATTGACCGTAGGGGGCTTAAATGAATACGTTAAGATGCTGATAGACGGCAATCCCGTTTTGTCAAACGTCTATGTGCGAGGGGAAATTTCGAACCTGAATTATCATTCCTCGGGTCACTATTATTTCTCACTCAAGGATGAAAACGCACGAGTTTCTGCGGTGATGTTCAAAAGTGCCGTGGTGAAGCTCAAATTCCGTCCTGAAAACGGAATGAAGGTCGTCTTGCATGGACGCGTTTCGGTCTATCCGCGCGACGGCGCGTATCAGCTTTACGCGACCTCGCTTGAGCCCGACGGCATCGGTGCATTAACGCTCGCATACGAACAGCTCAAAAGAAAGCTTGAAGGCGAGGGCTTATTCAGACAAGAACTAAAAAAGCCGCTTCCCAAGATTCCGTCGGCAGTCGGTATAATCACATCGCCGACAGGCGCGGCTGTGCGCGATATTATAAACGTGAGTACACGAAGATTTCCGTTTGCAAAGCTTGTGCTTTTTCCGTCGCTCGTTCAGGGCGAGGGCGCTGAAGCCGACTTGATACGCGGAATAAAGTATTTTAACGAAAGTAAAAGCGTTGACGTTATAATTATCGGGCGCGGAGGCGGATCGATTGAGGATCTTTGGGCGTTTAACAGCGAGGCGCTGGCAAGAGAAATATTCAAATGCGATATTCCCGTAATCTCGGCAGTCGGTCACGAAACGGATTTTACGATCTGCGACTTTGTTTCCGACAAAAGAGCACCGACTCCGTCTGCGGCGGCTGAGCTTGCCGTTCCCGACAGCGAGGAGCTGAAACGAAAATTCGGTAACGTAGTTTCGCGTATGTATGCGCTGACCGATGCACGGATTAAAAGCAACAGACAGATACTGAAAATGCTTTCAGAACGCCGTGCGATGACGCAGCCGTCGGCGTATATAGACGATAAGAGAATGATACTCATATCTCTTGCCAAGGAGCTCGAGGGCTCTATGAATTATAAGCTTACTACCGAAAAACAAAAATTCGCCCGTCTGTCCTCAGTGCTTGAGGCGGTAAGTCCGTTGAAAGTCATATCAAAGGGTTATTCCGCTGTCTTTAAGGACGGTGGGAAGCTCGTCAAGAGCGTTGACGACGTATGCGAGGGCGACAACGTGTCCTTTAAGCTGGCCGACGGAACCATAAAAGCCAAGGTCGTATCAAAGAATTAAGCGTGAGGAAAATATGGAAACTAAAGATATAAAGTTTGAAGAGGCGCTCTCGCGCCTTGAAGAAATAGTAAGAGAGCTTGAAAACGGCACAGCCGAGCTTGATAAATCGCTCGATATGTTTGAAGAGGGAGTTGCTCTCGTTAAGCTTTGCTCGGGCAAGCTCGACGAGGCTGAAAAGAGAATAAACATTCTCATAAATAACGGTAACGGTGGATACGATGAAAAGCCTTTCGACGGTAATTAACGAAAATGCGTCGCTTATCGGCGCGAAAATAGACGAATATCTTTCGGGTAGCATCGACGAAATTTCGGTGCTTACAGATTCAATGAAATACAGTGCAACCTCGGGTGGGAAGAGAATAAGACCTTTTCTTACTCTTGAGGTAGCGAAAATGCTCGGCGGAGAGTGTGACGCGGCGCTTCCTTATGCCTGCGCTATCGAAATGATACATACTTACTCGCTTATTCACGACGATCTGCCTTGTATGGATAATGACGAAGTAAGACGCGGTAAGCCGACGAATCATATCGTATTCGGCGAGGCGAACGCGCTTTTGGCGGGTGACGCGCTTCTTACTAAGGCGTTCGAGGTTGCAGCGAAAAACGAGTACGTTTCGGCTGAAAATAGGGTCGCGGCAGTTCTGCTTCTTTCAGAGAATTCAGGAGCAGACGGAATGATAGGCGGTCAGGTTCTTGATCTCGCGGGTGAGAAAGAGCGTTTAAGCGAAAAAACGCATCTTATGATGAACCGCATGAAGACGGGATGCCTTATCCGCACCGCGGCGCTTCTTGGGTGCCTTGCGGCAGGATACGGCGACGAAACCCCTGAATATGCCGACATACAAAAATACTCTGAAAATATCGGACTTGCGTTCCAAATCGAGGATGATATTCTTGATATGGGTACTGAGGACAATAAGACTACCTTCCTTTCGTTTATGACCGAAAGTGAAGCAAAGGATAAGATAAATTCGCTAACGAGCGAGGCAATCTCGGTAATTTCAAAATACGATGGAAGTCAGACTCTGATAGATTTTGCAAACTATCTTTCAAAGAGAGAAATATAATATGCGCCTCGACCGATTTTTGACCGAAAACGGTTACGCCGAAACGCGCACAAAGGCGAAAAATCTCGTCGAGAGCGGATCGGTTACGGTAAACGGCAAGCTGATATTAAAGCCCTCCTTTGACGTAAGTGACGGCGATGAGATATCCTGCCGTACCGACCTCGTATGTCCCTATGTCAGTCGCGGCGGTCTCAAGCTTGAAGGAGCTATTCGCGAGTTTGAAATTGATCCGACGGGCGCCGTTTGTCTTGATATCGGAGCGTCGTCGGGCGGATTTACCGACTGTCTCCTCAAGTACGGAGCAAGTAAGGTATATGCAGTCGATTCGGGTAGCGGTCAGCTTCATTCATCGCTTCGAAATGACAGCCGTGTGATATCGCTTGAAAACCTAAACGCGCGGTATTTAAGTGACAAAGAGATACCCGAGAAGGCAGATATAACCGTTATGGACGTTTCGTTTATTTCTCAAACGAAGCTTTATCCTGCGATAGTTCCGCTTATGAAGGATGGAGGAATATTCATCTCCCTCATCAAGCCGCAGTTCGAGGTAGGACGGAGCGGCGTCGGTAAGGGCGGTATCGTCCGTGACGAAAAGAAACGAAGGGAAGCGGTAGATAACGTTATCGCTTGCGCGGCTTCTTTTGGACTAAAAAATATAAGGACCGTTATTTCGCCTATCAAAGGCGGCGACGGCAATACCGAATTTTTGGCACACTTTATTTTAGATAACGGAAGGAGGCAGGATATTGAAAATTGAAGTTGCATCAACGCTTATTAAGGATCCCGAGCTGAAATACACCGCGAAATTGATTTCGGTTCTGAAGGATCGCGGTGACGAAGTTTGGCTTGACTGCGACTGTGACGTTACCTTTGACGGCGTAAATGTCGGCGTTTCATCCTGCCCCGATATGATTATCGTTCTCGGCGGTGACGGTTCTATAATGCGAGCCGCAAGGCGTGGTGCCGTGATCGGTGTTCCGATACTCGGAATCGACCTCGGACGCGTCGGATATCTTGCCGAGCTTTCTCCCGATGATAAAGTGGGACTGGAGGCAGTTCTAAACGGTGAATACTATATCGAAAAGCGTGCGCTTCTCGAGGTCTCGACCGTAAAAAACGGTCTTGAATCGGATGAAACGATGGTCGCGATAAACGACGTCGTTCTTTCGCACGGAACGGTCTCGCGTCTGCTTGAAACAGAGGTCTATTGCGACGGAAGCTCGCTTGGCCGATACCGTTCCGACGGATTTATCGTTGCTACTCCGACGGGATCGACCGCATACTCGCTATCTGCAGGCGGCCCTGTCCTTTCTCCGAAGCTGAAGGGTATTTGCTTAACGCCAATATGCCCCCACTCCCTTACCGCAAGACCGATAATAGTTCCCGATGATTCTCATATTGAGATCAAATATATCTCGCCGTTATCATCATCGTCTCACCTGACTGTTGACGGTAGCGAAGCCGATATGCTTAACTGCGGTGATTCGGTTACGATCCGCCGTTCAAGTCTCAGCGCAGATTTTATTCGGCTGAATAAAAATCGCGATATCAGCTTTTATGATATTTTAAGAGAAAAAATGTCCGATATATGATTGGAGTGCTGATATGAAGTACAAAAGACATAACAAAATAATTGAGATCATAACCGAATACGATATCGAAACGCAGGACGAGCTTATAAGCAAGCTTCGCGAATCGGGCTTTGACGTAACTCAGGCAACCGTTTCGCGTGATATACGTTCCCTTAAGCTCGTTAAAGTTTCGACCCCCGACCACCGCTATAAGTACGCCCTTTCGCCGAGAGATGATATTCACATCTCTGCAAAATACAGAAACATTATCAGAGAAACGATAATCAAGGTAGATTTTGCCAATAATTTTGTCGTTCTCCGTACCTATTCAGGTATGGCACAGGCGGCGGCAGCGGCGATCGACGGAATGGGCTGGAGCGAGCTTGTAGGAAGCATCGCGGGTGACGATACTATATTCGTTATGATGCGCGACAACACGGGCGCGATCGAATTTTCCGAAAAACTTAAACAGATAACGAGAGGAAACTGATGTTATCATCACTTCACATTGAAAATATCGCGGTCATAAAGCACGCCGATATTGATTTTGAAAGCGGGTTTCAGGTTCTGACGGGTGAAACGGGAGCAGGCAAGAGTATTCTTATCGACTGTATAAACCTACTCCTCGGAGCAAGACCAAGTAAGGACCTGATACGAAATGGCGAAACAAAAGCAACTGTATCGGGACTTTTTACCGATATAGACGCGCCGCTTTCACGGCTTCCGTCGGAGCTTGATATTGCGCCCGACGAGGACGGGTGTATACTTCTTACAAGAACCTTTGACCTCGACGGCAAGGCGCAGACGAAGCTTAACGGCAGAACGATTCCCGCCTCGCTTCAAAGAGAGCTAATGCCGTACCTTATCAATATTCACGGGCAAAACGATAACAGAATACTGATGTCGCTGTCTGCACAGCTGTCTTATCTTGACGGCTATGCGGAAAACGGTGAGCTTTTGAGTGAATATTCGGTTGCTTATGAAGCACTCGAGGATTGCCGCAAAAAGATGCTTTCTCTCAAGCGGGATGAAAGAGAAAAGGCACGTATGATCGAGCTTCTCCGCTATCAGGTAAACGAGATCGACGAAGCTAAGCTCAAGCTTGGCGAGGACGAGGAGCTTGAAAAACGCCGAGAAAAGGTAAAAAATTCAGAGAAAATTTTGAAGCAGTCGCGGCTGATTACGAAGGCACTGTACAGAGGCGAAAAGGTGCTTCCCGCCTACGAGTTGGTTAAGAAAGCGGCTTCTGCTCTTGAAAGTATTTCCGAGTACGTTCCGAATGCAGAGGAATATATCGAAAAGCTTAACAATATGACGTACGAGCTTGAGGAGATAGGGCTAACGGTTTCGGATATAGCTGACGGAGACTGCGACGATCCCGACCGCGAGCTTGACGAGATAGAAACGCGGCTCGATCTTATTTCAAAGCTTGAAAAGAAGTACGGTATCGGAATAGGTGAAATTCTCGCTTTCCGCGATAAGGCGGCAAACGAGCTTAAAGAAATAGAAGGCGCCGACGAGCTTCTTGACGAGCTTCGGATCGAATATTCAAAGTATAAAAAGAAGGCGGCAGAGCTTGCCTCACGTCTTACCGAAAGACGCCAAAAGGCGGCACTCACTCTTGAAAATAGCGTTGTAGACGAGCTTTCATATCTTGAAATGCCGAAGGTGCGCTTTAAGGTCGACATCAAGCCGTCTCTTGACGAAAACGGCAGGGTAAAGCTTATAAAACATGGCGCCGACACGGTAGAGTTTCTTCTGTCAGCAAACCCGGGCGAGCCGCTTAAGCCGCTGTCGAAGATAGCTTCGGGCGGTGAGCTTTCGAGAATAATGCTCGCGCTTAAGAACATCAACTCCTACGGAAGCGAGGGCGAAACGCTGATATTCGACGAGATCGACACGGGCGTTTCCGGTAAGACCTCGCAGAAGATCGGAATTCGACTGCGCGCGCTTGCATCGAAAAATCAGGTAATATGCGTTACGCATTCTGCGCAGATAGCAGCAGAGGCACACGAGCATTACTTAATTAGAAAACAAGAGATCGACGGCCGCGTCGAAACCTCTGTTACTCCCCTTGACCGAGAGGGAAGAATAAACGAGCTTGCCCGTATAATGGGCGGCGTAAACATTACAGACAAGCTTCTTCAGTCGGCGGCAGAAATGCTCGACACTGCGGGGCAGGAATAAGAAAGGACTAAAAAAATGACACTTTACGACGAACTGATTGCAAGAGGTCTTATCGCTCAGGTTACAAACGAGGAAGAGATCAAAACTATGATAAACGAGGGTAAGGCAACCTTCTATATCGGCTTTGACTGTACTGCCGACAGCTTGACGGCAGGTCACTTTATGGCGCTCACTCTTATGAAGCGTCTTCAGATGGCGGGTAATAAGCCGATCGCTCTTATCGGCGGCGGCACTACGATGATCGGTGACCCCTCGGGCAGAACCGATATGAGAAAAATGCTGACCAAGGAAGATATTGACCATAACGCTGAGTGCTTTAAGCGTCAGATGGAAAGATTTATTGATTTCTCCGAGGGCAAGGCGCAAATGATAAACAACGCCGATTGGCTTCTTAAGCTTAACTACGTCGAGCTTTTGCGCGAGGTCGGTGCTTGCTTCTCGGTAAATAATATGCTCCGTGCAAAGTGCTACGAGCAGAGAATGGAAAAGGGACTTTCCTTCCTTGAGTTCAACTACATGATAATGCAGTCCTACGACTTCTACTACCTCTTTAAGGAGTACGGCTGTAATATGCAGTTCGGCGGTGATGATCAGTGGTCGAATATGCTCGGCGGTACCGAGCTAATCCGTAGAAAGCTCGGCAAGGACGCACACGCGATGACTATCACGCTCCTTACCGACTCTCAGGGCAAGAAGATGGGTAAGACTGCAGGTAACGCCGTCTGGCTCGACGCTAAAAAGACAAGCCCATACGACTTCTTCCAGTACTGGCGTAACGTAGCTGACTCCGACGTTCTCAAGTGCATCAGAATGCTCACGTTCCTGCCCATTGAGGAGATCAACGAGATGGATAAGTGGCAGGGCGCACAGCTCAATATGGCAAAGGAAATCCTCGGCTACGAGCTTACCAAGATGGTTCACGGCGAGGAGGAAGCAAATAAGGCACTTGAAGCATCGAGAGCCGTATTTGCGAACGGCGGTGTATCTGCCGATATGCCGACTACCGAGCTTATCCCCGACAATTTTGTTGACGGCTCTATTCTCGTTTCCGACCTTCTCGTGCTTGGCGGTCTTGCACCCTCAAAGGGCGAAGCAAAGCGTCTTATTCAGCAGGGTGGTATCCTTGTTAACGACGAAAAGGTTGTACAGTTCAACGCAAGCGTTTCCGCCGATGCCTTTGGCGACGGGCTTATAGTAAAAAAGGGTAAAAAGGTGTTCCACCGTTTCGTTGTCAAAAATTGATAACGGGCATATAATAGGAAAAAACGAAAGGAGCAGTATTATGCTCTCTAACTCAAGTATTCTTGAGCAATATCTGACTGAAGCCGAAAAAGAGGGTCGTCTGACATACAGATGCGATTTTCCTCTTTCTTCGATAACCTCGTTCAAGATCGGCGGTAACGCGTCGTTCGTGATCTATCCTTCGACTCCCGATGAGCTTGCGGCACTCTCCGCGTTCTGCTCGTCCGTCAGTATACCGAGCATCGTTATCGGAAACGGAACTAATCTTCTCTTTTCAGACAGCGGTTACGAGGGCGCGGTGATCGTTACCTCTCAGATAAAGGATATTAAGATAAGCGGAGCGACGGTCAAGGTCGGTTGCGGCGCATCGCTTACTCATCTTGCGTCGGTCGTTTCGGAGTGTTCTCTTACGGGTCTTGAATTTGCATACGGGATACCCGGCACCGTCGGTGGCGCGGTCTATATGAACGCAGGAGCGTACGGCGGAGAGATCAAGGACGTTTGCGTTTCGGTGACCGTGTACGATAGCGAAAGCGGTGAGATATACGATATGAAAGCCGAGGACTGTGCATTCGGGTACCGCGAGAGCGTTTTCCAAATCGGAGATAAGATAATCCTCGGCGCAAAGCTCGTTTTAAGTGAGGGCGACAAGTCCGATATATGCGAAAAAATGAACTCGCTTATGCAGCAGCGCATCGACAAGCAGCCCCTTAACTATCCCTCCGCGGGTAGTGTCTTTAAGCGTTACCCCGGATATTTTGCAGGTAAGCTTATCGAGGAAGCAAGTCTTAAGGGCTATACTATCGGCGGCGCGCAGGTTTCTGAAAAGCACGCGGGATTCATTGTCAATATCGGTAACGCAACTGCGTCGGACGTTCTTGCGCTCGTTGACCATATCCGCAAAGTAATTAAGGAAAACGTCGGCATCGAGCTTCAGACTGAAGTAAAATATATAGAAAATCCGGCTGATTAAATTATGTACGAGTCATTTTCACAGGACGTTAAAAACGAAATAGTAGCAACGCATATTAAAAACAAGTGCTGTAAAAAGGCGTTTTTGCGCGGAATGATATTCGGTACGAACGCGCCCGATGACAGTGCGCTTTGTCTTGAAAGCGAGAATCCATCGGTAGTAATGTATTATGCGAAGCTGATAAAGGAATTAACTGGACGGCGCAAGGAAAGCGACATTTCTTTTACGGAGATAACCGACCCCGATCGCTTGAAGGAGCTTTGCTCACTTCTTGAAATCGAGGGTGCAAACGATGCAAAGACGTCTCTATGCGGTTGTGAGGAATGTATAAGGTCATTTATTAAAGGCGCGTTTCTGACGTGCGGAACCGTTACATACCCCGAGAACTCATATCACATGGAATTTCTCGTTCGAGGAAGCGATAGAGCAGAAATGCTTAAATCATTTCTTTATGAAATCGGTACAAGCCCCAAGCTGGTTGAACGAAGAGTTGGTTTTTACGGCGTTTACTTTAAGGACAGCGAAAGCGTGCTTGATATGTTCGGTATTTTGGGTGCAAATAAGGCGACCTTCAAAATGCTCGACGTTAAGATGTATAAGGATTTCAGAAATAATATCAACCGACTGAACAACTGTGAAATGGCGAATATGGGTAAGACTGCCGCGGCGTATGAAGCTACGATGCGGGCAATAGAGAAAATTATAGCGTTGGACAAGCTTGACGATCTGCCTGATGAGCTGAAGGTCACCCTTGACCTTCGTGCCGCATTTCCGAGCGCAACCTTAAAGGAGCTTGCCGAAATGCATACCCCGCCGATAACCAAATCCGGTGTAAACCATAGGCTTAAAAAAATTCAAACGTTTGCGGATAATTTCTGATTTTCTGATATTCAATGTCGTAACTGCATTGAACAATTAAATTATACACTGATATACAAAGAATCGAGAAAGGAGGATAAGGCGATGACGGATTTCGTGCATCTTCATCTGCATACCGAGTACAGCCTGCTCGACGGTGCCTGCCGTTTAAGCGAGATACCGAAGCGCGCGTTGGAGCTTGGACAGACTGCAGTTGCAATAACCGACCACGGCGTTATGTACGGAGTCGTTGGCTTTTATAACGCCTGCAAGGACGCGGGCATCAAGCCGATAATCGGCTGCGAGGTCTACGTCGCGTCGAAATCGCGCTTTGATAAAAGCGGAAGCGGAGATAACGAGCCGAATCACCTTGTTCTTCTTGTTAAAAATGAGGTCGGATATAAGAATTTGACCTACATGGTGTCCTGCGCTCATACCGAGGGATTTTACCGTAAACCGAGAATTGACCTTGAGCTTCTTGAAAACCATTCAGAAGGTCTTGTTTGCCTTTCGGCGTGTCTTAGCGGTATGATACCCCGCCTCATTATGGCAGGAAACGTAAGCGAAGCTGAGGAATACGCAATAAAGCTTGACGGCATCTTCGGCAGGGGAAATTTCTACCTCGAGCTTCAGGACGAAGGCATCGAGGGGCAGAGAATGGTGAACGAATGTATCGCCGGCATCTCCGAGCACACGGGAATACCGATCGTTGCGACGAACGACGTCCATTATTTGCGTAAGGAAGACGCGTTTACGCAGTCGGTAATGATGTGTATTCAGACAAATAACGTCATTTCCGACGGCCGTCCCATCGGCTTTGAAACCGATGAGTTTTATATGAAAAGCGGAGATGAAATGTCGAAGCTTCTCGGTAGATACGAGAGTGCAATCGAAAACACCGTCAAGATCGCCGAAATGTGTAATTACGACTTCGTGTTCGGCAAGACCTTTCTTCCGAGGTTCGATCCGCCAGACGGGCTGAACGCAAAGGATTATCTCCGTCAGCTCGCATACGACGGTCTTGATCGTCGGGAAAAGGACGGAAGTATAATTTACGACGATGCCTTCAAAAGGGAAGATTACAAGCTTCGTATCGACTATGAGCACGTCGTTGTGAGCTCGATGGGATATGCGCCGTATTATCTTATTGTCTCGGATTTCGTAAATTACGCAAAATCTAAAATGATACCTACGGGTCCGGGACGAGGCTCCGGTGCGGGAAGCCTGATTGCTTACCTGCTCGGAATAACCGAGGTAGATCCGGTACGGTACGGACTGCTGTTTGAGTCGTTTTTGAATCCTCAAAGAGTAAGTATGCCCGATTTTGATATAGACTTCTGCCACCGCCGACGCGACGAGGTCATTGAGTACGTCGGCAGACGATACGGAAACGATCATGTTTCACAGATAGTGACATTTGGTACACTTGCCGCAAAGGCGGCGCTTCGTGACGTCGGACGAGCTCTTGGAATGTCCTATTCGAAGGTAGACGGTGTTGTCCGTGCGCTTCCCGAGCATAAGGGCGGCGTTTTGCTTACCGAGGCGATGAATGATAAGAGCTTCAAGGCTCTGTGCGACGGTGACGATGAAATAAGAGAGCTTGTCCGTATTGCATCAGCACTTGAGGGTATGCCGAGAAACTCATCTACTCATGCGGCTGGTGTTGTAATTACCGATAAGCCTGTCCACGAGTACGTTCCTCTGTCAATGAACGGAGATACGGTCGTTACACAGTTTGATATGGATACAGTCGCAAAGCTGGGCCTGCTGAAGTTCGACTTTCTCGCGCTTCGCTACCTGACGGTGATAGACGATACCGAAAAGCTCGTTAGAAACGAAAACGACGCATTCCGTGTGTCAGATATCCCGTTCGACGACGCGTCGACCTACGAACTTATATCCTCCGGCAAGACAGACGGTCTATTTCAGCTCGAAAGCGAGGGAATGCGTCAGCTTCTTATGCAGATGAAGCCGAGAAGCATAACAGACATAATGGTCGCAATCGCGCTTTACAGACCCGGACCGATGGATGCGATACCGAGATTCCTCGAAAACCGTGCCGACAGAAGTAAGATCAAGTATAAGATACCGTGTCTATCCGAAATTCTCGACGAGACCTGCGGCTGCATCGTTTATCAGGAGCAGGTAATGCAGATATTCCGCTCGGTTGCGGGTTATTCCTACGGAAAAGCAGATATCGTTCGCCGTGCAATCGCGAAGAAAAAGCCGGGTGTCATCGAAAAGGAGCTTGACAATTTTGTCAAGGGCGCAATCGAACAAGGATATTCAGAGTCCGATGCGCGCGAGCTTTACGGACAGATGACCGATTTTGCAAATTACGGCTTCAAAAAAAGCCACGCCGCAGCTTACGCATTCATTTCCTACCAAAGCGCATATCTTAAAGCGCATTACGCTCCGATGTATTATGCATCGCTGATCTCCTCGGTTTTCGGAAATCAGGCGAAGATGGGTGAATATATTTCAGAATGCGCTAAAATGGGCATAAAAACTCTTCCGCCCGATATAAACGAAAGCGGCATGGGATTTTCGGTCAGCGGCGGAAATATAAGGTACGGACTTCCCGCAATCAAAAACGTCGGCGCTCAATTTATTCAGCGCGTCGTTGATGAAAGACGTATTAGACCCTTTGCCTCATTTTACGATTTCGCTTCGCGTATGCAGGGAAACGATCTCAATAAACGGCAGATCGAGTCGCTTATCAAGGCGGGCGCATTTGACGGACTCGGCGTTTATCGGAGCCGTCTGCTTTCTGCGTATTCCGAGATAATCGAATCGCTTAACCGCAAGGCACACGGAAGCGTTGTCGGACAGCTTGATATGTTCTCCTCGGAGACGGTTCAGGTAAGATATCCCGATATTCCCGAATTTACTCTACGCGAAAAGCTCCGCTTTGAAAAGGAAAGCGCGGGAATGTATTTTTCGGGTCACATTCTTGACGACTGCAGCAAGAATATTTCCGACGTTTCGCACGCTGACATTCGTTCCGTCCTTGATGAAGAATACAAAGAAAAGCAAGGCGTAACAGTTGTCGGAGCTGTAACATCGGTTACCAAGAAGGTAACGAAAAACGGCGATCTGATGCTATTTATATCTCTTGAGGACAGAAGCGGTGAGATAGAGGTTCTGGTATTTCCGAAAGCCGTCACGGAATTTGGACATATCCTTTCCATTGATAGTGCGATAATCCTCGAGGGTGAGGTCTCGTATAAGGACGACGAGGCGAAACTTCTTATGAGACGTGCAAGGCCGCTTGTAAGCGACGATAAATATATACCCGTCCCGAAAGAAGAGACTTTTCAAAAGCATCAACAGACCAAGCAGCAGAAGTTATATCTCAAGGTTGATAATATGTCAAGCCCGCTCTTCAGAAGAGCGATTGCGGTTTGCGAGATATTTGAGGGAAAAACGCCCGTTGTTATCTATGAAAGCGACGGAAAACGGTACGTTTCGTCATCAATAATGACCGCTGCGACCAATTTCGTTATCTCCGAGCTTAACGAGATCCTCGGACAGGGAAACGTGGTCATAAAATAACGGTACGAATTTATCTATAATTCATACTGTGTTCAAATGTTGGGTTTAGAATTATCTCAGAAAGTGTGAAAGGAATAAGCTTCATACTATGAACAAAAACAAAAAGAAGATAAATTGGAATGAAGAGTTTGCCAAAAGCATACCGATCCTCGGCAAAGCGCTATTGAAGGGCCTCGGCTGGGCGTTCAGCATCTTTATAACTATAGGTCTTATCTGCGTTATAACGGGTGTTATAGTCGGCGGTGCTTTCTTGCTCTACGTTAAAAATCATCTTGATACCAGCGTTGACGATTTTGCAATTATGGCGCAGGAGCGCAGTCTTACGACAACCATAAGCTACGTTGACGCAGACGGTAATATCGTTGAGCTTGAGTCGGAGCGACTCAGCGCAACGGAGAACCGTATGTGGGTATCTTATTCGGATATGGGCGATTACTTGCCTCAGGCATTTGTTGCGATCGAGGACAAGCGTTTTGAGAGCCACGACGGCGTCGACTGGGTGAGAACCATCAAGGTCACCCTCGACTACTTCCTCGGCGGCGGCTCGCAGGGCGGCTCTACGATAACTCAGCAGCTTATCAAGAACATTACGGGTAACGACGACGTAACCATTCAGCGTAAGGCGCAGGAGATATTCCAAGCGCTTAACCTTGAAAAGAAGTACGACAAGACCGAGATACTTGAGATGTATCTAAACAACATATATCTGTCGCAGTCATGTTACGGTGTCGGTGCCGCATCTTACGCTTATTTCGGCAAGGAGCCGTCGGAGCTTACTCTGATCGAGGCGGCGGCAATAGCTGCAATTACTCAGAACCCGTCGAAATGGGATCCGATAATTCATCCCGAGAATAACAGCATACGCCGAAATCAGGTTATCAAGCTGATGTACGAGCAGGGAAGAATTACGCAGGAGGAATATGCGGCGGCTTATAAGCAGGAGCTCGTTCTCAATCCGCCGGAAACTGACTCTGATATCGGCATTTCCATTAAATCATGGTATACCGACGCAGCTCAGCAGGAAGCTATACAGCTTCTTATGAAAAAGTACGGTTATACCGAAAGCTATGCATCAAAGATCCTTTTGACGAGCGGTTTGAATATTGTTACCGCGCAGGATCCGAAAGTTCAATCAGTCCTTGAAAAGTATTACGAAAATGATTCCTATTGGCCTCGCTATGACGAATCACCGATACAGCCGAAATCCTCTGCTGTAATAATCGATCCGGAAACGGGCAACGTTCTTGCCCTCGTCGGCGACCGCGGACAGAAAACGCTTAATCTCGGTCTTAATTATGCAACACAGACAAGACGTCCTGCGGGATCCTCAATTAAGCCGCTTTCCGTTTACGGTCCCGGACTTGAGCTTGGTATTCTTACCTATGGCACGGTATATGATGACATTCCGATTAACTTTGGTAATCAGAAGGTCGATCCCGAAACCGGAAAAATCACTTATTCAAGATCGACCGGTTATCCCCACAACACGCCCAACCGCTATGCAGGTCTTCAGACCGTTCACACAGCAATAAAAGTATCGAAAAATACAATTTCTTGGAGAGCGCTTGAGGAAGTGGGCCTTCAGACCTCTTTTGATTATCTTACCGAAAAGCTCGGATTTTCAACGCTTGTGAACAAAGCCGTCAATTCCGCCGGCACGATATATTCCGATATTTCCTACGCTCCGCTTGCCATGGGCGAGTTTACTTATGGAGTAACCGTAAAGGAAATGACTGCGGCATATCAGATATTTGTAAACGGAGGTATCTATAACGAGGAACGAATCGTGCTTCAAATACTTGATGCCAACGGAAACGTTATAGTTGACAACACGAGAAAGAGCGAGATCGTAATGAGTGCCGAAAATGCCGCCGTTATGACGAAGATGCTTGAAGAAGTCGTTGACGCCGGTACTGCTACTGAGGTTACTATCAGAAATAAGATAGACTGTGCGGGTAAGACCGGTACTACGAGCTCTCAAAAAGACCAGTGGTTCGTCGGATACACGCCTTATTACGTTTGCGGTATCTGGTTCGGATATTCAATGCCCCGTTCCCTTGAAAAGTTCAGCGGTGTTCCCGAAACGATGTGGAATAAGATAATGGGCGAGCTGACCGATATGAAGATCGCCGAGCTAAAGGGAACCGACGAAAAGCTCAAGACCTTTAACGTTCCGAGAAGCGTTACGACGGCAACCTACTGTAAGGATTCCGGAAAGCTTCTTACCGACGCGTGTAAAAAGGATCCTCGCGGGAGCCGTGCCGAGATCGGCTATTTCGTTCGCGGAACGGAGCCGATCGAGTACTGCGATGTGCATTTCCTTGCCGACCGCGACAAGGACACTAACGGTATGATGACGCCGTATTGTCCTCAGGAGAACTGCGTGCAGGTTGGCCTTCTTAACGTATACCGCCAATTCCCGTTTAACATTTACGTCGATGATGCCGAATATACCGGACAGATCCTTCCTGACGATTATTCATTCGTTGGTATAGGCTACACTATGTGTTATTATCAGAATCTGCTTCCGATTGGCTTCTATACTGGCACACACCGAGATTCAAGCCGTTACAATCTTGCTTGTATGTGGCATATAAACAATCCTGTAAACAGTACCACACAAGCAGCGCAGGTACCGACGTCAGAGGCAATTATCAAAGACGTTCTGAACGATATAGCGTCATAAAATTATCAAAAGGCGTTACCCGTCGGGGTAACGCCTTTTTAATATCAAACCGCATAGAAGCTGTTATAGCGATCAATAGATGCTTGAATTATTTCAAGAGCTTCTGCGTGTCTGAATAGGTCACGAACAGCAGTTTCTTTATTCTCAAGCTGCTTATATACCTTAAAGAAATGAACCATTTCCTCAAAAATGTGGCTAGGAAGCTCTGAAATATCACTTATCGTGTTGTAGTTGGGGTCGGAAAAGGGAATTGCGATAATTTTATCGTCGTTCTTTCCTCCGTCGAGCATTCGCATAACGCCAATGGGGTAAACCTGAACGAGCGTCATAGGATTTATAGGTTCGGCACAAATAACGAGAACGTCGAGAGGGTCGTCGTCATCCGCGAAGGTTCTCGGAATAAAACCGTAGCTGGCAGGATAGTGAGTTGACGTGTAGAGAACTCGGTCGAGCCGCAACAGACCCGTCTCCTTGTCAAGCTCGTATTTGTTTTTTCCGCCCTTCGGTATCTCAATTACGGCAGTAAAATCGTTCTTATTTATAAACTTGGGGTTTATATCGTGCCAAATGTTCATATATAATGCTCCTTCCTGTAATGTCAAGAATATTATACCACACGGTTTATCTATCCGTCAATAACAAAGAATCCTTGACAAAATAACGCTGAAATGATAATATTGTTGAAGAAATTATTTGGAGAAAATATGACTGATATTAAAAGTGCGACTACAAAAAGAGCAATGATAGCTCTCATATTTTCGCTTGCATGGCCGACGATGCTCGAACAGCTTATGCAAACGGCTGTACAGTACGTCGATCTCGCCATGGTCGGCTCTCTCGGCACCGACGCCGCGGCGGCAGTTGGATCAACGACAACCGTCAACTGGCTTCTCGGAAGTACTATATCGGCGCTTGGCGTTGGGTTTCTCGCCATAATAGCGAAGGCGATAGGAGCTTCGGACAGAACCCTTGTTAAGCGGGCGTCTGCACAGACGGTGTTCATAACACTTGTTGCCGGAAGCGTCTTTACGCTTCTTCCGCTTGTCTTGAGCCCTGTCGTTCCGATGCTGATGAACGTTAAGCCACATCTGAGGCAGGATGCGGCACTGTATTTCTTTATACTGTATACGCCAATGCTGTTCCGTACGGCAAGCGTTATATTCGGCACCGCTCTGCGCGCATCGGGCGATACGAAAACGCCGATGAGAGTGGGCGTCATAGTCAATATAATAAACGTTGTTTTGAACTTCTTTATGATATACGGTACACGGAATATAAAGATCTTTGGCGGCACTTTCACGATTTTCGGCTTCGGCTGGGGTGTTATCGGCGCAGCGGTTGCGAGTGCAATAGCCTTTGCGGTCGGCGGTATACTGATTACCGTTTCGCTGTTCAGACATCCTCTTCTTTCGCCGAGAGGGGAGAGCATCAAGCCAGATATGGAAGTATTGCGTCCCTGTCTGCGCGTTGCGTTACCCAATATGCTGCAAAGATTTTGCACCTCGTTCGGATACGTTTGCTTTGCTTCAATGATAAATTCGCTCGGTGAAGTCGCAACGGCGGCGCACACCTTTGCAAACACGGTAGAATCCGCCTTTTATATTCCCGGATACGGAATGCAGACGGCGGTCGCAACGCTCGCAGGCAACGCCTACGGTGCCAAGGATAATGCTAAAATGAAGCAGATGACCTCTGTGATCGTTAAAATCGAAATTTTGCTTATGATAATTTCGGGAATGCTTTTATTTTCCTTTGCATCAACGCTTATGAGCTTTTTTTCGAACGATCCCGATGTAATTCGTCTCGGCGCAACAGTTCTCCGTATGGTGGCTCTGTCTGAGCCGTTTTACGGTGTATCCATAATTATTGAGGGAATGCTTCTCGGCGTGGGGAGAACCGTTACGCCGTTCAAATTCAACATTATCGGAATGTGGGGGGTAAGAATACTCGGTACGTTTATCGTGACTTCGTTTTTTTCGGGCGGTCTTGAAGCGGCATGGGGCTGTATGATCGCTCATAATCTCCTTGTATTCATTCTTTACGTCATACATTATATAAAAGGAAAATGGAATCCGCTGGAAAATCAAAAAGCTTGACCGTTCGGTCAAGCTTTTTGATTTATTTGTTTTCTGTTGAGGACAGTTGTGTCTTTGCCTCAATCTCATCGGGGAGAAGCTGATTTCCGCTTCTGTCTCGCGTCACGATGAGGATGACGGATATCGTTATGATCGAACTAATAAGAAGCACGATGAATATAATAATAAGTATAAGGAGCAATTTCAAGGTCTTAAACGAGAACCCGCCGAAATCAAAGCCGCCGTTTGAGGGGGGAGTAAAGGTATCCTCGATACCGCCTATAACGAATTCCGGTTGTTTCGGCCCGGATGCAGGTACGGAATGTCCGCATTGGCAGGTATAGTAGTTGTTTCCGTCAGCATCAAGCTGAGGATCACCGTATTCGTGAGCGGCAGTTCCTTCCGTAGCCGCACATCCGACGCAAACCGTAAAGTGTTCGTTTCCGTCGTGGGCTGTTACTGTGGTGCCTATATGCTTGGTGCTATCCTTTGGAATAACGGTAGCTTCCTTATTTATCTCGTTTATTGCCTTGTCGTCGCTATATAGCTTGTGGCAGGTAATACAGAGATAGTGTGTTGTTAAACCATCCTTTTCGCAGGTGGCGGCTACTCCGATGATCTCAGTGAGCGAGTGACCAAGCATATCAAGCGATATTTTAGCCGTTGCGGAGCAGCTTTTACACTTTCCGATGATACTTCCGTCCTGAGTGCAGGATGGGAGAGTAACTGTAGCGTTTCTGTTGTTTATGTTGTGTTGAATGGCCTTGAAGGTGTAGGTGAGTACGATGTTTGCTCCGCTCTCGGTTACGGTTGCACCGTGACCGTTGATCGAAGCGGAAACGAGTGCGAACGAGTAGCCTTCCTTGGGGGCAAGCGTGACCTTGACGGTGTATTCCTTGCCACAGGCGAACTTGCTTACGCTGCTTCCGCCGCTCGAGAAAGAGATGCTCTTGACTGTACAGCTTGAATCAACCGTTGCACCCGAGGTCTTCGGAGACGCACCTGCTGACGGCTCAACAATTCCAGTTACCTTTACGCTTCTTATGTATTTTTCAGCGCTGAACGGAATAAAATATGCCGTAACAAATCCGAACTCGCCTCCGACTATCGAACGTGAGAGGGGAACGGCGTTAGTAAGTTTAATCTGATCCTTTACGATCTGATTTCCCTTTGTGATATGCCAGGCGATACGAACGTAATATACGCTGTCTTCTTCAATTACGTGAGTCAGAAAATCTATTCCGTCGTTTTCATCGTAATCGTAATGAACTCTTGTCTCGGAGTTGTTTGTAAGCTCGGTATATCCGATGATCTTACCGTCCTTATACCAATATGCCGTTGAGCTGCCCCAAAGCGTAATATTTGCTTTGGTAAGCTCCTGTCCTGCCTTGATAGCGGGAAGATAGATCTCGCGTCCACCGACTGCTATCGTTGAAACAGTATAGACGACGGTAAGCTCCGTCTTGTCCTCATTCAGTGTAAGCTGTGCTGTAGAGTAATGAACAGACGAGGATATTGTTGAATCGGAAAAGACGTAATTATCCGGATCGGCGGGCTTGTATACTACGGTGAGTCCATATTTTTTCTCTGCTTCGAATTTCGTGAAATCAGCGTCCGACAACGTTTTCCAGGAATAGCTGTCAATTACGACCTTAGTGCTGTCGGGTGTAGATACTATAGTCGGAGCAACGGGCTTTGAGCCCTCGGTCGGCTTTCCAAAGTCGATCTTGATCTCATATATTGGTGTCTTTTCGTTTTCAATAGGGGTGAATACTGCTGAGCCCTCTTTGTGGGAGCAGGCAGTACAGATTCTCGACATCGCTATCGTTTCGCCCGATTCTCCGTCCTCGCTCCAATCGGTATAGGTGTGGTTTCCGCTCGAAATTACGTGGCCGCATACGGTACACAGCTTGTTGTGTGTCACGGCGTCAATTATATACTCGGTAGCAGAATGTGAGCACGCAGTAGTTATCCATGCTGATACGGTTGCCGTCTTACCGTCGATCGACGGCGCGATGGATGCCGACGTTGCTCCGGGGAGAAATGCTATCTGAGTATCGTATGTGAAGAGGTAGCTGCCCTTTGATGAAAGCTCGAAAACAACGAAATAAGTTGAATTTTCATTAAGAGTTACGGGAGAAGCAATGCTTTCGGTCGCGTTTCTTTCATACCAACTGATGCTGTCGATTTGATAGTTTGCGTTTGAAGGCACCTTGAAGGTCGGCGTGCTCCCTTTGTAATAATGGTTATTATCGTCGATGCTTGAGGGGGTGAGAGATATTGCCGCGAGAATGTATTTGTTAGTCGTGTTGAAATTGATCGTTCTTGAAACCGTTGTCAGAACATAATCCTTATACGTTTCGGTTATTACGCAGGCAAATGAATATTTGCTTCCAAGCGAAAGGGAAATTCCCTTGCTTGCAAGCTTGGAAAGATCAAGCTTCGTATTATCTGAATTCGGAATAGGAGTGACCTTGCCGTTTATTGCGATAGCATACCAAGAATAGCTCACCTTGCTACCCTCTGAGAAATACGCTGTGTATCCCGACGAAAGGGTTCCGCTTCCGCCCGGGGTATATGTTCCTGAGGTGAATGATGAGGTAATCGTCGCAAAATCTGCGGTAGTCGGGGTAAGATATACGGGCGCACCGTCTGCGGCATCCGCTGTCTTTTCAAGGGGTGCTCCGTTTTGATGGAGGGCTGTTCTTGAATTTCCTGGAATAAATATCGTGGGAAGATTAAGCTTGCCGTAGTAGGTGCTTACGTTTACAGCCGTAAAGTCCATATAGTCAGCCAGACGCTCGTTTGTAGAGGGTGTAGTTTCAAAAACGCCTGCCTTGATGCTTGATTTTGACTTTGCATCAAGGGAGAATACATCGGCACCGTGAGCACCGACGAAGCTGCCGTCATTTACTGTGACGTTTGCCTTTGCTTCAGCTCTGACGCAAACGGATGCAGGTCTTTCCTCGTTCCAGCCCTTGAGGTTGGGGAGGATATTTTGCCGTTTTCTGCCGTTTGCCTCAAAGCTGCCCCCGTTAATCGTTACGTTTGAGCTTGCTTCTGCGGTAATTACGGTGCCGCATACCGTGTTCTCGGCAAAGCCGGTATAATACTCAAACTTCTTTTCGATAACTCCTGCGGCCCTGTGCAGCCATTCCTTTTCAGTGTTACCTGCGATGAAATTACCGCTGTCTACCGTCAGGGATGCGCCGCCGGCAACGTAAATGAGATGTCTGCCGGTAACGACCTTGAAATCGGTATAATCTTCGCTCTCAGAATATATATGGATGCCGCCTTCATAGGAAATGGAGCCGATTTTATTCGGGGAGGAATCACTTATCGTGAGCTTTCCTCCGCTCTCAATCTTGATAAGTGTGGAATCGTTCGTATTGTCGGAAAGATTGGCTGTATTCACAATTTTTACAGAATGACCGTTGAGATCCAATGAAACGGCACCCGTAACAATGTAACGGTACTCCTCGTATTCCGTTACCGTCAAAACGATATCGCCTGAAAGGGAATAGCTACCGCCATTTCCCTCAAGAGCTTCGCGGAGCGCCTCCTCGTCACCTATATATGTTAAATTTTCTTCGGCGGAAACGCTACATGCAAGAGGGAAGAGAAATGAAAAAGATGAAAACAGCGTCAAAACTGCAACGATCAACGCCGTGATCTTATTTAACTTAACAGACATTTCACATTACTCCTTATGTGATGAAAAAAATATATCCGTATAAGTATATCATAGATTGATATAAAATTCAATAGTAAAAAACAAAAAAGCCGCGCAACGGCGGCCTTTAATCGTTTAATTTGTAATTTCGTTGTCGCGGGCGGAGGTCGGGGAGATGCCCTTTAGCTTTTTGTACATCGCTGAGAAATATGCAATGTTATTATATCCGCATTCCATAGCGATCTGAGTCACAGATTTCGAGGTTGAGCGCAGCTTCATTTCGGCGTTATTGATTCTTGTTACGTTAAGGAAGTCCTTGAAGCATCGACCGGTTACACGCTTGAAATTACGAGAAAAATACGAGTATGACATAAATAAGCGTTCCGACATTGAAGCGACGGTAAGGTCCTCGCTGTAGTGCTCGTTAATATAAAGAATAGCGTCGTCCATTCTCTTTGATAAGCTTTCGGAGCTATTCTCAAAAATCTCATCCGTATTTGACTGCTCGGAAAGATCCTTGAGTATAGTCGATATAATGAAGGCAGCATTTGCTTTCATCATAATATCCTTGCCAACAAACGATTCGCCTGACAGCCTTTTGAGCTCGTCAAAGTGTGAGGATAATCCGAGAGTGCTGCATTCATCATTTTTCCAAACGTATTTGTTAGTCGAGTTGAAGCGCGTCAGATGCATTGCATATTTCGTTCCATCTTCAGTATATGCACACGAGATGATATGCGGAAGTGCAATAAACAGCACCGATAATTCACAAGTATCGCCAAGCGGGTATATACTGTGAACAGCATTAGCTCTGAACAGTACAGCATCACCGACTGAAACGTTGCATTCAGCATCGTCGCTGACGATAATAGCACTTCCGCGTGTCACGTAGAGTATCTCTACGAGCTTATGTATATGAGGTGAAGATGGATTTTTACGTTCAAGCACGTCGGTGAAAAAGTGAATACCATCGTGCATAACTCTTTGATTATGTTCAATTCCTATGTCTTTATAATCCATAACAATTCCTATGACAAATAATTAGTAATTATAGCGCAAATTTATTATAGCACATTTTGGAATAAAATGCTATACTTTTATTACAAATTAATAAAATTTTTTTGTAAATTGAACTAATTCCCGATACATTTTCAAACAATTTGCTTTTTAATTCGTTTGTGGTATGGCAAAAGTTCAAAAAACGGAGGTAATTATGAAAGAATTCAAGCGCGTTTTATCAGTAGTACTTACAGTAATGCTTTTGGCTACATGTTTGATTGCTACGCTCCCTGCATCTGCTGCACCGGTAAACTATGAGTTTAAGCTCGGACTTAACAATATTAAGGACGACTATTATGAGTTTATGGCGTATGATCTTGACACCAAACAGCTTCTCCCTCTTGAGACGGAGGCTAAGCCCACATGGAGCCCCGATTGGCCCGGTCACTTCATCGCCGGACAGAATAGCGACGTTGTACGAAAGCCTGAAGACGGCTCTAAGGGAATGGTTGACCTTATTCCCAGAGGCAAGTTTGCTCCGGCAATTACGTTTACTGCTCCGGCGGATGGAAAATATAACGTTGTCGTTGAGCTTTTCAAGCTATATGGAGGAGAAGAAGGAGCGACGAGCTTTGTCGACGTAATGCTCGTGAAGGACAGCACCGGCGAGGTTATTATAAAGGAAGAGAACCTTGAGCAAGGCGAGCTTAAGTGGGTCAAGAAGAATATTGAGCTTGGAGAGGGCGAGAAGGTTTTCATTATAGTTGCTCTTAGTGCTGATACCACCAGAGACGGTGGACATAACGTAGCGCTTACCAGCCTTCTTGTAAACGAGGCTGTTGAGCAGGATATCCCCTCGACTCCCGAAAATACCACCGACCCTGATGGCAATACTAACGGCGGTAACGATAAGACGGCTGATGAACTCGACCCCGTCATCATTGTTGCAATCGTAGGCGGCGCACTCGTTCTTGCGGCTGTAATTGTTGTAATAGTAGTTAAGGCTAAAAAGAAGAAGTAATTAAATAAACCAAATAATCCCTTTTGATATGTACCCCAAAAGTTAGACGCTTTTGGGGTGCATATTTTTGTGGTTATGTGTTGGTTTTAGATGCTCTCTTAGTTGTCATTTCAAATCTCCTTTTATGTGCGAAAATTCTTTGAAACGAAGAAGGGCAGTACAAGTCGGATCTAGCCATGTCGTTCTGTGAGCCAAGGAGTTGCTGCTTGCTGTTGTCTTCCTAAGACCGCTTGGCCTCCGACTTATTTTTGTGGTTATGTGTTGGTTTTAGATGCTCTCTTAGTTGTCATTTCAAATCTCCTTTTATGTGCGAAAATTCTTTGAAACGAAGAAGGGC
>JAZSHF010000048.1:0-38946 GCA_045533115.1 Eubacteriales bacterium
ACAAAAAGACGGCAAGAATCATGAAAAAATACGGCTTAAAGCCGGAGTATATTAAACGTATCAGACCGAACATCACTTACCAAAGAATCGAAAAAAATGTTAAGCCGAATTTGCTCAATAGAAATTTTAATATAGATGAGCCCAATCGGGTTTGGGTTACAGATATTACCTATTTGATTTTTGGAAATAAGCGAGCTTATCTTTCTACCATTCTTGATCTTCATGACAGAAAAATTGTTGCGTATCAAATATCGAAACGCAACGACATTAAATTGGTTATTGACACATTAAATCAAGCTATTACTAAAACGAAGGCTGTATCAAACCTTATCATTCACAGTGATCAAAGGCTTTCAATATACGCTTTGTACAACAGTTATATCACATCTTTTGAACAATATCTGCTACTTGTTGATGATTGGTTAGTTTTTTATAACACTTCAAGTCTAAAAAACAGGAAGAGCTAATTTCCTCTCCCTGCTTATCAGTTTTTATTTCTTGTGAACTATTTGGGGTTCGCTTCACATCGAGGGCGGTTATTTAGGCATTCACAGCAACTTTATTCACGGACGTTTGCTCAATCGCCGTCTTTTTATGTCTGACTATAAGATAATACACAGCATAATATGCCGTAATGTAGATAAGCATAAGAAGTGTAACACCGATAGCGTACAGGATCTCGTTCTGATTAACAAGAGAATATACGATCTCAAAGGGTGTACTGTCCGGTGACATCAGGAACATATAATTGTAATCGATAATATGGTTGACGATATATGCAGTAATGCAGAAGCCTGTGAATATACCGTATGTAAAGATCATATTTTTCTTCTTCATACTGTTTATTCGGGATATCATAATGTAAAGCGAGCAGAAGCCGGATATCGAATGAGTAATTCCGGAAACTACGTTGTCAAACGATAATACGGGGTAGCAGGCATAGTTCATTCCTGCAAAATATGTACCGAGAAGCGCGCCGAGTATGCCGAACATCATTACGAAATCGAGAGACGCTTCCTTCAATCTTCCCTTACAAAATGCAGCCATTGGAATCGTTATAAGCTGAATACTGCAAAGGAAAAGAGGCAGATTGTACAGCCAATCAAAAGGATCGTTTGATCGGAAGCACAAAATGACGATCTTGAACAATTCAAAGGAGTCAATGAGTATGGCACTAACAATAATGGGAACGTTTTTCTTCTTTTCCGATTTGTTTTTATATAGCAAGCCTATGAAGACAGCCAGTGTTATCATCACGACCATAAGAGATGTGACGAAGGTCAAATGCTGCCAAGAAAAATATCCTTCCGCTTCTCTACGGTAGCCGCCGAAACCGAAAAATTCCTTCATATTTTCACCTCGGAATGTCGAATTATTATCTTCACCGTTATGATTTTAACACATATCTCGACTTTTGTAAATAAATTTCAACAAAATGTTCATTAAATCTAAACACTCCTACTCGGTTAACATCGACTTTTGTTTACAAATTGTTGTTTATTTGCTGGCGAAGCTTTGGTATAATGATATGTGTAACGACGCTCGGAGGAGAAAGCTCTATGAGTAGAAATAAAAGAGAAACAAACTGCCGTCTCGGTACAGTAGGCGGACAGGCGGTGCTTGAAGGCGTAATGATGAAGGGCAAGGAAAAGTATTCAATTGCCGTTCGGCGCGAGGACGGAAGCATCAGCCTGAGCGAGAATTATCACACTTCAATAAGGCAAAAATGTTGGTTATTCCGCATTCCGATAATCAGAGGTATAATCGGATTCGCGGAGTCAATGGTTCTCAATTTCAAGACGCTCTCAATATCCGCGAAGCAATACGGTGACCTTGACGAGATAGAGCCCGAAACAAAATTTGAAAAATGGATACAGAGAAAATTCGGTGACAAGCTTCTAAACGTCGTAATGGGAATCTCAATGGTGTTCGGTCTGCTTCTCGCCGTTGCGCTTTTTATGCTTCTTCCCGCTTATACCGTTAAGCTTATAGAGTGGCTTTTCGGTATTGGGCTCGGTATATGGAAAAGCACCGTTGAGGGCGTGATTAAGATCATCATCTTCATTTCGTATCTGCTCCTCGTGTCGCTTATGAAGGATATCAGACGAACCTTCGAATACCACGGCGCCGAGCACAAGTCGATCTTCTGCTATGAGGCGGGAGAGGATCTGACCGTAGACAACGTAAAAAAGCATCGGAGATATCACCCAAGATGCGGTACGAGCTTCATTTTCGTCGTTCTTATAATCAGCATTCTTATCAATTCCCTGCCGATAATTACTTGGGACAATATGCTGCTTCGTACCCTTATGAAGCTTGCTATGCTCCCGCTTATCGTCGGTATAAGCTTTGAATTTATAATCCTCGCAGGAAAGCACGATAATTTTATTACGAGATTCTTGTCAGCACCCGGACTTTGGATGCAGAGAATCACAACCCGCGAGCCCGATGATCAGCAGATCGAATGTGCGATAATTGCTCTTAAGAGTGCGCTTCCGAATGAATTTCCCGATTTTGTGCATATAGATACTCACAACGAAGTAATTGACGTATGTCAGGACGACAATAACGATGAAGCTGTCGAATCTTGAACAAACGCTGCTCCGAGAGTTTTTCTTTGACGAGGCATCGTACAATGATGCTATAAAACGTCTTGAAAATGGCGAGCCGCTTGCTTACGTTATAGGAGAATGGTATTTCTATAATGAAACCTATAAGGTATCTCCCGATTGTCTGATCCCCCGCCCCGAGACAGAGCATCTCGTTGAATGGCTTATCAAAAATCTCCCCCAAAACGGTACCTTTGCCGATCTTTGCACCGGAAGCGGATGTGTCGCCATTTCCACTCTCGCGCACCGCGAGGATCTTACTGCCGTGGCTGTTGACATTTCCGATAAGGCACTTAAGCTTGCAAGGCAAAACGCGCTCATCAACGGCGTAAGCGACAGGATCAGGTTTCTTTGCTCCGACGTTCTACTTGGCACATCTCTTGGCAATAGCAGATTTGACGCCATCGCATCCAACCCTCCGTATATAAAGACCGACGTGATAGATACACTTTCCCCTCAAGTAAAATGTGAACCGATCATCGCCCTCGACGGCGGGCCTGACGGGCTTGATTTTTACCGCGTACTTTATTCAAGATACAAGAAAAACGTAAAGTGTGGCGGGCACATCATCTGTGAGATAGGTTACGACCAAGGCGGCGACTTGCATAAGCTTTTCGGATGCAAGATTATTAAGGATTATTCAGGAAATGACCGAATTGCGATACTCAATATTGAATAGATGAATAAAACTCGGATAATTTTTACAAAAAATGTAAATTATCCGAGTTTTTTACTGAAATCTATTGATAAATGTTTGTTTTATGATATAATATATAATGTATGCCTGTGTGCATACACGATATAAAACGTTAATTTTACCGATCAATCGGTTTGGAGGTTTAATATGCAATACAACAAGAAAACAATCGAAGACATTTCCCTTTCCGGCAAGAAGGTTCTTGCAAGATGTGACTTCAACGTACCTATGGACGGCGGAGTTATCACCGACACCAAGAGAATCGTAGGCGCACTTCCCACCATCAAGTATCTCGTTGACAACGGCGCAGCAGTAATTCTCTGCTCCCACATGGGCCGTCCCCACAACGTTCTCAACTCCGAGCTTAAGCTCTCTAAGAAGGAAAAGAAGAAGATCGAAGCTCTCCCCGCAGATGAGCAGGCAGCAGCTACCGCAGCGGCTCTTGAAAAGGCTAAGGGCGATATTACAAAGCTTTCACTTAAGCCTATCGCCGGCAAGATCTCCGAGCTCCTTGGCAAGGAAGTTATTATGGCTTCCGATGTTGTCGGCGAAGACGCTGTAAGCAAGGCAGCCAACCTTAAGAGCGGAGAAATTCTTCTTCTTGAGAACGTTCGTTTCCACGCTGAAGAAGAAAAGAACGATCCCGAATTTGCAAAGAAGCTTGCTTCCCTTGCCGACATCTACGTAAACGACGCATTCGGTACCGCGCACCGCGCTCACGCTTCAACTGCAGGTGTTGCTGATTATCTCCCTGCTGTTTGCGGATACCTTATTCAGAAGGAAATCTCCATTATGGGTGGCGCTCTTTCCGATCCCAAGCGTCCCTTCGTTGCTATTCTCGGCGGAGCTAAGGTTTCCGACAAGATCGGCGTTATCAACAACCTCATCGAAAAGGTCGACACCCTCGTTATCGGCGGTGCTATGGCTTATACCTTCTGCAAGGCTCTCGGCTACAGCATCGGCACCTCTCTCTGCGAGGATGACAAGCTCGAGCTTGCTCTTGAGCTTCTAAAAAAAGCTGAGACCAAGGGCGTTAAGGTTCTTCTCCCCGTTGATAACCATGCAGGCGACTGCTACGATCCCGAGTGCCACGATATTTACGTAAATTCCGACAATATCCCTGACGGTTACATGGGTCTTGACATCGGACCCGCTTCGATTGAGCTCTTCACTGACGCCATCAAGAATGCCGGTACTGTTGTTTGGAACGGACCAATGGGCGTTTCCGAGTGGAAGAAGTTTGAACACGGAACTTTCGGTGTTGCTACCGCGGTTGCAGAGAGCAACGCAATCTCGATCATCGGCGGCGGCGACTCCGCAGCTGCTATCGAAAAGCTCGGCTTTGCTGATAAGATGACTCATATTTCTACCGGCGGCGGTGCTTCACTTGAATTTCTTGAGGGTCTTGAGCTTCCCGGTATCGCATGTCTTCAGGACAAATAATTATTGGGGTGTCCGATAATGAATAAGAATCTTAGAAGAGCCGTTATTGCAGGCAACTGGAAGATGAATATGACTCCCTCCGAGGCAGAAAAGCTCATAAATGAGCTTAAGCCTGTAGTTAAGGACAAGAACGGTTGCGACATCGTCGTATGCGTTCCGTTCGTTGATATCGCTACCGCGGTTAACGCGGTTAAGGGTACGAACATCAAGGTTGGCGCACAGAACGTTCATTTCAAGAAAAATGGCGCATACACCGGAGAAATCTCCGCCGATATGCTCAAGGAATGCGGCGTTGAATATGTTGTGGTCGGACACAGCGAACGTAGACAGTACTTCGGAGAGACCGACGAGACCGTCAACCTTCGTCTTAAAGCTGCTCTTGAAGCAGGAATTACCCCCATTCTCTGCGTCGGTGAGGTTCTCACCGAACGTGAACAGGACGTAACCTCTGAGGTTGTTGCACGTCAGACCAAGATCGCGCTTCTCGACGTTGACGCTGACTCTGTAAAGAACGTTATCATTGCTTATGAGCCCGTATGGGCAATCGGAACCGGCAAGACTGCGACATCCGATCAGGCTGACGAGGTTTGCGGAATTATCCGTGACGTTCTTGCTGCAAAGTACGGTAGGGACGTAGCCGAGGCTGTTACGATCCAATACGGCGGTTCTATGAAGCCAGACAACGCGGCTGAGCTTCTTTCAAAATATCACGTTGACGGCGGACTTATCGGCGGAGCATCACTTAAGGCTGCCGATTTCACTGCAATCGTAGATGCTGCACAGTAATCATAATATCGAACGGGGCGAGTACAAATTCATTCGTCCCGTTTTTCGGAGGAAACAATGAAGCGATTTATCGCATTATTTTTGATACTTTCTTGCATTTTGCCGTTTATTCCGTTACACGCTGAGGAGACTAACCTCCCCAACGGCACCGATGGAACGGAGGACGTTGAAAAGCCCGAGGAGCCGACTTACTATTCGACCGTCAATATCGACAAAGACGGCGCATCTCTCACAGTAACCTTTCAGCTTACCCTTGAGACGACCGGTACCTATTATCTTTTCCGTGTGACGCCTGACAACGAGGATATTTCCGCGTCCGCGCCCATCTCACAGGCAAATGCGCAGAACGGTTACGTGACATTCAAATTCGAATATGACAGCTCCGATCACTCTGCCGTTCTTAACGGCTATATTCTTGCCTCAAAATCCGAAAGCGGATACACGGCGCTGACAAACGCGAGATATATTGATAATATTTCTCTTGTTTCACATAATGACAGGCCGTTCGTCAAACCAACTACTGTCAAAGGACTTGAAGTTCAATATATAGCCGACGCACAGCTTATCGGTGTAGGTCAAACCGTTGTTCACGTAAAGCTTAACGAGCTTATCTCGAATAACGCCGAAGCTTCAACCGCTTTCGTATATGGCACGGAAAGATATCTTATCAATAACGAGGCGCTTACTCTTCTCGATTACAGAATCAAAACTCTTTCCGACGCGGGAATCAACGTATTTATCAACTACATTCTTACGTTTGACGCCGATGCCGACGAGAAGCTTTACAATCCCGAAGCAAAAGGCGAAAGTGACACGCTCTTTGCCCCGAATATGTCGAACTTCGAGTGCGTCAGCACCTTTGCAGCCGTTATGCATTTTATTGCGGAAAGATATTCCCTATCCGACGGTAAATACGGTTTCTGCGGCAGCTATATCCTCGGATATGAGGTAAATAACTATCACGATACCCACAATAGCGGAATGCCTGACCTGCTCTCCCATGCAAGGCAATACGCTGCGTATCTGCGCACAGGTGATCTTGCTGTCAGAAGTGCGTATTCTAATGCAAGAGTATATGCGTCGATTTCAAACGTTTGGAATGCAATCGACAGTGAGCTTGTCGGCGTTTACGGTGCTAAGGATCTTTTGACCGAGGTTGCCGCACTTATTCCCGACGTTGACTTCGGAATCGCAGTAAATCCCTATCCATCGGACCTGCAGATGACTGAATTTTGGCTTGATGAGAAAGCAACTGATTCGCTTGACACAGAGTATCTTACGATGAAGAATCTTCCCGTTCTTCACGAGTTTCTGAATCAGAAAAATATGCTTTGTAACGGCTTGCTCCGCTCGGTTGTCATTTCAGAATTCGGCGTCAGCGGCGTTTACGGCGAGGAAAGTGAGAAGAAGCAAGCTGCAGCATACGCATACGCCTTTTATAATGCTTCTCGTCTTCTTTCACTTGAAGCGTTTATATGGCACAGACACGTTGATCACAATTATGAAATCGGTCTATGCTACGGTCTTTACTCTTCAAGTGAGCTTACGCTTGAAAGAAAAGACAAAAAGGAAATTTACGATATTTTCGCCGCGGTTGACTGTCTTGACAACGACAGCGTAAAGGTGATCAGAAATATTTGCTCACTTCTTCCCGTTAAAAACTACGAAGAGCTTATTAGGAACACCACGACGAGAACAAGAGTCATCCTTACCATCAATAACTCATCCGCTAATATTGGCTCAACCCGTTACGATACCTCAACAATCTTTGATTTTTCAAAGAGCCTGTATGATTTCTACCCTACCGACAACACGAATTATATCGAACAGATAAAGGAGGGCAAGACAACGTTCATGCGGATCGCGTCCGTACGCCTCTCTCCGTTTGAGCACATGGGTGCAGGAGTTAATCTTGAGGACGGTATAAGCATTTCGGGTGCGGAATATCTGACGGTTCGTGTGCGCGTCAACGCGTCCTGCAGCAAGGCGGATTTCGTCCTTATGATAGACGGCACCTCTCGCAGCGGAAGAGCAACTCTGAAATTCTCATCTACTGTCAATACAAACGGCTGGGTAACGCTCAAATTCCCCGTTCATGGCTTAACAAGAAAGCAGATTGCCGATGCTCGTATAAAAATTTGGGCGCGTACCGATACTTCAAACGACGAGCAAATATTTATAGATGTCTCGTCTGTCAAGTTGCACTACGAGAAAGATCTCGCGCCTTTCGTCCTGATAATCTGCATAATAACCTTGGGCATCATAAGCGCTGTTACTCCCTTAATACTTTTACTGAAAAACAAAATACAAAACAGGGATTTTGACTTCCGCTGATTCCTACGTAATAGGACATTCCCTCCCTCGAATATAATAATAAAAAATGCTCGGAGGGAATATGACAAGAAAAATAGGCGAGACACTTCCCTTTTACTTCTTCTTATCACTGATCATTTTCATCTGCATTATGCTTTTAAGAAGCGTATTCATTCCCTTTTCACCGCCTCTTGAGCAGCTTGAAACGTCTGTTCTTACAAGGCGCCGAATAGTTATTGATCCGGGTCACGGCGGAAAGGATGGCGGTGCTGTATCTGTCACGGGAAGCTACGAAGAGGAGCTTAACCTTGATATATCGTTATCCCTGCGCGAGATCCTTCACGTTCTCGGGTACGAGATCATTATGACGCGCGAGAGCGACATTGAGCTTACGCACGAAGACGGCGGAACGCGAAAGATGCAGGATCTTAAGGGGCGTCTCGAGATAGCCGAAAGACATACGGATGCCGTCTTTGTCAGCATTCATATGAATAAATTTCCCGAGTCAAGGTATAGCGGACTCCAGGTATATTATTCGCCGAACGACGCTCACAGCTTTGATATCGCAAAATGCGTTCAGAATTTGGTTGTGGCTAATTTACAGTCAGATAATGACCGCAAAATTAAAAAAGCTGACAGCACCATTTTTCTTCTTCACAAGATTAAATCACCCGCAATACTCATAGAATGCGGGTTTCTGTCAAATATAAACGAGGCGGAGCTTCTCGATTCCGGCGAATACCGCAAAAAGCTTTCGTCGGTAATTGCGGCAGCAATCTCAAACTCTTTCGAAAGGCAAATATATGAAGACTAAAAGCGTATACGTCTGCACTGAATGCGGATATCAGAGCGCTAAATGGCTCGGCAAATGTCCCTCGTGCTCGGAGTGGAACACTCTTGAGGAGCAGGTCCTTTTTGACGAGAAAAAGTCAAAAGGCGTTTCTGCCCCGTATAGCGGCAAAAGCTCTCCCGCTGTTCAGCTGAATAAGCTTGAAGCACCGGACTATATGAGAATCAAAACCGGCACCGACGAGCTTGACAGAGTTCTCGGCGGCGGTCTTGTAAGCGGCTCCGTCGTGCTGATTTCCGGTGAACCCGGCATTGGCAAATCGACGCTTCTTATGCAAATCTGCGGTTCGATTGCTGATGAGGGAAAGAAAATACTTTACGTTTCAGGTGAAGAATCACCGTCACAGCTGAAAATGAGAGCAAACCGTCTCGGTATCAATTCGGAAAATCTATATATTCAAACCGAAACAAATCTTGACAAGATCGTTGAGGAGATTTCTCGTTTGAATCCCGATATTGTTATTGCCGATTCGGTACAGACAATTTATTCCGAGAGCTCCTCGTCATTACCGGGATCCGTTAATCAGGTAAAAGAAGCATCTACCTGTCTTATCGGTATTGCCAAAAACGAGGGTATCTCAATTTTCCTTGTAGGACACGTAAATAAGGACGGCGGAATTGCGGGCCCTAAGGTTCTTGAGCATATGGTTGATGCGGTTATTCATTTTGAGGGCGAGCGCGATCACGCTTACAGAATAATACGTTCCGTTAAAAACCGTTTCGGCTCAACGAACGAGATCGGAGTATTTGAAATGACGTCCGAGGGACTCAACGAGGTTCCTAATCCCTCGGAGGCGCTTATGGCAGGACGACCGAAGAACGTGTCAGGTAACTGCGCCGTCTGCGTTATAGAGGGAACGCGTCCGATAATTGCCGAAATTCAGGCGCTTACCTCCAACACGGTTTTCCCTTCTCCTAAGAGAACCTCAAACGGCTTTGACTATAACCGCCTGTATCTGCTCCTTGCAGTTCTCGAAAAGCGTCTTGGTCTTCGCTTCTCGTCTCAGGACGCGTATATCAACGTAATCGGCGGTCTTCGCCTTTGCGATCCCGCAGCAGATCTTGCAACAGCCCTTTCACTCATTTCCTGTCTAAAGGACAAGCCTCTGCCGGATGACGTTATTGCTATCGGAGAGATTGGTCTTGCGGGTGAATGCCGTGCTGTTGCCGCAGCCGAGCAAAGAGTTCGTGAAGCGGAGCGCCTCGGCTTTTCAAGAGTAATACTTCCCGAGCGTAACGTCGGCAAGGGAAAGCTCGATCCATCTAAATTTACTATTAAGATAGAGCCTGTAAAGGGCATCTATGACGCAATATCGGCGGTACTAAAATGAACAGCAATAGCCAAAAACCCGAAAATCCGCATAAATATCATCGCTCGCGCTTGCGCGAAAGATTTGTAAAGGAAGGTTTAAGATCGTTTCAGGACCACAACATTCTTGAGCTTCTTCTCTTTTATGCTATACCGCAAAAGGACACAAACGACCTTGCTCACGCTCTTCTTGACAGATTCGGTTCCCTTGCCGCAGTATTTGACGCCGAGATCGGAGACCTGTGCAAGGTAAAGGGCATCGGTGAAAATGCGGCAACTCTTATCAAGATGATCCCTCAACTCGCCCGCGCGTACTTGATGGACAAGGAGACAAGATATGCTGATTTTTCCGATCTGCATAAGCTCGGCACTTATCTTGTCAATTACTTTATAGGCGAGAAAAACGAAAAGTTGATCGCGGTTCTCTTAAACAACCGATGCGAAATGATCGACATCATTACTGTAAGTACGGGTACTGTAAATCGAACCGAGGGATCGGTCAGAAAAATAGCGGAAGCGGCGTTTTCACTCAACGCTTCGTCATTCGTTCTTGCGCATAATCATCCCGACGGTGACTGTATACCCTCTGCAGCCGACATCTCGTTGACTCGCAACTACTCTAAAATTTTCTCAGAGCTCGGACTTACGCTTGCCGAGCATATTGTAGTAGGCGGCGTATCTTATAAAGGTATTCTTACAGGTCAAATGTCAGGCGACGTTGATGCCTACATATAAAAACAGCTCCTTTAGTAGGTTGGGCTTAGGGATAAGCTCAACCTACAATGAAATCAATTTGCAGAGCAAATTGGTGAAATACGACTGACGTCGTATGAAATAGGCTCTGCCTATGATATATTTTCTTCGAAAATATTAAAGAAAAAAATGATCCGTTGCTCTGTAACGGATCATTTTTTACAATAATATGCCCTGTGGGCATATTTCATATTGCGTAAGCAATATTTCACATTTCCGTAAGGAAATATTTCGTATTACCGTCAGGTAATATTTCATTGGGAGCTGCGGATATTCCTAACCGCAACTCCCTTTTCTGAGCTGTTTTTAGCTATCGCTCTTCTTCATTTAACATATTTGCAGCCATACACGACGACAGAAATGTTTACAGTTTATTCATAAACGATATTGCCGTAAGTGGTATAATAATTAAGAATATACACTTGGATGGAAACTAATGAAGCAGTTTATCGAAATAGGTAAAATTATAAATACACACGGCGTAAGGGGTGCGGTTAAGGTTGAGCCCTGGTGTGATACTCCTTCCGTTCTTGCAAAAATGAAACGCGTATATTTTGCACCGATGATGAGCGGAGACAGCTTTTCAGAATTAACAGTTTTAGGTGGTTCGGTACAAAAGGACAAGGTACTTCTTACTCTTAACGGCATTGATACCGTTGAAGCGGCTATTACTCTTAAAAACACGGTTATTTACGCTAACCGTGAGGATATTCCGATAAAGAAGGGGGCTTTCCTTATTGCCGACCTCATCGGGCTTGACGTGATCGACGCGAACAGCGGTCGTCTATATGGCAAGCTTGTTGACGTAATTCAGGGCGGAAGCGGTGATATTTACGATATCAAGACCGAAAACGGCAGCGCGCTTATGCCTGCCGTAAAGGAATTTGTTAAGGAAATAAAGCTTGACGAAGGGATCTTCGTTACGCCAATCAAGGGAATTTTCGATGAAGATTGATATTTTTACTCTCTTCCCCGATATGATTGAAGCTGTACTTAACGAAAGCATTATCGGACGTGCTGTTAACGCGGGGATCTTAACGATCAACGCTCACAACATCCGCGACTATTCAACCGACAAGCACCGACGCGTTGATGACACTCCATACGGCGGCGGAATGGGAATGCTTATGGCTGCGCCCCCAATTTATGCATGTTATAAAGCGGTTGCAGAAGAGATATCGGGTGATGCAAAAACAAAAGTTGTTTATATGTCGCCGCAAGGTAAGGTTTTGACGCAAGGCAAGGCGAAGGAGCTTTCCGAGCTTGATAACCTCATAATTCTCTGCGGTCACTACGAGGGCGTTGACGAAAGAATTATCGAAACTATAGTTGACGAGGAGATTTCGGTCGGCGACTACGTTCTCACCGGCGGTGAGCTACCCGCCTGCATTCTCGTTGATGCTGTTTCCCGCCTTATACCCGGCGTACTATCAGACAGCGAGTGTTACGAAATCGAAAGCATTTCCTGCGGTATGCTTGAATATCCGCAATATACCCGCCCTATCGTTTTCGAGGGCAAAGAGGTTCCATCTGTTCTTCAAGGCGGTAACCATAAAGAGATCGATAAATGGCGCTACAAGCAAGCCGTCGAACGAACGAGGAAGAAGCGTCCCGATCTTATTTAACATTCTACGAAAGGAGCCCGTTTATGAATAAGAACAAGAGTGCTAACAAAAAAAGCTCAATTTTTTCCGGTCTTGCGCGTTTTTCAGAATTTATATATTCGAAAATGCCCGGAAGCCTCAGCGCCAGGCTCTTAACAGAAAAAAACACGCACCGTAGCGGACTTTTTTCAAAACTCATTTCTAAGCTTAGCTTTAGGAAGCGTGTATCCATCCCCGTTAAGCGTTATATCTCAAAAAGCTTCGATAACAGCTTTATTCTCGGATATCTGAAGGCTCTTATCAATAAGATTCCGTCAATACAGCTTAAATGTGTAGGCTTCTTCTATTTTTCGTTCGGGCTTTTCTGCACGATAGTTCATCTTGTTAAAACCGACGTTTTAATGGGCGGTGCGGCTAATATTTCGTTATACCTCAGTGTTGGAGCTTGCGTCGTCGGCGGAATATTCTGCGGATCACAAAAGAGTTGCTATTCAGCGTTTTCTGAAAGCAGGATTCTATCGGCAATTTTCTTCGGATTCCTCAATATCAAAAGAAACGATTCATATTTACGCAAGGAGCCGATAGGCCGTCCGACATACTTTATGATAGCGGGTGTGGTCACCGGTGTGCTCGGTCTACTAACTTCCGTTCAGCTCATACTGCTCCTCTTCCCCGCCATACTTGCCATTTACGCGTTATTCGCTTTTCCCGAAAGCGGAGCGGTTGCTCTCTTCCTTGCTATTCCGTTTCTTAATTACGAGCATCTCGCGGTCTTCAGCGCCCTCATAACTCTTTCGTGGTTTATAAAGCTTTTGCGCGGCAAGAGGATCCTTAAGTTCACGTCGATCGACCTAACCGTACTTGCTTTTGCCGTTACCCTCTTCTTTGGCGGAGTAATATCAGTCTCCACAAAAGAAAGCAATGAACTTTCACACACTCTCCTTGCAATGCTCGGCGGTTATTTTGCAGTGTCTAATCTACTTCGCACTACACAGTGGATCAAAAAATGCGGAGTAGCTCTTATAACCTCCTTCTCGGTTTCTCTCATTGCAGGTGCTGTCGGTGAAGCGGTACGACTGCTCCCCGGGTCAAGAGTCGATATCTTCAGCGATATCTTCTCCGATTCGGTGCTTCTCTTTATGAGCATAAATCCCGTAATTATCCACATGGCAGTTGCCGTCGTCCCGATTATGATGCTTCGCGCTCTTGCAGACAAAAACGCAGCCAAGACCGCTTGGTCAGTATGCGCTGTTATTCTGTCGCTTGCTTCCCTGTTTGTTTGCAGATCACGAAGCGGAACATTTGCAGTTGTTATAGGGCTTGTGATTCTCTTAATGCTCGTGTCGAAAAAGTCACTTTCCTATATCATCCCTGCTATTATAATAATACCCCTTGTCATTGCACTGATGCCCTCTCCTATAACGGATGCTGTTGATAGGCTCTTCTCCTTCGACGGAGCAATAGCTTCATACAGGCAGAACGTAAACTACACTACCAACAAGATCATATCCGATTCTTTATTCGGCGGTATAGGTCTCGGAGAGAGTGCATTTACCAAGATCGTCCCGCTATATACGAATGACATCTCCCTTCAGATCACCCATGCGTCTGATCTGTATTCTCAGATCACAGTTTCGCTCGGGCTTACGGGACTCGTTATATTCCTTATATTCGTCGTACAGCTTTTTAGACGATATTTTTCTTACATTGTCAAGAGTCAAAGTGACGATCAGGATATTAAGATTTCGGTGATTTCGACGTTTGCCGGACTGTCTGCGCTTCTCGTTATGGGACTTATTGATTACATCTGGCTATCGCCGTCCGTTTTTCTTTTGTTTTGGCTGATCGCCGCACTATTCTCTGCATCTGTCAAAACTGCTGAGGCTGACAGATATATCCCCCATTCCGACGAGCCGACACTCGAAATCGACTGCAAAACACTTAATCATTTTTCTAAACGAAAAGGATAATACAAAATGAACGTTGCTCCAAAGAAAAAGAAGATAAGCTTCAATATAATTGACGTGCTTCTCGTCGTTATTGCTCTATCGGCTATCTCTGTTCTCGTTTTCGTATTCAACAGCAAGGATATAGTAAAGCCAAAAGGAAATGCAAGCGTTAAAATTGAGTATACCGTAACACTCTCTCCCGTTCGCGAGGAGTATATCAATCTCATTAAGATAGGCGACAAGGTAATCAACACCGCTGTTATGGAAGACTGCGGCGAGGTCGTCAGCGTTTCAAATTCAAATTATAATTACGTCGGTGTAAATTACGAAACGGGTGAATCGGTATCGACACCATACCCCGGAATGAAGACCATGCTGATAAAAATCAGAGCTGCTGCTACAAAGACAGCATACGGCTATTCCGTCAATGGCTTTGATATCGTTATAGGTGAAAACGTATCGATCAGAGTGCCTGACTTCACAGGCACGGGTATTTGTACGTCTGTTTCCGAGATAGGCAAGTAAGACGGAGGTGATGTTATGAGTAAAAAACCAAATTCGGAAAAGAAATTTACATTTTCCGTCATTGATTTCGCTGTAATAGTGATCGTTCTCGCACTTTTCGTCGGTGTAATAGCAAGATATGATGTCGTTGACAGACTCTTTTCAAAAACCTCGCTGAAAAATGCAAAGGTTACATTCGTTGCCGAGGCGATCACGCCTGAGGAAGCTGCGGCATTTACCGAAAACAATAAATTCTATACGGATGGTGACGTGTTCGGCACTTTGACCGCGGTTTCAGAACCCGCAAAAGCGCTTATGTACCGCGAGAACTCGGTGGGAGAACTCGTCGCATACGAGCACGATACGCTTCTCGACGTTCGTGGAAGCTTTACCTGTAAGGTAATGGATTCCAAAAGCGGATACCTACTCGGCGGTAACAGATACATCGCCGCGGGCTCTGTTTTTACCGTCCGCGCTAACGGGGTAGCCGTAAAAATCACGGTCATATCAGTAGAAGAGCTTGATTAAAGGTGTTTTTTTACAAAAATGCGAAAAATAATTCAAAAACTATTGATTTTATTATAAAAACTTGTTATAATACTAAAAGTTAATTAGAATTTTCTGACAGGAGCACTAAAATGATCACTCGCGATGTTACAATACAGAATAACGTAGGTCTCCACGCAAGACCCGCAACTTTCTTTATACAGAAAGCAAATTCTTATAAATCAACCATTTGGGTTGAAAAGGATGACCGCCGCGTTAATGCAAAATCGCTTCTCGGTGTTCTTTCGCTCGGCATAATCAAAGGTATGACCGTTACCCTCATAGCTGATGGAGCTGACGAAAACGAAGCTCTCGACGGACTCTCAGAGCTTATTACTACCGGCTTCGAGGGCTGATACTAATTATAAGAACGTTGGCAGACAGCATATCGAGGCGTGTCTGCCTTTTCTACTTTATGGGAGGATGGAATGACGAATTACGACAGCAACGTAATTTCACAGTTAAGAGATAAAGCCAGCAATCTACCTCTCTGCCCCGGCGTATATCTTATGAAGGACAAGAGCGGCAAGATAATATACGTCGGAAAATCAAAGGCACTTAAAAACCGTGTGCTCTCATATTTTTCTGATCTCGACAGTCATACGGTCAAGACGGCACATCTCGTTTCTACCATCCGCGATTTTGAGGTAATGCTCACAACGACTGAGATCGAGGCACTCGCGCTTGAAAATCGGCTTATAAAGCTGCATACGCCGAAATTCAACATAAAGCTGAAGGACGGAAAAAGTTATCCTTATATCAGGGTTACGATGAACGAGGAATACCCGCGCATTCTCGTAGATCGAAAAAGAGTAAATGACGGAGCACGGTATTTTGGACCGTACTCGGGCATGTCGGTCGCGTATGATATAGTTAATACCGCCAGGAAGGCGTTCGGTATTCCCGACTGCAAGAGAAGCTTTCCGAAGGATATCGGAAAAATGCGTCCCTGTCTTAACTATCAAATCGGTCTTTGTTCCGGTCCCTGTTCAGGAAGAATCACAGCCGAGGAGTACAGAAGGATATTCTCCGACGTGCTTCCCTTTCTCGGCGGCTCGATAGCTGCAGTAAAAAAATCACTTACAGAGCAAATGGAATTTGCTGCCGAAAATATGATGTATGAAACGGCGGCGCTCAACCGTGACAGAATCCGCTCTCTCACAAAGCTTTGGGACAAGCAGAAGGTCGTTGCCGCGCCAAACGTCGAGCAAGACGTTATATCGCTTTACAGTGACGAGACCTCGTCGGCTATTGCCGTATTTTATATAAGAAGCGGCGCTGTCACCGATAAGGAATGCTTCGTTTACGGTGCTGATATGATCGTCGACGGCGATGCATTAACGTCTTTTATCTTTGAGCTTTATCGTATAAGAGAATATATTCCGAGGGAGATCCTTCTTGATTTCCCGATCGCAAGCGACGATCTTAAGGCACTTTCCGAGCTTCTTTCCGAAAAGGCGGGAAGAAAGGTTGTCCTGCGCCTGCCCGAAAAAGGAAATCTCAAGCAGCTCTGTGATATGGTACGTCAAAACGCTAAGGAGTACGCAAGGGAGTACAACACTAAAATTGAAAAGGAAAGCAGTACTCTTATTCGCCTTGCACAGCTTCTATCTCTCGAGGTCGTGCCTGAGAAGATCGAGGCGTTTGATATATCAAATTACGGTAATGATAATATTACTGCGGGTAAGGTGCGCCTTGAAAACGGAAAATTCGTAAAAAGTGCTTACCGAACCTACAAGATCTCGGGAAGTCAAGATGACTACGCATCTATGATTGAGGCGGTCAGGAGACGCTTTTCGCATACCGAGGACGAATTTCCCGATCTGCTTCTTCTCGACGGCGGCAAGACGCACGTCAGCGTGATCAAGCCTGTTTTAGATGAAATGGGCATTGACATTCCCGTGTTCGGAATGGTCAAGGATGAGTACCATAAAACACGCGCACTGACGACCGAGGACGAGGAGATCAGTATCGCAAGAGAACAGCCGGTCTTTCTCTTAATATACAAGCTTCAAGAGGAAGTCCACCGTTATACAGTTTCAAGAATGACGGCCTCGAAGCGCAAGACACTCAAACGCTCTACACTTCAAAATATCAGCGGCATAGGCCCAAGCAAGGCAAAAACCCTGCTCACCGTATTTGGCGGTCTTAACGGCGTTAAAAACGCCACATTTGACGAGCTTGTTGCCGTAAAAGGCATAACAAGGGCAAACGCTGAAAATATTATCAAATATTTCAACAACAAGGAATAAACACTATGATGCGAATTATAACAGGAAGCGCAAGAGGAATGAAGCTCGAAACCCTTGAGGGCGAAAACACCCGCCCAACATCCGAGCGGGCAAAAATGGCTATATTCAACACGTTACAGTGCGATATTGAAGGCAGAAAGGTGCTTGACCTTTTCGGCGGTTCGGGACAAATGGCTCTTGAAGCATTGAGTCGTGGCGCTCTTTCTGCATTTATATGCGAAGCCAACAACGATGCGTTTGAGCTCATCAAGCGTAACGCCAGAAAGACCAAGCTGTTTGACAGAGTGCGTCTCGTTTGTACCGATTACAAATCGGCTCTCCGTTCCCTTTCGGGCAAGGAAAAATTTAACATTATTTTCCTTGATCCGCCTTACAGCTCCGATTACCTTAATGATGCTCTCAAAAAAATCGCAGATGGCGATCTGCTTGAAAACGGCGGGTATATTGTTTGCGAAAGCGACAAGGCGGAACCGTTTACGTGCAAAGGCTCAACGCTGTACAAGCATGCAAAATACGGCAAAGCGTATATAACTATTCTCGAAAAAACCGAAGAAGGCGGTGACTGATATGAAAGCAGTATTTTCCGGAAGCTTTGATCCGATCACTAACGGACACGTTGATATTATCAAGCGTGCATCTGTAATTTTTGATGAGCTTCACGTTCTTATCTGCATCAATTCTGAGAAAAAAGGAATGTTTGACTGCGCCGATCGCATCGAGATGGTCGAGCTTGCTTGCAATGGAATTGATAACGTAAAGGTTGCCGTCTGTGACGGACTTCTTACAGAGTACACCGAGATTAACGATATTTCGGTTATAGTTCGCGGTGTTCGCGACGGCGCAGACCTCTCTTATGAAGCTTCTCTTGCGACGATAAACCGAGGACTTCGGAACAAACCCGAAACAGTATTTTTCCCTGCCAAGCCCGAGTATTCTCACGTTTCGTCGACCTATGCCCGAGAAATGATAAAATACGGCGAGGATCTGACTGACGCTCTCCCCGCTTCGGTAATCAATTATCTTAACAAGGAGATCAAATAATGAAATTTGTCGAAAAGGAATTTCTTCCCGTTATTCTCGGAGCCGACATAACCGCTTACAGCCTTGTACGTTCCTATTACGAGGAATATAAAATAAAATCGCTCGTTCTCAGCCGCGCTAAGGCAAATATAATTGCAAAAAGTAAGCTTTGCGAAAACAGAGTTTTTCCCGACCTTGAGGACGTTAACGCTCTTGTATCCCGTCTCATCACTGTCGGCGAGGAACTCAAGGGCAAAAAGAAGCTTATACTTATGGGCTGCGGAGATTGGTACGTTCGCGCCATCGTTGACAATAAGGAAAAGCTTGCACCTTATTTCGTAATTCCTTATATCGACAAGGAGCTCCTCGACAAGATCGTTCTTAAGGACAAGTTCTACGAGATCTGCGACGAGCTTGGTATTGACCATCCAAAGACCTACGTTTACGAATGCGGTAAGGAAAACGATCTCAAATTTGATTTCCCCTATCCTGTAATTGCAAAATGCGCCAATTCCGCTCTTTATCATTACGCAAAGTTTGACGGAAAGAAAAAGGTGTTCCGCTTTGAAAACGAAGCTGACCTCAGGGCAATGCTTTTAAATCTTGAGAAGTCGAGCTACGATTACAAGTTCTTAATTCAAGACTGTATTCCCGGCGACGACACGAATATGAGAGTTCTCACCTGCTACTGTGACAGAAACAGCAAGGTCAAGTTCGCTTCACTCGGTCGCGTTCTTCTTGAGGATCACACGCCGTCCGCTATCGGAAATCCCGTAGTTATAATAAATGACGTCGACGATAAGATCGTAGAAGCGGCGACGAGATTCCTTGAGCACATTGGATATACAGGATTTGCAAACTTTGACATTAAGTACGACGAGCGTGATGGAAGTTACAATTTCTTTGAGATCAACGTCCGCCTCGGAAGAAGCAATTTCTACGTTACGGGAAGCGGATTCAACACAGTAAAATGGATCGTTGACGATCTTATTTACCAAAAGGAGCTTGAGTATACCGTTGCAGACAATACCGAGCACCTGTTTACCGTCGTTCCTATGGGCATCATTAAGAGATATACTAAGAAGCACCCCGAGCTTAAAAGGAAGGCAAAGGAGCTGTTTTGGTCGGGCAAGTACAGTTATCCTCTATATTATAAGCCCGATATGAACCTGAAGCGCGCTTATTACGTTGTCGGTGCATACTTCAATCAGTACAGAAAATACCGCAGAATGGAAAAAACATCCGTTCCGGTTTACGGAAAGCTTGATAAATGATTATGGAAACTAAAACACTTGGCATACTTGGCGGTGTAGGCCCCCTTGCATCCGTCCGTTTCGCGGAAACGGTTATAAATATGACCGACTCGGAATCCGATCAAGACCATATCCCGCTTTTTATGTTTAACGACAATACGATACCGGACCGAACATCTTACATCCTCGGAAAAAGCGATACTGATCCCGTACCGAAAATGAAGGCGGGGCTAAACAAGCTTACTGATTTCGGTTGCGATTATATCGTAATAACCTGCAATACCGCTCATTACTTTTATGATGAGCTTCAGGCGTCGTGCTCCATTCCGATAGTCAATATGATAGAAGAAGCAGTAAATGCAGCAATAGATAAGAAGCCGAATCTAAAGAAAATCGGCATTCTTGCGACCGACGGCACTGTCGAGAGCGGAGTTTATTCAAGGGTAATCGAGAAACGCGCTCTTTCGTGCATTCCGCCCTCAAAGGATAGCCAAAAAGTCATTATGGACATTATTTACCGTCAGGTGAAGGCCGGCAAGGACGTCGATGTTCACGCCTTTCTCAAGGTGATCGACGAGCTGCGCCATGATGGTTGTGACGTTATCATTCTCGGTTGCACCGAGCTTTCGGTAATCAATTCCGATAACAATCTGACTTTACATAGCGGTGATATCGTCGATGCGATGGAAGCGCTCGCTAAAAAGTGTATTACCCTTTGCGGCAAAAAAGTAAAATAGAAGAAGGTCTCAACGCTTGGCGTTGAGACCTTTTGATGTTAAAGTGATTCGAGAAGCTTTTTGCCTTCTTCAATATAAAGTTCGCCGACACCTGCACGGAAGCTGGAGCATCTCGCTTCGTAGCCGCCTTCATCGTACGCGCTCATCGTCGGGAAATAGCCGGAACGCTCGTCGGCAAGACCGATAACGAAGACGCAGTCATAGCCATCTGCCTTTTTAAGTGCAACCTGGACATCCGAGAATGCTTCACCCGGTAAAGTGATAAATCCGATTCTGCCGAGCCTTGCAGCAGATACGCTGGTACAGAAATAATCGGGGGCGTTCATCAGTCTTACCATTCTGCCGGCTTCTGCAATGACAGAAGTAAGCTCCATACCGGTGTAAGGAAGCTCGTCGTCTTTGCCTGCGTTATGAAGATCATTTATGCGGATAGCTTCGGGAAGCTCTTCTTCCGTTGCCTTGTTTGCAGGAACGTTTACGGTAATTGTCTTGTGAGCGAGCTTGTCTGCGACGACGTACTCCACCTTATCGTAAACCTGAAGCACTGCCGCAGCTATAACGTTACCCATATGACGTGCGTGACCGTAACCGCGCATAACGTCGTCAAAATCGTTTGTAAGGTCGTTATTGTCTCCGCCCTTCGGGGACACGTTTACATGGTTGATATCGCCTTCAGCGCCGTTATAGATGACGGCAACTGTGTTATCGATTGCACGCTCAACCGTTCTTCTCGCGAATCCCGGCCAATCAGCAGAAAGCTTGCATCCGCCGACAGTATCAGCGTGATTTGCGTAGTTTACCATAACGATGGTCTTTGCGCCATCGCGGTCAAGACGGAGGACGCTCACGCTCTGGTCGATCTCGCTTATCGGCTTGAGTATATCAGGATTGCCTACACCCGGGTTGGTTCTTGTCGAGCCGTCCTTCATAATGAAGCGGCGGTAGAAGCCGATGTTCTTTGCTTCGCTTGCACCGAAGTCAAGCTTCGCGGGCTTTTCGTCGTCTATGGCGAATTTAACGGCGTCAACAAGCTTCAAAACGAGCATTTCAGAATACTGCTTTACAAGCGCATCACTGCTTTCGAGATCGTTGGGGGGCGCGGTATGCGTATGCGTTGCGGCGATATGTACGGTTTCGAGAGGTAGTCCGTAACGTTTGTTGCATTCCGATTTAACAGCGTCAACGATGTTTTTAACGTTTCCCGTAGCGTCTATGCAACGAACACCTGTCTATCGTCATCGACAGAAATCGAAACAGCGTTTGCTTCGAGATCGTCAAGAATTCCGTCAGCATAACGCGGAATATAATATCCATCAATGCCTATACCCATCATAGGGTTAATATTTACTCGTGAAAATCCTGCCTTTAACATAATGTCTCCTTTGAATTTTTTATTATATAACGCCGTTCATGGCGAAATAGTCATTAAGTGCATCTGCGAAAACGTAGATATTAAAGCCAAAAAGCGCAAGGTCTATATAGAAGGCCAGACCAAGCGTTTTAACGTCCTCCCAATACCATCGGAATGCAGTTTTAGGTGAGATCCGCAAATTTGAGAAGAATTCTTTAAGGCGCGTTTTCACCGCGTAAAAATCTTCCTTGAAGGCACCTACAATAATACAGGAAATGTGAAATAATATTCCAAGTCCGAAGCCGATCACTTTCGCCATCGCAAGGTTAAACTCATTTGTAAACTGCGATTGCCATCTTGATATCGCAGAATATGCTATCAGAGTCATCACAACCGAAGGAAGCATCATAAACAGCACGAATGCCCAAAGACCGTGATACGGCGATTTTTTTGGCTTGAATATCATTTAAGAGTATCCTTGTTAAGAAGTCGTTATCCGGGGTTTATTATATCATATAGTATCCTGACTGTCAATATTCAAAGAGTTGTTACGGAAAAAATGACATATCTTTTCTTAAAACATTGATTTATTACACATGGTATGATATATTATTAGATGATATAATTTTACCGGGAGACAACTTATGACACTGATGGCGACAGCAAACGGTTTCACGAGAAGTTAATGCCTGTGAGGTTTCCGAAGTTAAAATGCGGAGGTTATTATGATGAACGATAAAAAACCTAAAATGAATACAATATATATGCCTATATTTATGTGCATAGGCATCAGTGTTGGTATGGCAATCGGCGCACCGTCAGGGAATATACCGATCGGTATGTCGATCGGTATAGGTTCCGGACTTTGTCTCGGCGGTATCATCGACCACTTTAAGGGCAAAAAAACGAAAGATTTGTCCGACAACGAAAATAATAATAACGAGTGAACAACATGGAAGCATTATCATTTTCTCTTAACGCAGTTATGCCGATCGTATTGACGGTCGCAGTCGGCTATTTTATAAAGCGCATCGGTCTGATTGATCAGAGCACAACTCAAGCGCTAAACCGCCTTGTTTTTCGCGTCTTTCTCCCAATAATGCTGTTTCTTAATGCGTACCGCATAACAGGCTTTTCTCTAAAGGAGCTCAGTTATATCTGCTACGTTATCGCAGCTGTCGCGGCGATATTTTTAATTATGATACCGATCGTTTGCGCATTTACAAAGGATGCAGCTAAGCGCGGCGTGCTTCTTCAGGGCTCGTTTCGTTCAAACTACGCCTTGGTCGGTATTCCACTCGCGGCTTCGATCGCAGGTGAGGCGGGCGTATTGACCGCAACGGTATTATCAGCAATAGTCGTGCCGTTCTATAATGTCTTGGCAGTAATAAGTCTATCAATGTTCGTCGACGGTCAAAAGAGACCGAGCGTAAAGAATATCCTGCTCGGCATTCTTAAGAATCCCCTTATTGACAGCATAGCTCTTGGACTTATATTTCTCTTTACTAAAAACATTCTTAGTAATTACGGCATTTCCTTCCGCCCCGAAAACATAAGGATAATTTGGAGCGTGCTTGAAGATATGGGTGCTCTCGCTACTCCTTTAGCACTGCTCACGCTTGGCGCACAGTTTGAGTTTTCAGCCATCAAGGAGCTTCGCCGCGAGCTCTCCTTTGCGATAACTATGAGAACTCTCATTCTCCCAATCGTCGGAATCGGATTTGCTTACCTGCTCTTTTCTAACACCTTTAATGGAGGTCAGTTTGCAGTTCTTATTGCAGTGTTTGCAACACCCGTTGCGGTTTCAAGTGTTCCTATGACACAGGAAATGGGCGGCGACACATCACTCGCGGGGCAGATAGTCGTATTTACTACCATGTTCTCGGTTTTATCCGTTTTCCTTTCCTGCTTCCTTTTGCGGCTTGTCGGAATATTTTGATAACATAAAACAACCGATGATATTAAATCATCGGTTGTTTTATGTTATTTAATGTTAAAAAGACGCGCGGCGTTGTTATAGAAAATATCCTGTCGCTCTTCTTCCGTCAGGTCGATCTTCAAAAATCTCTCGACCTCCTCGGTAGGATCCCACATAGGATAATCGGTTCCGAAAAGCACTCGGTTTACTCCGTACTCTCTTATAAGCTTCCCCGCCGTCTCCGTAGAGATCGCATAAAGCGATGAGGAGCAGTCAACGTAGAAGTTATTATACCCCTTGAGCTTCTTCGTCGCTTCCTCCCAAATCGACCATCCGCCGAAATGAGCACCTATAAACGTAAGGTTCTTATAAATATCAAGAATCGGTACGATCCTGTTCGGATTCGAGTAGTCGAAGCGGTTATCTCCCGTATGAACGAGGAGAGGCAATCGACCCTCGCACAGCTCGTAAATTTTGAGCATACGGTAGTCGTCAAGCTTGAAGCGCTGAATATCGGGATGAAGCTTAACGCCTTTTAGTCCAAGTTCAATTACTTCATTTACGTCGGATTCTATATCCTCGCTGTCGGGATGAAGAGTGCCAAGACCGGTAAATCTTCCGTTGCTCTCGGCAACAGATGCTGCTATAAAGTGGTTTATACTTGAAACCTGCTTAGGTGTCGTCGCTACAGACTGAACGATAAAATGATCGATCCCCGCCTTGCTTCCGTGTTCAAGGAGAGTCGCGGTCTTTCCGTCCATGTGCATCTGGATATCGTAAAATGCACCGGTGCTATCCGACGCTTTCTGCGCTATCTTATCGGGGTATATGTGACAGTGCGCGTCAATAATTTTGTATTTATCCATGGATATTTGCCTGATTATTTATATGGGTTAGGTTTTAGTCGATAGGCTTCATTGTTGGGAACAAAAGCACGTCGCGGATAGATGCGCTGTCGGTAAGGAGCATAACCATACGGTCAATACCGTAGCCGATGCCGCCCGTGGGGGGCATACCGAGCTCGAGGGCATAAAGGAAGTCCTCGTCGGTAGTATTTGCTTCCTCGTCGCCCTGTGCAAGCAATGCTTCCTGTGCCTTAAAGCGCTCGCGCTGATCGATAGGATCGTTAAGCTCGGAATAAGCGTTACACATTTCCCAGCCGTTCATAAACATCTCGAAACGCTCAACGTACTCGGGATTCTCGGGCTTCTTCTTAGTAAGGGGAGAAATTTCAATAGGATGATCCATAACGAAGGTCGGCTGAATAAGGTGCTCTTCTACAAACTCTTCAAAGAAGAGGTTGAGAATATCGCCCTTAAGGTGGCGTTCCTCGTACTCAACGTGATGCTCCTTGGCTACTGCGCGAGCTTCATCGAGCGTCTTGATCTCATTAAAATCAACGCCGGAATACTTTTTAACCGCGTCAACCATTGTTGTGCGCTCAAAGGGCTTGCCGAGATCCATTTCGACGCCGTTGTAGGTGATCGTCGTTGTACCGAGGACCTCTTTAGCTACGTGGCGGAACATATTCTCGGTCAGGTCCATCATACCGTGATAATCGGTATACGCCTGATAGAGCTCCATAAGCGTAAACTCGGGGTTATGACGTGTATCAAGTCCCTCGTTACGGAAAACTCTGCCTATCTCATAGACCTTCTCAAGACCGCCGACGATAAGCCGCTTTAAGTAAAGCTCAAGAGAGATGCGGAGCTTGACGTCGATATCAAGGGCGTTAAAATGCGTATCGAAAGGCCTTGCAGCCGCACCGCCCGCGTTACTTACGAGCATAGGAGTTTCAACCTCCATAAATCCCTGACCATCGAGGTAACGGCGGATAGCGTTGATTATCTTTGAACGATTGATAAAGGTCTTTTTAGCTTCCTCGTTCATAATGAGGTCGATATAACGCTGACGATAGCGCATATCGGTATTTGTAAGCCCGTGGAACTTCTCAGGAAGTATCTGAAGGCTCTTTGATAGAAGTGTAACGGACGTTGCGTGGATAGAGGTCTCACCTGTTTTCGTCTTGAAAACCGTTCCCTTGATACCGACAACGTCGCCGATATCGAGCTTCTTAAATGAAGCATACTCTTCTTCGCCGAGGTCGTCGCGGGTAACGTAGGACTGTATGTTTCCGCTTAGGTCTTGAAGGTTGCAGAAGGACGCCTTACCCATAATTCTTTTCGACATCATTCTGCCTGCAACAGAGACCTCCTTACCCTCGTGGGCATCGAAGTCTGACTTGATATCCGCGGCGTGATGCGTCTGATCGTACTTAGTAATTACGAAAGGGTCCTTTCCCTGCGCCTGAAGATCGGCGAGCTTTTCGCGTCTAACCTTGAGAAGCTGACCTATATCCTGCTCTTGCTGATTATTCTGTCTTTGATTATCCATTGTATTTACCTGCCTTAAGGTATTATTACTTCATTATCTCTTTGATCTCAAGCTTGATAATTCCGCCGGGAGTATGAACGTCCACTACGTCACCGACTGCTCTTCCGATAAGCGCCTCACCGATAGGAGACTGATCGGAGATCTTATTTTCAATCGGATCCGCCTCGGTAGAGCCGACTATCGTATACTCGATGTCCTCTTCGAATTCAACGTCGTATACAAGCACGCGGTTTCCTACGTTAACCGCATCGGTATTTACCTCGCTGTCTGCGATAACTTTAACGTTCATAAGGCTTTCCTCAAGCTCATTGATACGCGCCTCGGTCTTTGCCTGCTCGTTCTTTGCCTCATCGTATTCGCTGTTCTCGGAAAGGTCACCGAAGGAAAGAGCTACTCTTATCGCCTCAACAACTTCCTTTCTTTTGGTCGTCTTGAGGTACTCAAGCTCCTCCTGAAGCTTTTTGAGTCCTTCCTCGGTTACAATTATCTGCTTTGCCATATTAGTCTTCTCTCTTTCTTTATCTATAATACTTTATATTATTTATCCGCAAGAACGTTCGCGGCTACCTGGAGCTGATTGTCATCATCGTCGGTCAATTTATAAAATCCGATTTTCTGAGCTTCCTCGGAAAGATCGACGATGTTATCGGGAACAACGCCTACACCGTCATAATTGACGCCGCACGGCGGATCGTATCTTCCCGTTGTAAACTTGAATGCTGAACCGTCAGGGAGCAGATACATACTCTGGAACACGCCCTTACCATAGGTCTTATTACCCACAAGAGTCGCGTCGTACTTCCCTTCCTTCGCGTAATCGCGAAGTGCTGCCGCGAAAAGCTCTGCGGCGCTTGCAGTATTCTCATTTACGAGAACGGTAACGCTTGCGTCAAGGAAGGATTCCTTTGAATCAAAGGACGTTTCGTTGCCGGAAGCATATTTGATATATGCAAGCTTGCCTTTCGGAAGAATATAGTCAAGCGTTGTAAGAATACTGTTCAACTCACCGCCGCCGTTATTTCTGACGTCGAAAACAAATTTCGTGCATCCTTTGGACTTAAGGTCCTCGACCGCCGCCTTGAATTCGTTTGGGGTCTCAGCGTTGAACGACGATATTCTTATAATACCGATCGCATTATCCTTAGTATAAACTCTGTGCTTTACGGTAACGACTGCAACCGAATCGCGCACGCAGATAAGGTCGCTTTCAACGCTGTCACGGCTGACCGTGATCCTGACCGAGGATCCCTTCTCGCCCTTAATAAGATCGACCGAGGTATAATACCCAGCCTCGGCAACTCTGGTACCGTCAACGGCGACTATAAAGTCGCCTACCAGTATACCGCTTTTTTCGGCAGGAGAATCGGGAATTACGTCGATAACCTCAATAGTATTTGAAACCAAATCAAAAATCACGTTTACACCGATTCCGACTGCGTTGCCCTGAAATTCTGCAAGGTATGCCGCATATTCCTCAGAGGACATATACTGACCGTATTTGTCCCCAATTCCCGAGAGATATCCGCGTATAACCGAATTTTTCAGTTCAGCATCGTCGATGTCTCCGAGATAATTTTCACGAATGACTTGGTCAACGGTAAGCAGAGAGCTTAGATAGCCGTTTTGCGTCATTAAGTCGTTAATTTCTTTGTTATGCTGAACGTTCATAATTACGAACGTACAGTTGAACGTTACTATCACCGCAACGGCGACCGAGACGATAACAGTCAAAAGCGAAAACTTTTTCTTCATTTTACTCCACTCTTATTAAATACCCTTGCCCAGCCGCATTCGGCTGGGCATTGGTTTATTATATTCAGTTGTTTGATTAAAAATTCATTACCAGCCGGACGGAGTAAGCTTACCGGTAAGGACCTTGTTCTTTATCGGGTCAACATACTTGCCGTTATGAAGGATAACGAGCCAGGATTCGGTCTTAGAGCCGTTCTTATGAAGCGGGTCGGTCTTTTCGCCGTTTACGCGGACTTCAAAATGGAGGTGGTATCCTGTTGATGATCCGGTAGTTCCGACGTAACCGATAACCTGTCCGCGCTTGACCTTTGCGCCAACGCTTACTGCTCTGCTTGACATATGAGCATAACAGGTAGATATCTTTCCGCCGTGGTCAATAATAACGTAATTTCCGTAGCTGCTGTTATACTTCGAAGTGATGACAGTGCCATCGTCAGCTGCGTATATCTTGTCACCCGCAATATCGCCCGACCCGGGTCCGACAATATCGATTCCCTGATGAATATCTTTTTCACCGAAGACGATTCGCTTTCCGAAGGGCGAGCTTATACGCTTATTTACGGGGTCAACAGGCCAGAGAAGCTTCTTATTCAGATCCTCAAGCTGCTGCTCCTGATATTTCTTTATAAGCTCTTCAAGATCCTTGTCAAGCTGTTTTTCAAGCGCAAGCGCTTCCTTTTGCACCTTTTCAAGCGCTTTCTGATCCTTCTTCAGCTTTGCAAGCTGTGCTTCTGCCTCGTCAAGACTCTTCTGAAGCTCCTTTTCGGATTCCGCCTGATACGAACCGAGCTGTTGCGTCTGCGACTTTGCGTCAACGAGAGTTGACTTCATTCTGTTAAGCTCGACTATCTCAGCCTCAAGCTCATCAAGCACCTTTTGCTCGTATGTAATTATCGAGCCGAGGTGATCGATTCTTGTAAGGAAGTCAAGGAGTCCCTCGGAATCGAAGAGTATTTCAAGGTAACCCTTTGTTCCGTCCTCATAAGAGCGGCAGATTATTTCGAGGAAGTCCTTATACTTTGTCGCTATGCTCTGCTCTCTTTCATATATCTTAGTCTCTGTCTGATTGATAAGAAGCTCATATTTTGAGATCAGGTCTTGCGTGTCGGATATATTGCTTTTAAGATTGCTTATCTTAAGCTCGATCTGCTCGACTATCTGGAGGTAATTTTCGATATTACCGGAAAGAGTAGAAAGCTGTTTATTTGCATCCGATATCTTCTTATCGTTCGCCGCGATCTTATCCTCGAGCTTTTTAATGTCGGCCTCGGTAACGTTTGCCGCATCTGCTACAAAGATATTATACGGCATATACGTTCCGAGTAACGATACAAGGAACGAAAATATAAGAACGGACGAGATTATTTTAACGATAGTTCTTTTCATAAATTCCTCACGCTTTAAGATTTTTTCTTATCGATATCATACTGCCGACAAGTCCCGTAACTACACCGACGATGATGCAACCGAAGAAGAGAAGAACGCCTATATCAGAGAAAGGAATAATCTCGATCATATTAAGATCGGCACCGACCATCTTGTGTACATAGCCGTAAGCGTACCATTGAACGAGGAATGCAACGATTCCCGAGAAGGCACCGATTATTGCACCCTCAAGCTGGAACGGAAGCGCAATAAACCACTTTGTCGCACCGAGGTATCGCATAATTGAAATCTCCTCACTGCGATTCGTAACGGCAAGCTTGATAGTATTTATGATAACGAAAACGCTGACGACGAAAAGAATGACCATAAACCAAGTAAATATAAGAATTACACCGCTTTTAAGGTTCTCTATCGTCTTTGCAATATCAGCGCGGCAACGAACCTTGTCAACACCCTCTATATTCTCTATCTGAAGCTGAAGGGCATCAACCTTAGAATTATCAACGTAGGTAACGACAAAAGTATCGGGAAAAGGATTATTACTGTCGGAAAGGAAGGACTGAAGTCCGGGATAATCCTTATACTTGTCCATCTGATCCTTCAGCGTTTCCTCTTTGGATACGAAGGATATCCCGCCCTCCGCAACGTTTTCAAGCAGTGCAAGCTGCTTTTCGATATAATCAAGCGTCAGCACCGCATCGTCGGGAAGCGGCTCATCTATCACACCGTTCGAATCGTAAGCGAAGGTGTAGCTTGTGAACTCCGGCATCGTGCTCCAGATCGCGTAGAAGGATATCCTTCCTCCCTTAACGTCGTCCTCACCGATAACGTACTTACCGCCGGTGATAACGCCTGTCGACCCATCTGCAGAAAGAGACCAGCCCTCAAAGGTAAGGGTAGGATTTGTTGGAACGGGAGCGTCGGCGAGCGTGATCGTCTGACCGACCTCATATTCATTCGTATCGGCCTCCGACGACGATTCCACATTTACTCCGCTTAAATTATAGCTTGCGGTAAATTTGTTTTCGCTTGGCATTTTTTCCCAGACAGCGTAAAACGTTATCTGCCCGCCGATAGCGTCTGAGGGATTAACCTTATATGTATCTCCCGCTTTATACTGAACATCGCTGCCGCCAAGGACTGTCGTCCAGCCGAGGAATGTATTTCCCTCGGTTTCAGGACAGTCAGGGAGCGTCTTGGTATCGCCCTCACTATAGCCCGCGTCTGCATAAACGAATACTACTATTTCATTAAGATCGCCGATCGAATTCAGGTTTCTGTTTATATTTGCGAGAAGCATCGAGAAGCAGCCCGTAACGATAAGACAGGAAAGCAGAACGATAACCGACGCGATAGTCATCATTCTGTTACGCCACATTCCCTTCAGCGCCGAGGATATAAAGAACGTCGGTCTATACCTTCTCATTGAACATACCTCCGACTCTATCGCTCGTCACAACGCCGTTTTCGATAGTAACGACACGCTGATGGAAATAGTCGACCAGCTGTTTTTCATGCGTTACGACGATAACGGTCTTGTTTTTCTTGTTGATCTTAATTAGCAGATTCATAATTTCAAGACTGCGTCTCGGGTCAATATTGCCCGTAGGCTCGTCTGCAATTATCGTTTTTGCGTTGTTAGCAAGGGCTCTTGCAAGCGCAACTCTTTGCTGTTCACCACCTGAAAGCTGATTCGGGAAGGATTTTGCCTTATGCTCAAGCCCTACCGTTTTAAGAACCGAGTTGACGGTTCTCTTAATTCTCGCTTTCGATTCGCCGACTATCTCAAGAGCAAGCGCAACGTTCTCGCGAACGGTCAGGTCAGGAATGAGACGAAAATCCTGAAATACGACACCGATCCTACGTCTGTAATACGGTATTTTTCTCTCGGGCATATTAGAGAGCTCAAACTCATCTACGGTAAGTGAGCCGTCTGTAATAGACTCCTCTCGCGTAAGAAGCTTGGTCAAGGTAGACTTGCCCGCGCCCGATGATCCGACGATAAAAACGAACTCGCCGTCATTAATCGTAAGATCGACACCGTCAAGAGCAACAGTGCCGTTATCATATACTTTTTTAACGTTTTTGAATTCAATCATAACGCAAATATCGACTTTCGTGTTTTTGATAAGTAAATTATGTGACATAATTTACGCAAAAGCCGGAGCAGCGGTTTTATCCGCTCCTCCGAGTTTTGTTTTAATCAAATGTCTATTAGTATTTAGAGGGCTTAGAGGTAAGATACATCTTTACCATAAGCGCAACCTTAAAGGTTATAGCGTGCTCAAACTCGCGCAGATCAAGACCGGTGAGCTTACGAACCTTTTCAAGGCGGTAAACGAGAGTATTTCTGTGAACGAAGAGCTTACGCGACGTTTCGGAAACGTTAAGGTTATTTTCAAAGAAGCACTGGATCGTCATAAGTGTTTCTCGGTCGAGACTCTCGAGCGAGCCTTTCTTGAACACTTCCTGAAGGAACATCTCGCAAAGCGTAGTCGGAAGCTGATAAATAAGACGGCCGATACCGAGATTTTCATAGCTTACGATATTCTTTTCGGTATCGAATACCTTACCGACCTCAATAGCGACCTGCGCTTCCTTAAAGGAGCGGGCAAGGTCACGAATATTCTCAACAGCTGTACCTATACCGACGGATACCTTGGTATAGAACTCGGCGCCAAAGGTATCAACGATGCTCTTTGCGAGCTTTTCGATCGACTTCATATCAACAGAGGGCTTTACCTCTTTAACGAGTGCGATATCATTCTCGCCGACGCTGATAACGTAATCCTTGTTCTTATCGGGGAACATATTTTGCACCATCTGGTAAGGAGCGATCTCGTTCCTTCCGTGGAACTTGATGAGAAGAACGATACGAACAACGTCATTACTGAAATGAAGCTCTTTCGACTTGGGGTATATATCGGTAGGAAGAATATTATCAAGAATTACGTTTTTAATAAAGGACGCCTTATCGTACTTGTCGTCGTAAAGCCCCTTGATGCTGCTCAGAGAAACAGCAAGAATAGAAGCAAGTCGCTCCGCCTGCTTGTCCTCGCCCTCAACAAAAACGACGAACTCGGCTCTGACTCCGGTATCGAGAGAACGATAGGTATATCCGCCCGTCATAACGGTATCGGACGTATATGAAAGCTCGTCGCGGATTCCCTGACGAATACTTCCGATCTTCGTTAAGTCACTGCAGGAGATTATTATTCCATTATTGTCAAGGACACCGATAACGCGGTCAACGGCATCCTTCATCTGATGGATTATTCCCTGAAACAAGCGGTTAGACATAATTTGCCCTCCAAAAATTGATAGTAAACTTATATTCCAAGCTCATAGTAGAGCGATAGGCACGATAGCACAAAAGTAGGCGCCGTCTCGCAGCGCAGAATTCGCTGACCGAGTCCGGTCAAAAGAAGCCCCTTTTCCTTTGCGAGCATAGCTTCTTTCTCGGAAAACCCGCCCTCCGAGCCGACGATAACGGAAATTTCCTTTACGCCCTTTTTAAGAAGCTGACCGAGCGGGAGCGTTCCCGCCGCTTCGTAGCAGAAGAGAGGAAGGTCGGAATCAAGTGCTTCATCAAGCATTTTTTCATAAGTCAGTATCGGTTTTACCTCGGGAACTATTCCCCGTCCGCACTGCTTTGCGGCTTCGTATGCAATGCGGTTTAGGCGTTCCAGCTTTTTATCAAAGCTATCCCCAGCCTTCGCGATGCACCGTTCACTCATAAAAGGAGTAACGGAATACGCTCCGCATTCGACCGTCTTCTGAACGACGGCATCAAGCTTGTCCCCCTTAGGAAGCGCAATATATACGCGGATCTTAACGGGAGATTCCGAAACACACTTTTCCTTGGATACAACCTCGGCCAAGACCTCGTCGCAGGAAAACGATTTCAGCTCGCAGTAAAGAAGCGTACCGTCCGAAAGACACACAGATATCATTTCACCCTTCTTCATACGAAGAGAACGGGATATATGAAAGGCGTCTTTTCCGCTTATAGTAACAATGTTACCGCTATACGCGCTTGAGTCAACAAAAAATCTCTGCATAAACGAAAAGCCACCCGTATCCGACATCATTACGGAATATACCATATATTCCGATATTTCTTCTATAATAGAATACATTAATTTTGCATATTTGTCAAGTTTTTTATTGCGTTTTTTGTAAAAAAAAACGAAACATATATTAACATTGACCAAAAAACGCATAAAATTATGTACTAAAAAGATAAATGAACCCGAGGCTTTCCTCGGGTTCATAGTTGCAGTATTTGATTATTACTCCGTAACCGCCTCAGTCTCTTCAGCGAGAGTTTCTGTTTCCTCAACAGCTTCTTCTTCCTCGGCAACCTCAATGGTCTTAAGGAGAGTACGCATCGAAAGACTGATCTTGTGGTTTTCCTCGTCGACTGCGGTGATCTCAGCGTTAACTACATCGCCAACGGAGAGAACGTCAGAGGGAGCAGCGATCTTCTTGTCGGTGATCTGATAGATATGGATCAGTCCGTCAACGCCGGGTACTACCTCAGCGAACGCACCGAAAGGCATAAGGCTTACGATCTTGACCTCTGCTACGTCACCGACGGAATATTTAGCGGTAAATACATTCCAAGGATTGGTCTCCTCGGTCTTGTATCCGAGAGAGATTCTCTTTGTCTCGGCATCGAATTCCTTAACGAATACCTTGATAACGTCGCCAACGGATACTACGTCAGCAGGACTCTTGATTCTCGTCCAGGAAAGCTCAGTTCTATGTACCATACCGTCAACGCCGCCGAGATCAACGAATGCGCCGTAAGAGGTGATAGACTTGACCTCGCCCTCGTACTGCTTGCCAACCTCTACGTTTGCCCAGAAGTCAGCCTCAAGCTGCTTTCTTGCCTCGTTCTTCACCTTGCGGATAGAAGCAACTGCGCGCTTTCTGTCCTCTCTGACCTCGATGATCTTAGCCTGCTGTACGGTTCCGACAAGCTGATTCAGGTCGAAGTCCTTGGGGGTTCCCGTCTGAGATGCAGGAACAAAAATTCGGTTCCCATCGTAGTTAAGAAGAACGCCGCCTTTGATAACTTCGCATACAGTGCCTTCGATAACGGTACCGTCGTTGTATGCATCAAGTATCTTACCGAAACGGAGCTTATTGTCTATTCTCTTCTTAGAAAGAGCGGCAACGCCGTCGCGGTCGCTCACCTTGATAACGACTGCCTTGATCTCGTCGCCGGGCTTGAACGCTTCCTCAAGCTTAAGGGTAGGATCGTCTGTTACTTCGTCGTATGCGATTATACCGGTAAACTTTGCGCCGAGGTCGACGTGAAGCTCTCCGGATGAAACAGATGTAATAACACCCGTTACCGTTTCTCCTGTATTTAAGGTTTTCAGCGAGCTTTCAAGCATTTCTGCAAAGCTCTCGCCGGCGGTTCCCTCCGCTGAATTGTTTTTGGTCTCAAGTTCGCTCATGTGTTTTATAACCTCCTGTATTATCCCGCCGGGCGTTGATGCTCCTGCGGTTATTCCCACCTTTGAGAAGGGTGTGAACTGAATTAAGTCAAGCTCCGACGGGCTTTCGATGAAGAAAGTATTATCAAGCTCTTTCTTCGCTGTTTCATAAAGCTTATTCGTGTTGGAGCTGTTTCTGCCACCGACTATCAGCATCAGATCGGATACCTTGGCAAGCTCGCCCGCTTCCGTCTGCCTTTTTTCGGTAACATTGCATATTGTATCAAATATTATCGGATTTGTACATACCTTTTTAAGAATTTTTTGAGTTTTTCTCCATTTGTCGGTATTTTGTGTCGTTTGAGCGACCGCTATTGTGGAAAAAGCACTTAAATTCAGTCTTTCAGCGTCCTCGGGAGAAGAAATTACGATCGCTTCGCCGTTAGCGTAGCTTACTATTCCCTTTACCTCGGGGTGACTTTCGTCGCCAAAGACGACAAGTCGGTCGTACATATTTTCCGATACTATTTTATGTATTTTCTTAACGTATGGACAGGTCATATCACAGACCTTGAAATAAGGATTTTGCTTTTCAAGTGCCAGTAACTTATCGGTTACCGATTTCGTCGCACCGTGAGTTCTTATAACGACGGTGCAGGGATTATTCTCTGCCGTTTCGGCGAAGATTCTGTCGAAGTCGCTTTCCTCGATAACAGTAACTCCGCGCTCTTCAAGTTCGTTTACGATATGTATATTATGTATAAGCGCACCGACGGTATATATTTTGCCGTTTTTGGAGTCACCTGTAAGATCGTAGACCTTTTCGACTGCTCTCGACACTCCGAAGCAAAAACCTGCGCTGTCTGCTACCGTTATATTCATACCGTCGCCTCAAGCTCTGTTATTCTTGAAAAGATGTATTCAGCCGCGCTTTTATGATCCTCGCCGCCCTTTGAAACTGCCTTAAGCTCGTCATAAGTAATTTCCTTACCTATGATAACAACGGTCTTACGGAATATCCTTACTCGGTGATTTTTCACCTTAATAAACACAGGAAGAACTCCGACCTCAGCCTTTTGGGCAATCATAGAGCAACCGAATTTTACGGCAGTGGTTTTGGGATCAACGCCCTTATGACGCGTTCCCTGAGGGAACATAACGACAGATTCACCGTCCTTGAGCATATTTATCGTTTTCTTTATCGCCGCCACGTCAGATCCGCCGCGGTCAAGTGAAAATGCGCCGAGCGCCTTAAGCAAGCTTTTAAGAACCGGAACGCGCATTATCTCAGCCTTTGCCATATATCTCGGGTTGTGCTTAATTGCCGCGCCGATAACGACGGGGTCAAGCATTGATATATGGTTGGCACAGATAAGATAATTTTTGTTAGCAATCTCATTTTCCTTGCCGACTACCTTAATTCTCCAGAGCTTCCTTATAAGCCCTGCGAGCAAAAACTTTGCTTTTGAATAAAAGCTCATGATATCTTACCTCTGATTATCTCAAGCGCAGCTTCAACCGTTTCCTCTCTGTCAAGCTCGGAATTGTCGAGAATAACCGCATCGGGTGCCGCAACGGCAGGCGCGACCTTGCGCGTCGAATCGTTCTTATCGCGTGTAAACATTTCGCTTTCAACCGCTTCTAGCGTCGTTTCAACGCCCTTTGCGGTAAGCTCGAGATATCGGCGCTTAGCCCGCGCCCTTTCATTTGCACAAAGGAATATCTTAACGTCGGCGTTCGGCAGAATTACGGTTCCGATATCGCGTCCGTCCATTACTACGTTATTGGTCTCTGCCATATTCCTCTGCAGGTCAAGAAGAAACGCTCTTACCTCGGGAATAGCCGAAACGACCGAAGCTGCCATTGAGATTTCGGGCATTCTGATCTCTGCACTGACGTCTATTCCGTCAAGGTATACATGCTGTGTTCCATCCTCGGCATAGCCGAGAGATACGTTTACCGATGGAAGAAGCCTTATGACACTCTCGGCGTCAGACGGCTCGATTTCGTTTTCCATAACACAGAATGCAACGGTACGGTAAAGAGCCCCCGTATCAACGTAAATATATCCTAGTCTGCGCGCTATTTCCTTTGCAAGATAGCTTTTTCCCGCACCCGCGGGCCCGTCAACTGCAATATTTATCATAACGTTCTCCGTTCAGCCGTAATTATCGTTATTATAACATATTACATATTAAATTTCAAGTAAAAAGAGTAATTTAATTTTATTACGTTACAATTTGTTGACATTATCAAACGGTTGTGCTATACTTCTAACATCACAATTACGGAGATTACTATGGAAAAGATCAAACCACGCATATTATCCGGCTTCATGGAGCTTTTGCCTAAGGAGCAGATGCTTTTTGAGGAAATGGTAAATATCTTAAAGGAGACATATTCTCTCTACGGATTTTCTCCCCTTGATACGCCCCTCATTGAAGCGTCCGACGTTCTTCTCGCAAAAGGCGGCGGAGAGACCGAAAAGCAGATATACCGCTTCACAAAAGGAGACAGTGACCTTTCGCTCCGCTTTGACCTTACGGTTCCGCTCGCAAGATACGTTGCTCAGCACGCAGCAGAGCTTACCTTCCCCTTCCGCCGTTATCAAATAGGAAAGGTATACCGCGGCGAAAGAGCGCAAAGAGGACGCTTCCGCGAGTTTTATCAGGCAGATATCGACATAATCGGCGATGAAAAACTTGATATAATGAATGAGGCAGAGATACCCTCCATCATTTACCGCGCGTTTACTAAGCTCGGCCTTCGCCGTTTCAAGATCCGCATAAACAACAGAAAGGTTCTTAACGGCTTCTTTACTATTCTCGGTCTTTCCGAAATTGCACCCGACATTATGCGAACCATTGACAAGCTTGAAAAGATCGGACCCGAGAAGGTCACCGCAATACTTCTCGAAATGGGAATAAGCGATGAGAATGCAACAAAGATAATTGAGTTTATCGGCACGGCGGGCGACAGCGCTAATGTTATCGCCTCTCTTGAAAAGTATAAGGGTCAAAACGAGCTCTTCGACCTCGGCGCATCCGAGCTTGAAACCGTTGTCAGTAATATGCGCGGCTTCGGCGTTCCCGACGATTTCTTTACCGTTGACCTCACGATCGCTCGCGGTCTTGATTACTACACCGGCACAGTTTACGAAACAGTAATGCTTGATCACCCCGAGATCGGATCGGTATGCTCGGGCGGCCGCTACGATAACCTCGCAGAATACTATACAGACAGAAAGCTTCCCGGTGTCGGTATATCGATAGGACTCACCCGCCTGTTTTTCGTTCTCGGCGACAGAGCCCTTCTTAATCCCGAATACCCCGCGTCTGTCAGCGACGTTCTCATTATTCCTATGACCGACGATATGGCTCCCGCCGTAAGGCTCGCGACTGAATTCCGCGAAAACGGAGTTCGCGCGCAAATCTATACCGAGAAAAAGAAGTTCAAGGCAAAGATCGGATATGCCGACAAGCTTAATATTCCCTTTGCAGTATTCCTCGGTGAGGACGAAATTACAAACGGAAGCGCAACTATTAAGAATATGAAAACGGGTGAGCAAAACACCCTACCCTCAACCGATGCAGTTGCCGCGGTCAAGAAAGCCCTTACTGCGCTCGTGAAAACGACTGTAATTTGCGAATAAGTCGCTTCTCCTTGCCGACAAAATCGGCAAGGAGAAAATTTTTCAAAAAAATTGAAAATACCTATTGACAAACACAAATTGAAGTGGTATAATCTCTAATGTTCTGCGGATGCGGAGCAAAATACGCGGGAGTGGCGGAACTGGCAGACGCGCACGTTTGAGGGGCGTGTAGTTCACACTGTACGGGTTCAAGTCCCGTTTCCCGCACCAAAGCATTCAAACCCGAACATTTTACCAATCGGTGAAACGTTCGGGTTTGTTGTTTTCTCAAAAAATGTAAAATTACCTTATAACACTTATTTTTTCTCCGGTTTTACCCACAAAAAATATGCACCCCAAAAGCGTCTAACTTTTGGGGTGCATATCAAAAGGGATTATTTGGTTTATTCAATTACTTCTTCTTTTTAGCCTTAACTACTATT